>DAISXR010000020.1:8573-42732 GCA_036825755.1 Anaerolineaceae bacterium
TGTGGGCCGGTGGTTTGCTTTACCTCAAATTCAGGGCCGTGCAGGATGACATACGCGACCGCTCTGGCATGCCCCGTGCCAAGTTTGTAATCGACTTTCAGCCAGTCGATGATCTCCTTATGCTGAGTAAGGTTTTTCTCTTTTGATTCCTGTATGAAGTCATTGGGTGTTTTTCCGGTGATTTCTTCCACTTTGTCCAGATACGCTTGAAAAGACATACGCCTGTTTCCTTTCCTTGAAGGGCGTTAATCCCCACTGTTTTGTCTCCATTATTCAGTTGATTCTTTTATTGTGACCCATATTGTCTGAATTGGGCAGGGAGAGATCGGACAAAAAAACAGCGCCGGTATTGCCGGCGCTGCTGGATGGAAAGAGAAAACGCTTACAGGTGTAATTTTTGAGCAGCGATAAAGCTCAAACCGGCTTCGGTGAGGGCGCGGGCGGTGTGATCCGCGGCAGCCACCTTATCGAGGAAGTTCTGCTGCATGGCGTCCCAATCGCCGCTGGAGATGACCTCGGACTTATCGCGGAAGTAATCCAAAATATCGGAGGGATGAGCGCGTTTGCCGTCGATTTGCGGATCGCCGCCCTCATGTTTGGCCGATATATTGGCCACATGATCGGCCAATTGCACCAGTTCAGCGCGCCGGTCATAAGGCTGGATGACAATACTCTTCCAGGTCTCGGTAATGTGATGCTCAAAACGAACCACCTCTTCAAAGCCCAGATCTTTGCGGATCTCGGCGGTGATTTCGAGGGTTTCGTTGTTGACGGAGTTACTCCAGTTGAACCCGATCAACGGAGAAGTGCCGTCATCTCGGGCAAACAATTTAGCTCCAATCAGAGTCCACAGCCCGGCGTAGGGGTTGTCATTGCCCATGAAGACTGAGATCTTGAATTCGATATCCACGCCCAAACGGTAAAGCAGATATCCAACCAGCACGGTGCCGGGGTTGATGTTGAGCACCTGGCGTACACCATAGGTGGTGTAGAAGTGCAAAAACTCATCCAGCCACAACAGCGGATGATCGTTAGGCTGTCCCACGCCGCCAAAATAACCGGTGATAGTGGCCGGGCCGCCCAGGTGAATATTGGAGCCGTCGGTGCCTTTGGTATCGAGAGTTTCCACATAACTGGCCCCGATGATTTCCATGGCAGCAGCTATGGCAGCCAGGTCGCCATCAGCTTCCTGCTCTTTCATCTTGCGTACTTTGATCCAGCGGCCGGGCATGAGCGATTTTTCAGCGATGGCGCGTTTGGCCGCGGCGATCACCCACGGGAAATACTGCGCCGCGCTCACTTCCATGGTGACGGCGAACTCGTCCTTGAACTGAACCGTGCCCGCTCTGGCGCCTAAAACCTGGCGGCGAAAATCGGCTACAGAAACAAAGGCGTGTTGGTCACGCTGTTCCTGGAGCCACTTTAGATCGTCAAGGTATTCCGGTTTAACGGCTTTTACACGCTCCAATAGAGCAGGCAACTGCCGAGCTGCCTCTGCTTTGGCATTGATTTCCTCCGGTGTGCCGTACCGGGCAATCACCTCCAGAATATCATTCACCACGCGCGAATTGGGATCGAGCAGCAGGGAGTTCAGCTCATCGAGACGGGAAACAGGGATCTTCAGGCGTTCTCTCAGATCAGTCATGGTAAATTCCTTATTGAGTCATTCAGCAAATGGGGCCGTTGACAAAATTATACAACGGATGGCCCGAATAATGATCACAGTCAAACAAATGTGTTGTGATTCGTCCATCGTGATTTCTCCGGAAGGTCCCCAGCGATTTGATCCCGTGCGTCATTCATAATCTACCTCCGGAAGCAAAAATCCACCGATCACCCTGTGCAGTGATCGATGGATCTGTTTACTGCGAGATAAATTAACAACCGAGAACGGTAGTTACATCATCCTTGTTGGGTACAACACACAGGAACTCGAACGGTTCATCCCCGATGTTGGCATACCAGTGCGGTATCTCAGCCGGGATGAAAACCACATCGCCTTTTTTCACTTCAAAGACCTGATCGGCGATACCGATACGCGCCCGCCCGTTGACCACATACTGCTCGTGTTCCACCAGGTTGGTGTGATTGGGCATACTGCCGCCAGGCTGAATGGTGAAGCAACGCATGGCAAAGTTGGGGCCTTCCTCGGGCGAAATGAGCATTTTACGAGTAACGCCTTCACCGTTGGGGATATCAACGGGTTGAACTTCTGAGCTGTGCTTGACTGACATGAATATTCCCTCCAGAATGAATGAGTTCGGGCAGGTATTATGAGCCCGGTAAATAAGCGATATTGCTTATTTAATTATACGCCTTGCGAGTCTCTTCATCTTTGAGGGCCCAAACCAGTCTTTCCTTCCAGACAGGTCCATCCCAACTGCCCAGCTTCTGATGCATTTCAAAGTATTTCTGGGGGATGGGGTGTGTGCCCAGAACCACTTTGACGCCGTATTTTGTTTGAAGATAGTTCTTGAAAGTATCGATCCGCGGGCAGGGGGGATATCCCACCAGCATGCCTGTGGCCAGGTGGATCACCTGAGCTCCATTTTTCACCATTTCATCGCCGGTATATTCTATGTTTCCGCCGGGGCAGCCGTTGCAGGTGGTGTATCCTACCAGTTCAACTTCCTGATCGGCATACTGGCTGAACGCGCCTTCGCGGTTGTGCAGCGCCCGAAAGCATTTTCCGCCGGCACAGGTGCGGTAGCGGTCGCAAATAATAATTCCGATTTTTGTGGCTTCCATCCAAATCTCCTTGATACGAATAATGTTCATCCGCCCGGATCACAAGATTGGTCTCACAGACGGGTCATGCTGAATTGGATCAATGCAGTAGTTCCTGGTGGTCGATTAAAGTGCCGTTCAGATAAGCCTGAACTGCAGCATCGATATCGGTCAAATCTGTAACCACCGGACGAATATTCAAGCGGCGCATGCTTTCGTAGGCACCCATGCCCATTCCTCCACACAACACAGCCTCACAATCAGAGATCACTTCTGCCATGCCGGCGTGCTTATGGTGAGAGGCTTCGTCAACCCCATGACCTTCACCGTGATGTTCATGCTGGTGCTGTCCTTCAGGATGAGACTGGTCACTGAAGGTATGATGCCCGGGTTTTGGGCGCATTTGACGCCTAATGATTTTATCATCCTCACTCTCGACCACCAGATAGTATGGTGCGCGTCCGAAATGACGACTGATCGTTTTTCCATCGTCCGTAATGACAGCAATTTTTCTATTCATTTTTACCCTCGTATCATTTGACAAAATGTTGGTTGATTGGCTTTTCATTGGTATCGGCAGGTACCAGTACCAGCAGGATGCGGGCCTGGTCGGTATATGGATTATTCCAACGATGCGGCAGGCGAGCCTGGAATAACAGGCTGTCGCCGCTGGTGAGCGTAAAATTGGTACCGTCGATCTGGCATTGAAGCGCTCCATCCAGGCAATACAGGAATTCATGCCCGGTATGCATCACCGGCTGATCCCCACTACCCATACCGGGCGGCAAGGTAACCAAAAACGGCTGGACATAACTGCCAACCAGGTTTTTGCCCAGGTTTTGCATCATCACCTGGCCTACCCACTCCGCAGAGCGAGTACTAGCCGGGGTGAAAACGGTATCCCTTTCCTGTGGGTCTCCGGCAAAAAAGGCGACCATGGGCACATCCAGAGCATAGGCAAGCTGCTGCAGCGTATTCACCGATGGAGAGGTACGTCCGTTCTCCAGCAGACTGAGGGTGTTGATGTTGAGCCCGCTTTTTTCTGCCAGCGCTCGCAATGAAAGGTTGCGCTGTGTACGCAGGTCTCTTACTTTCATGCCGATTAAAATTTCTGCAGTCAGGGGACTGTCTGGAATGGGGGGTTGTGAAAAGCCATGGGTTTCCATGTTTTTTAATCCACTTGAAGTGCGTAAGCTATTGTTGTTACGGATTGCGCTAT
The DNA here is from genome assembly GCA_036825755.1 of Anaerolineaceae bacterium. Taxonomy (GTDB): domain Bacteria; phylum Chloroflexota; class Anaerolineae; order Anaerolineales; family Anaerolineaceae; genus JAJFTV01. The sequence continues at coordinate 12,520 of DAISXR010000020.1, forward strand.
TTGTTCCTAATATTATAGTACAAATATAGATAATCTCACATAAAATCATAATAAAATAGTAAATGATCCAGGAATTGGATCGTAAAGGTGGAGTATCCCGATTTGAAAGGCATGGATCAATAATCAATCCTGAAGGTCTTTTAGTTCATTTTTACAGACTTGATACTTTCATTTTCTTATAATACGGATATGTCATCAGACTTTTTATCGGTAGTAAGGGTCTTCGATCATCTCACGGCTGATCAAATACGATTACGCCTCAATGAAATCCAGAAAGAAGATCTTCGACAGGGATTTGAAGATACACTGCTTCAAATGTTGATGGCGAAAGAACCATCTTTCTCTGTTGAAGATTCCACAGGAATCCTGTGCGGTGTTTCTCCTTTTTTGACCCAGATGGACGAACAGGTTCTGTCAAGCCAGGTTCTTTCTGATTTTCAGAATTGCAGGCTGGAAAACATTGGCGTTGCCCTGCCGGTGGGTGATGCCCTGGATGCCGCGAACTCGGTGCATATCAACCAATTTGCTGCTGAGTTGCAGGTTGGCGGAGATAACCTGAATGCCAATTGCGGTCCCACATCCCTTGTGATGGCGTTGCATCAGTTAGGATTACGGGTTGAAGGGGAAACAGCCGATACGACTACCGGTGAAGCAGTTGACTTGGCGCGTAAATCGATGGCCGGCGCCTGGTATGAGGATGGGGTGGATGCTGCCGGAAGACGGGTGGATGGTGAACATAACGTCTTCTCTGATTTTGTAGATCTGGCGCGCGGCGTCACCGCTGCTGGAGCCGTGAGCCGGCGTATCAAGCCGGAAACGGATCAAATCATACAGTCTTTGCAGAATGGTGCGACGGTGATCGTAAGCGGACGGTTCGGCGGCAAGTATCCGCTGCCCTGGACGGGCGACCGTGGTTCTGACAATAAAACTGCGCCGGGTTTTGCCGATCAGCATCTGGTGCAGGTGAGCTCATATGATTCCTCTACCGGTCTGTTTACCATTAATGATCCGGCACGCAATTCAGCTCATCAGGTGACCGCTGCGGTTTTGGAATCATTTATGGCCGGAAACGAAGGTGCGCTGGAGATCCGGCGCGGATAACACCCCCAACGAGTTGATCCAAAATTTTAGAGTTTAAGAAACTCAACTATTCAGTTGTGGTTCCGTTGATAGCGTAATTTTTGACCCGCTCCACATACAGGCAGGCGGTGGGGCATCCGGTGGGAAGCGCACAGTAATTTTCAAAGGTGATGGGTATCTCGCTATCCACCAGCGTTTTGATCCCGGTGGCGATGCAATTATTGCCGGCATGATAGTTCGCGATGGTGAAATCCCACAGATCTTCATAGGTGGTTACGGTTGCCAGCGGTTGATCCACCAACCCGCGGATGGTCTGATCGACCTGTGTGACATTGGCGCGGATCACACGGGTGATCAGATCGATTTCCTGATCGGTGCCCACCGGCCGCAGCGCCAGGCCGCGTACCATCGCGCGCTCATCATCGGTCATACTGGCATAACCGGCGGCGCACTCGTCTTCTTTATATTGTTTTGTGCAGGTATTCAGGAAGATTTCTGTATCCCAGTTCAACATCACATCCACGCCGTATTCTGAAAGGCAGCCCAATCCATATTCAAACTGGATGCCGGGTTCGGGCCAGAACTGGCTCTCCTGGGTGATGATGGCTTTCACTACACGGGGAGGGATGCCGTATTTAGAGCCTGCCTCCACCAATTGTCGGTCATACTGATTCTGGCTGTCCAGACCGGCCTGGTATGTTTTTTCTTCGCCGCAGGTATTGGCATTGCTGTTGTCGAGCAGGCCGTTCTGCACACAGGTACTGGCATCCACCTTACCGGTAAAGATCAATTTTCCGGCCAGGATATACAGATGGTGGCTGGTGGCCAGATCCAATTCGCTTTGCGGGATGGTGAACAAAATACCGTTGGGGTGGGCATATTCCGGGAAAATATCCCAGGTGAGCGCGGCATAGTCGAGCTGGTTGTAGGGCATGTTTTCAGCGGACAGAATATCCACCAGATACTGGCCGCCGTTTTCTCCCCGGTACAGGTTACGGATGTGAGCAGTTTGGTGTTCGCTTTCATCACCAAAGCTGGAAACCACCCAGTATTCGGCAAAAACTCCCTGGTTGGTTGTGAGGGGCAGGTTTAATTCGCAGGTATCACCGTTGTTACAGTCATATTGCCTGCCGCCCATGATGACGTGTACCTCTTTGATTTCATAACCGGGCATGGGCTCGGTGCCGGTGAAGGTGATGAGCGGTTTCTGGCTGCACCATTGTCCCAGCGTACAGTTTGGCATCAGATAGCGGCTTTCACTTTTGGGAGCCGGCTCATAGGTGTTGTAATCGCGGTAGAAATAGCCCTGGTAGGTGAGGTAGGAACCGGTGCAGGCGCTGGTCGCACCGCTCTCAATGAATGAAGTACAGGGAGCCGCAGATACCCATTCGTCATAGATTTTCAGACCGCAATAAGCCTGAATATCTTCCCCGGTGGGTTGTTCCTCATCCTGGCGGTAAACCTCACACAGTTCTTTACTGTCCACCCAGGCTTTCAGGGTCCACACATGTACCATTCCGCTCTGGGGGGTAAACAAAAACCGCCCGGTGGTATCACCGGATACAGATTTGACCGGTGCTGCCAGAAATAACAACGACAGGGTGATCAGGATCAGCAGATAACGATGCAGTCGGGTATCAGCCAACCGCGAGTTCAGGCATGCCCGCAGGTGTTTAAATATCTTGACGCAGGGAACGAGCCCTTCAGACAAACGGGCCGGGGTTCGATGCGTCGGGAATGACATACGTTGATATGCCTTTGCTTAGCGAGGTTGAAAATCAAAATACAGTTCTGCTTCCGCTTTTCCGGCCGGATAGACCGCTTTCCATTCACCGCCGAACATTTGCAGCAGTGAGATACCGCTCTGGTTTTGCCCGCCGGCTGTGAAATCCACCAATCCCCATGCGGATGAAACCTCCTTGTAGTTAAAAAGGGTCTGGCGCAGGTCTTCGCGCATTTTTTTCAACTCGGTTGGCGGTTGAGCGGCGCCGGAGATCATGCTGTTCATGGAATCGGCCAGGATCATAAGTGATTTGTAAGCTTCGGCATTGTACAGGGTGGGGAGTTGGGCTTCGCCGTATTTGGCTTTCGTATAGTCGGCAAAACCCGTGATAAATGCTTCATCGACGGATTGTGAATCGGCGCTTTGCTCATCTCCGCTCCAGCGGGTGACGAGGATTAGATTTTCAATCGCTGCCAGTGTCTCGGGGCTGCTGTTGAGCAGAAAATCATGCGTGGCAAATCCGCCGGCTCGTGCAATTTCAATCACACCCAAAGATCCTTTTTCAACCTGCAGAGCCAGCAGCACTTTTTCAGCTTCAGCGGTATCACTGAAAGCCAGGTAAATGATTTGCGGCTGCAGTTCCATGACCTCTTTGGCGAGCACATCTGAACCGGTTTGAGCAGCATTGTAAGCAAAGTAGCCCGTGACATCCATTTCGCTCGTCAGGGCGGCGTTGACGGCCGCGATGGCGGCGTCATGGCCAAAAGTGCTGTCTTCAAACACGACTACGGTTTGCACACCGGCACCAAACTCAGTTTTGATCAGCTCAAAAACACTCCCGGCCATCGAGCTTTCCAGCGCATGAAAACGAAAACCCCAGCGGTTATTCTCCGGCAGGATATGCGCCCCGCCGGCAGAGGGTATCAGAATGGGGACGTTGAAATAGTTCGCCAGCGAGGCGGCCGTCATCGACGCAGGGCTGCTGCTGCCGCCCAGAAGGGCCGCCACCTTATCGTCCTCTACCAGCGAACGGAGAGCCAGGTAAGTCTGCCGTGAAGCGGCGTTGGTGGAACCTACTTCCTCCTCGGTCTGGTAGAACAACTGCAGGTCACAACCCTGGATACCGCCGTTCTGGTTGATCTGCTGGAGGGCCAGCTCGTAACCATCGCGCTGTTCTTCAGCAACCTCATCGCCGTCCTTGCCGATCAGGATACCGGCGCGGATCAGGCTGCAATCGAGCGGTTGAAGGCGGGCCAGAAAGGGTAGTTTGGCGGTGACCTGAGCCGGCAAGGCGCAGCCTGCCAGTAGTGGGACCAGCAGGATGATCAATACGATTTTCTTCAAGAGTTGTTTACGCAAGGCTGCTCCTCATCATGCTAGTTGCAGGAATCGTTGCTTTCTTTGGTGGTGGTTGCTTCAAAGGTCTCATAATCGCTGTTACCGGTTTCGAAATAGAACCGTAGATGGGCTTTCTCTTCGATATAACCGCCACGGCCAGGGCAACCGCCGAACGAGTCGTTTTTGAGAGTAATCACAAACTGGTACAGGCCCGGTACACCGCTCACCGGAGTAAACGCCACCTCCATGTTACTGGTGGTGATGCTGTAATCGGTCTGATCCGAGCAGTCCTGCGAGGAATCTGTCCAGTGAGCTGAATCATCGTTCATGCCTTTATAAAAGTCATAACACCAGTCATCCGTGGACATGTATACGCATTCAAGCTGGAACTGCAGGTTTCCATTTTCAAAGTCCTGGCTGGCCAGCAGCGCCTGTTCCGTATAACCTGTGATGGTAAAGTAGCGGACTCCGTCTGTTTGATAACAATTGTTGACGGTGTTGTAGATCGAATTCTTGGGATTCTCAATCACATTAGCCAGAATATTTACCGAAACATAATTGGAGCTGAGCTGGCTGGCCTTGTAATAGCTGGATGTGCTGGAGGACGGTTCCAGGATAATCCGTAAACCGGCTGTATTTGCATCATCCACCTTGGTTTCAGAGCAGTTGATCACACCCTGTGCGGTGATGGGTGAGCAGCCGGCGTATTCAGTCGAGAGAGGACTTCCATCCACCCCGCCGATCACTTTCATCACTTTGGGGGTCAAGCCAAATGTGGCGTTATCGTAGGTGCTGTAATTCGTGATACTGAAAGCCGCCTTCAGGAAAGTGACCATCTCTTCATCCGCGCCATCATAGGCGGTGACGTTTTCATAGCTGGAGAACGTCAGGAAGTTAGGGTTGGGCGTGGTCAGGTTACGCGTATAGGAAGAGGTCTGAATGCTCCAGGTGATTTCATAACGCGAATCCACGGTAAACGCGGTGCCGGTGGCTGACTTATTCTTTGCATCCTCGGCATACTTCGGTGTGAGTGAGAGTGTCCCCGGCAGGTTGGAGGCGATTCTGTAGGTGAAAACCGTATCAGAAATGCTGTCAACGGTACAGTTGTAGTTGGTGGTTTGAGCCGGGCAGATGACGGTATTGTTCGCATCCACCAATGTCAGGTTGGTGCTGGCGGGGGTGATAGCTCCGCTGACCGTCACAGAGAAGGTGGTGTAATCATTTTTGTCAGGCGAAAGAACCACTTCGACTGTGCTCACGGCCGGAATGGTGGGTTGAGTTTTCACCCGGAAGGCTTCGGATTCCACCCAATCGGACGCGCCATAGTTGCCGTGGCCCTCATAACGCACGCAGAACTTGATATCCTGGCCTATCACGTGATCATCGCTGAGCTGCACCGTTTTGGTCAGGCTGCTGCTGCCGCTTAATGATCCATCCGTGATGGTTCCAATGGTGTTGGTGGTCATACCGGAGGATGCTGAACAGGTGCCATAACCCAACTTGAAGTTGATATCGCCGGCTGTCGGAGCATTTCCGCCTTCGCCGTTGGCAACATTCACCGTAATAGAAGCGGTTCCGGTGTTCAGCAGGGTGGTGCCACCGGCGGTGGGCTGAGCGGTGATGGTAAGCGTGGTAAAGGTATTGCGCACCAGGAACGCGCTGGATGATACCCAGGGTGAGGCGTTGTACGCGGCGTTATCGCCGTTGTACCGGTAACAGAAGCGCATGTTACTGCCGGTATTGTAGCTGTTGTCCAGCTTGAAGCTCTTGGGGGTACCCAGGGAAGCGGTCACCTCAGTGATGGGGCTGCTCATACCGGTTGAGGCATTACAGGTATTTGAACCTAGCTGTATGGTCACATTATTATTGCCGGTGGGGTTATCGCCGCCCAGGGCATGCGCTGCGGCGATGGTCACATCAATGGTGGAATCGACGATGTAATAACTGGCCAGCGTTACCGGGGCTGTCATGGATGCGACGGTATTCGCCCTGAGAATTTTGAACGAATCGCTCAATGTGTCATCGTCCAAAAATTCGCCGTCTACCGGTGTATAAGTGAACGTGATGCTACGAGTGGTGGAGGTGGTCACACTGCTGATGTTGGGCTTTACAACACATTGCCAGTTTGTTTCATCAATGTGATAAGCACAGTTGCAGGTCAGGTCTGTGCCTGAACAGGCCATTGTGCCTGTGCCCACCTGCGTGTTGAAATCGGTGCGCATAACGTTAAGCGTTAGGGTATTGTTTGCTAAGGTAGTCAACTCGCCTGGATCGTTGACCAACGTGATCTCCGTTCCGGCAATCACCGACAGCGTACCGATCTCTCCGGCTTCAGATGTATGCCAGATATCAGATACCGGAATATATCTGACATGAATTCTCCAATCTCCCGCCTTGGTAGGCGTGAGCGTACAGGTGGTTCGGGAACTGCGCCCATCGTACGCTGTGAGATTGGCCTGGATTGGATCACAGTCGATGCGGGTGGTGCCGTCGCTGTGCAGGGCGGTTACTTCCACATACCCCTTCGGAACTGAATAGAGTTCGCTGGTATTGGCATCGGTGACCGAAACATTCAGGCTGACATCTCCGATGAGATAGTCTGTAGTCAGATTAGTGGTAGTTGAAAAAGCCAGCGGGCTGAGGATCGTTCCGCTGACTGGTGCGGATATATTGACGAAACTATCTTCATAGTAGTCATCATTGGTGTAGATGACCGTCAGCTCATATTTACCGCCCAATTGGTCGATGATCAGGTCTTCAAATACATGCACGCCGCCGTCTTCTGCTTTGAGGGTATACAGGCCTTCCTGTACGGCAGCGCAGGTTTCCAGATAGTTTGCATCCGGATCGCACACGCGTTTTAACATGATGGTACCAAGCGGGTTGCGGATGGGATTGTTGCCCCTGGCAAAGACCTTCAGGTCCACCTTCTGACCAAAGTAGAATGGCCCGATCGATGGAACAAAGGTAAGCTGCAATTCGAGATCATTCCCCATAACGTTCACATCACTGCCGCTCCAGGCTGTGGATTCGGACTGGATATAGTTATCATCCCCCATATAGGTTGCAGTGATCACCTTGTGACCCGGGGTTGCAAAGGCCATCTCACAACTGGTGACCGGCAGGGGAATTTCACAGGAAGCAGTACCATCCGAAACGATCACCGTACCGGTAGGCGGGGGATTTTTCACATCCGGTGCCTCACAGGAAATGCCCACGATTGCTTTACTGCCAATCATCGGGACGGTGGGCAGGTCTACCGAGGTAACACTCAAAACGGCCTGTAGCTTGTCAGGGTTCACAGTAATGGTCAGCTCTTTGCCTGCTGATTTATCCTCATTGACTGCAGTGAGGATGTACGTGCCGGATTCCGAAACCTCAATGGTGCGGAACCCCTGTGCGCTTAAATTCGCAGCAATGGTTTCTTTTCCGTTGGTGATAGTCAACGTCTGGAACAAGCCCGTCACGGACCAGGCCAGTTCCACCTTACCGCCGCCCGTCAATGTTTCAGGGGCCGCGGTGAAGAAGTTGATGGTAGGTGGTTCGGGTGGGGCGGCTGGATCCAGCACACCAACCGGCAAAATACGGACTTCTTCCGCTTCGCGGTTGGTCACCGTCAGCACAAATTCCATCGACTCCTCGGGGAAGAAGGTCAACTCGCCTTCCAGCGGGAGCACACTATCAAAAGCGGAAATCATCACCTGACCGCCGTCGGCCATGCCGGTGCCTTCAATCTCCCAGATGATGGTGACCTGTTCACCCTTGTAGATAGATGTCTTATTTACCTCGAAACGTTTGATCACGATACTGGGGGGTTGGGCCAGGATGTACTCGCTGTCAACCACCGACCCCAGGGCGTTGATGGCTTCAATGGAGACGAGTGTATCGGCGGTGATAAACAGATTCCGTTCGCCGTTGAAATCTTCAGGATTCTCAAATACATCGGTGACGCCGTTCACGGTCAACAGCACTTTTGTGGCATTGGAAACCGACCAGCGCAGCAGATCATAATCACCCACCAGTACATCGTTATCCCCCACCACAAAAGTATTGATACTGGGTTCGCTGGGCACGGCCAGGACTGTGAAGGATGCCTGTTTGGGGGTCAGGTTGAGCATTTTCCACAGCCAGGTGGTGGCGGTGAGTTGATACGTGTTGACCGTTTCAGTGGGGAAGATTTCCATTTCACCGGTGGATGATTTTATGGGGTCATCGACGCCGGAAATGGACAGATCATGGGTAAAGAAGAATGCACGCCAGCGCAGGGTGGTGGATTCTCCCAGCCCGATCACGCTGTTTTCGGCATTAAAGTAAGAAATTCGCGGTGTGAAGAGGAAAAAAGTGATGGCAGCCAGAACCAGCATGGTCAATGCTACCTCCAGGATTCCGAACAGCGGCCTGGCAATGGCGGTGCCCATGGAGAACAACGACATACTTTCATTTTCGGTCTGGGTTACCGATACGCGATAGGGATGCTGTTTTGGGGTAAAGCGAACCAGATTGCGTTTGATGGGTGATATGTGGATGGGAGCAATCTGGATTTCACCGGCGGGTACTGCATATTCTACCTGCGATAGCTGCATCAATCCGTTGGGAGCCAAAAAGTGAAATTGGCATTCGTTCCCGTCATCCTGCGCCATGAGCCGTACATGCGAGGGGCAATTACCGCGGTTGCGGACTTCCATTTCCACGGTGCCATAACGTCTGCGGAAGGGAATCACCCGGCGCATCGGTGAAACATCGCTGATGGCGAATTCGTAGAAGGGGGCGATCTCAAGCTTTGCCAGCCGAATCGATTTTCGACCGGCGTGGTTGGGCGAAGTCACCGTGAAGGACAATGGATGCGGACCCGCGGTGGAGGTGGATTTTCGCGGCGGGGTGATGGTAACCACCACGGAGGCTTTTCCGCCCTCGAACAGGTTGACGCGCGGCGGGTAAATATTCACCCACTCTGCCGGTACGCCTTCAGCGCTGATGTCAAACGAGGCCACAATCGGGCCGCCGTTGATGATGTTCAGATGATACGTGGCGGTTTGATCGACCTCCACGGATTGTTCTTTTTCTGCCAGTTCCACCAGGATGACGTCATCCTGGATCTCGCTCACCACCTCAGGCTGAACCTGCCGGGAATCGGGAGTGAGGAAAACCGGCGCAGCAACATCCTGGGTGGAGAAGATGAGCGGCTCCTGATAGCTGCTGTCTTCGGGTACTGCGGCTTCGTGGGGGATCTCGATGATGGCAAAGCTTTCGGCCTCCATGCCGCCTGCACCTTCGACTAGCGGGGCGAAGGAGAAGTCACCGAAGCGAATATCATTCAGGTCATTGACCGGTATGGCGGAATCGGAGCGGATTTGAACCCCGCGGATGGAGATCTCGGCTTCAGGATCCAGCGGGATGATCTGGTACGGTTTTTCACCGTAAGCCAGCATCATGTGGAAGGGCCGCACGCTGGGATGCTGAATGACAATGTCATTCTCCTCGTCGCTGCCGATATTAATTACCCCTTTATCCGGGTCGAGTTCAAATCTATCCGTGTTGACTGTTGAATCCTGGCTTTTTACGATCATCATACTTACTCTCCGTCTACGCCTATCAGGCTGGTAAGCGAGTGGCTACAGCACCGCACCAATAAACCATTTAATCAAAACAATGACCCAGAACGCGTTGACCGCGGTGATCAGCACGTTCACCAAAATGCTCTGTATCGATTTGTAAACCGGCAGCCCCGGCACGGCTATCTGCTGCCAGGCTTCGGAGGTATTGACAGGCTGAGTGGGGTCAGGTTGAATTTCATCGACCTGCTTTGATTTGAGACACAACGGAACTGAGACCGATCGGTAAATATTGAGGGGGGACAGTTCCAGTTTAATGCGCATATTCTGGCCGGGTTCCAGTGAAGGTGTTTGATAGGTGCCTTTTTCTTGTATCCAGCGCGGCTGCTCTACAGGTGGCTGTGCCTGTGCAACAGCCTGGCCCGGTTGATCTGCGACCCGTTGAGTGGATGCTGCAACCGGGGAGGGGGTATGATTCACCTGCTCTGAAGATGCCATTTGAGCTGCCGGAGAGGTGGTCTTGGCTTTTTTCCCGGAAAGCCCTTTCATCTCTTTTTGAATGTGTTCAAGGCGCTGCTTCTTTTCCTCGGGTTCTTCAATGGCCTTGCTGGCTTTTTGCGTGGCTGTCTGGATCTGGGTAGACTGCTCTTTGAAGGATTTCCCTAAATCACCTGGCAGTAAACTGCCCAGTGCTCCAATGATCCCGCCGGCTTTACGGCCAACGGCAACAGCTCCCATGGCTTCTTTTTTGGCCTGTTTGGCCGCTTTGGCGGCTTCGCTCGGTTGTTTTGGGCTGCTTTTTGCAGCAACCGGTTGGGTCGCGGGGCTGTGATCCTGCTCCGGCTCAACGGATGCAGCTGCCTGAGGTAAAGGCTTGACGGTTGTTTGCTGCACAGGGGCCGGGGGACGCAGGGCAGGGACCAGTGCCTCGGTCAGCGGGCGGCCTTCATACAACAATACCGATGATACGGCGGTAGAACCGGCATCCGGGCGCAAATGAAAAACGCTGCGGGTATTGCCGTCATTGCGAATCTGCAACCATTTCTCCACCGACAGACGCCGGCGATAATTCCGGTACAGCAGGGTGATCAGCACAGCAGTGATCAGCACGCCGACAGCCAGAATGATTACACTGCCGGCAATGGTGAGGGCGATAGGCCAGAAACCGGGTTTATGGGTTCCGGTTGCCAGAATGGTGAAGTGAAATACCAGATTTGAGTTGAGAATCATTCTGCGCTCCCATTTTGCTGTGCGCCGGGAACCGGTGCCTCTTCCGAAAGGTCTTCTTCACCCGCTTTAATCACCTGGATGTCTTTACCGGCCAGCATGTTGCGAATATTCCTGCGAGAGCCTGACGGCGCTTCAGTCTGTCTTTGCGGGGTACGGGCTGGCGTTTGAGCAGCCCACCAGTCCTGATCCTCTTCCACAACCGGCTGCGGTTCAGGCGGGGTACCCACAACGCTCTGATAAACAGGTGGAGTTTGCAGTACAGCAGTCTCCTGGCCCAGCAGTACCCCAACCGGCTCAGAAACCGGTTCTGACTCATAGCGAGGGACCGATACGGCAGACTGGGATGGCTCTGTTTCCGGTTCGGCCGTGATGATGGGTTGACTTTCGGGTACGGTTCTCAAAGCTGCAGGGGTCTGTGAATCAACCTCAACCTCTGTTTCGCGATGTACCGACTCTTCCGGCATGGGTACGGCAGCGGCAGGAGCCGTTGCCTGTACAGACGGGATCACCACAGGTTGGGGGACTTCTTCATTTTCAAAGGCCAGTGTGTATTTACGCACGGTTTCCACCAGCAGATCCAGCGAAAGGCTGATTATTTCCTGCGGGTAAGCCTGGCTGGCACATGCGCTGATCCGCACGGGCTGCCGGCCGGCCGGGGGACGTGTTCCGCGATGGAAAAACTGGATCTCCACTTCTTCGGATGCGCCAGGATACAGGAGGGGAGCCGGGCTGACGCGCAGGCAGTCATTTGGCAGACCGTCCACCTCAATGGTGAACTGGCAGCGGCGAGTCGCGCCGTAATTGGTGAGCGTCAATACCCCGGCCAGTTTCTTCTCCGGGCGCAGATGAGCATGCGGGAGTTCCAGTTTCATGCCCAGGTTGGCGCTGCGGCGTTCAATACACACGCCGCGTTCCGTTTGCAGGTCAAACGCCAGGGTGAACTCACCCAGCACCAAAACATCGCCGTTGTGCAGGATCTGCGGAGTGCGCGATTTGATCAGGGTACCGGCAGAGGGGCCATCCACAATTTCAAGCGGCTGACCTGACAGATTGATGATCCGGTAAGCCGCATCGCCGGTTTTGGGACATACAAGCTGCAGGTGCAGTGCTTCAGCGCCGGCGCCCTGCTCTTCTTCCAGGACGACGTCGTTGGTTTTGCCCCTGCCGATGGTCAGCAGGGCCTTTTGAAACTCGACAGTCTTTGACCAGCCAAACTTGTTGGTGATGGTTACGCTTCCGAAATAAGCCATGTCCCTCTCCAGATCCAAACCGCTTGATAAGCGACGTTACGCCGCTCCTGATGTCATAGTAAAGATTACGTTCACGCCAAACTCCATGGCGGCTCTGATTTCTTCACGCGTAGGGGTTCGTCCAGCAGCCTCGCCGTTCCATAACCCACCATAGTTGCATGTACTGTAAATGATGCCTTTACCGGCCTTCAACTCGCCTGTTTTCTGTGATCCGGCAGGAGCCAGAGCAAACAGATAGGGATGCGTTAGCAGAGCATGCCCTTTCGACACGTCCTGCAGCTTCACACCGGTCTGCTCAATCACCTTGCCAAACGATTCGACGGCGGCTTCATTGCATGCGTCGATAAAGATCATGCCGCCGCGCTCAATATAGCCTTTTAATCCGTTGGCCTGCGCGGTACTGAGCGTGAATTTACCTGTTCCTGCCAGGAACAGCAGGTCATAACCCATCACATCCGGCGTCACCTGCGGGAACGTATCCACCACCAGGCGCAGATTTTTCCCGGCACAGGCTTCTTCCGCCAGGTGCAGCAGGCCGTCTGCCCAGGAAGAATCTGCTTTTTCACCCAGGGTGACCAGCGATGCGGTAACGAGTTTTTCGGACTTCAGCGCGATCAACTGGCGATAGCGTAGATCCAGTTCATTGGCAGCCGGGTGAGCCGGGTTTACGGCGTCGTGGATGGCGGCGTTGCGATCGCTGCGGTTGAAGCGTGCCAGCTCCAGCCAGCTCCCCTGCGGGATTTCCGCTCGGGCAGTCAACAAAAACTCATCACGGGTGTATTGCAGACCGTTCTCTTTTTTGGTTTTCTCGTCACCCACCGTGCTCTCACGGTGTGAAAGCAGAAGGAACAGGGGGCCATCCATTTCGCTGCCCAGGTCATACGCCACCGGCTCAGATAACACAATCACTTGCCCGGAGGGGTCCACAGCAATGCCGGGCAGGACGAAGACGATGTTATCAGCCGGGTCACTGGCCGCTACATCCAGACCGGATAAAATTCCGGCTCCGTGGAAGAACAGGTTATGCGATTCATTCACCTGGCGATGGTAGGTATGAGCTTTATCCCACACATCGGCGGTTACAGGCATGCCGTCGTAAGGCTTAATCCTCATTTGAGGGAATAATGACATTTGATTATCGTTGCTCACAGGTTATTCCTTCCTTTTTTGATCATTCTGCGATCTGCAGGTTGAGCTTGCATACGGTATGGGCGGGTTTTTGAGCATCGATGATGGAGAGAATTTTCTTGTGCATCATCTCCTTCACCTGTTTATTGTTCAGGTTTTCAGGCAGTTTGAACCGGTCAGGCTGGATGCGCATCTCCACCGAGAAGGTATCCGGGCTGTTATCGGTGCCCAGGGCGGTTTTGTAGCTCAGGTGAGTGCTGCTGCCCAACACAAGGTTGGTAGCCGGGCGTTCGATGATACGCACATCGCCGTCACTGAAAATCTGCAGAAAGTCCTGCATCGCGCCGCGCGTGCCCCGACGCTGGTACAGCGAAGCGGCCCTGCGAAGCATCTCGCGACGGCGTTCTTCCGGCACGGTCTCATCCCAGTATGCGCCCACCCACGAAGCCAGCCAGGGCAGGAATTGTTCGGGGGTCAGATCAGGGTCAAAATAGTTGGATACCTGCCGGATCTGCCGGTCGATGGGTTTCCAGAAGCTCTCGAACAGCATCAGGAAACGCACCATCAGGTCATCCTGACGGTAGATCTCAGGCAGGTAGTTGATATATTCGCCGTCCAGTTTGAGCATCACATTCAGCCCCTCTGAGGCGATCTCATTCCCGTCCGCATCACGCAAAACTGCCGAACTGTTCACGCGCTGGGCGTAATCAGGGCGCAGCAGGCGTGCATGTGTGCAAAACTCAAACTGCTGGCCTTTTGCCTGAAGGTTTGCCAGTTCCCAGACGATATACGTATTGGAGCGCAGCGTACGCACACTGGCGGAAAGGACTGAGCTTTCATCCATCGCTTTGAATTCGATCAGCTCGCACTCGTCCGGCAGGGAGACCCACAGCGTGGCCTTCTCGAGCTTGAATTTACGCGCGGCAGGTGGCATCTGCAGACAGGTGTTGAACCTCACCGTCTCGCCCGGATAGCGGTTATAAAAATCGGGCACGTGAGCCAGTGTCACTTCAGGATTTTCGGAATTCATGGTTTTTTGATCCACGGTATCTTCCTATCATGAACGGCTACTTGCCGTATACATCGCTCAGGTTCACCACGGTGATGTTGTGCTGTAGTGAGCAAAGCAGACGGTCGGGTCCTACCCAGATCACTTTCTCTTTCACATCTTTCAACGGGAGAGAGTCAGTGTCTTTGCCGGGGCGGTCGGTGTCGCGGCTGACCTCGCGGGTGAGCAGCTCCACATCCAGTACATAACGCACACCGGGCACCCGCTGGATCAGCGAGAAGATCTCAGCGGTGAACAGGTCTTTGCCAAATGGCCAACCGGTCCAGCCTTTTTCAAGCAGATGATCCTTTTCTTCCTGTTCAGGGAAGACCACCAGCGGGTTGAGATAATTGCGAAGGTGCTGATCCACGCGGCGGGCGATGGTATCGGGGTCGGCAAATTCTTCGGCCACGATGCGGGCTTTTACCTGCACACCCAGGTATTCAGGTTCACGGATTTTTACTTGCGTGGTGAGCAGGCGGTACTCATCGAGATAACGCTGGATATCCTGGGTAAACTGTTCGCTCAACCATAGTTGGGTGAGATCATTCACCTGCAGCGAATCCGCGATGGAGGGTACTACCAGCACTTCCACCAGACCGGTCTTTTCACGCACGGTCTGCAGGGTTGGGTTCAGACACTTCACCCGCCCGATGGAACGGCTGTACGTCTGCACCATTTGCTCGTAATCCTGGATGGTGACGGCTCTTTTCTGCGCCTGCAGCTCACGCTGCGCGCGCAACTTGACTTCGTCCATGCTTTCTTCATCTCGCCCGCCATAGGAGCGGATGAGATTGGTCACACGCGATACATAGGCCACCGTGGTGGTCATGCTGCGGATGCTGTTGACCGGCATATTGCCTTTAATGCCGCCGCCAAAACGGTAGCGTTTGAATACCAGAGGACGTCCACTTTCAGGGATACGCCCATACTGCACCACCACGCCATCAGGCTGGCGCACCGACGGGCCAAGGATGACCTTGCCCTGTGCGGTATCCAGCACAAAATGGCGGTCGTAGCGGGTGGAATGCGAGAAATCCGGTACCACTTTCCAGGGAACCATCACGGGTTCACCGCTTTGCAGCTCTTCTACCGTCAGGGTTTCGCCATCGGCCAGATCCAACACCGGGAAATGCTGCAGGGTGAATTCCTGGCCCGGTTCGCCGGTACTTTCACCGAGGTACTCCTGGTCCACCACCACCGCGTGAGTAGCCGGTACGGCAGCGCCCAGAGAGTGCACTTCCAGCGTCTTGACCCGCGGAGATTCGGTGTACATGCCCTGTGAGACAAAACGCTGCTCGATGCGACAGCGCAGCCACAAGGCGCTGCGCCCATGCACATCCTGCGGTTTGAAGGTGAGCGGCGTGTACAGCACCAGACTGCCTTCCTCATTGTTCAAACCGCCGGTGGTATCGCGTTCACCCTGCAAGGTGCTGAGCGGGATCTCCTGCCATTTGCCGTCGCCGGTGGAACATTCCCACACCCAGGGCGGATCTTCTCGGCGGATACCGACAGCCTCCGTGGGTTCGCAGGTGAAGTGAAGCTGCAGGATGTGTCCGCACAGATCGTTTTCCGGGTCAAAGCCGATGTAGAAGGTGTTGCCGGCTTTTGGGCGGGGCTGGTCAAACGGATGGAAAATTTCCATTCCCAGGCGGGGCAGGAAATTTTTGTTGACATCCGATTCTTTTCGCACCTGGGTCAGGAAAGGCGGCACGATCTGCAGCAGGCGGTCGGTGGAGAACAAAATCTCCTCATTGGAGCTGTCTGAACGCACCTGCAGGCCGGCCGGGATGACCACTTTGGTGTCTTCCATCCCTTCCATCGGCAATCCAATCGAGAGCCAGAAGGTCAGTTCGGTGCGGGCACTGCTGGCGGGGCTTTTCTTTAATCCCAGCAGATCAAGGAACTTGATATAGTTCTTCTCGGGAACCTGATTGAGCCGGTACACCATCATTTCGGTCATCCAGGCGAACAACTCAATCAGCGTGATGCCGGGATCGCTCAGGTTGTATTCGGTCCATTCCGGGCAGTAGTGGATGATCCGCTTGCGCGCTTCATCCACCAGGTCTTTTTGAAATCTCAGATCATCCAGGTTCGGTGCAGGTAATGCCATGCTTCTTCTCCTGACTCAATAAATGAATAAATGCCGGTTACCGGTCAGCCAAAATTCCTTTACCATTCTTCTTCGCCGACCAGGAAGAAGGGGTAAACAATACTGCGCAGGTCATGTGTTTCCTTGATGCGGTATTCAATCTCCACGTAAATCGAACTGTCGTTATTCTCATCCAGCGAGGGAGTGACCGAAATCACGGTGATGCGCGGTTCCCAGAATGCCAGAGCATCCTCCACGTACTTCCGCAGCATGCTGAATGTGGTGGAATCACGCGGTTCGAAGAGCAGCTCATATACACGGCAGCCAAACGTGGGACGCATGACCCGCTCACCCGGGCGGGTGCCCAGAATGATCTGGATGGATTGCTCTATATCGCGTTCAGCCTCGGAGAGAGCAAACTCGTGCCGGGCATTTACCTGCAATGGAAAGGCCAGTCCTTTTCCGAGATGGTTTTGATCACGCTGCATAAGGTATGTTCCTTATCCTTTCATACAGGCTGACCGCCTGCCTAGGCGATCAGCACGGTGGGAGCGCCGCCCATCACAACCGTAGAAACCGGCACCCCCGTAATCGGATTGTTGCCAACCACCTGGCTGGTCATGCGCGCGGCAGGCCGCCCGCCGATGAGCACAGTAGGGCTGCCCATCATGATGGAGCCCACGCAGGCGGCGCCTGAAACCATATCGCCCATCACGGAGGCAGGCAGGCTGCAGATCAACACCGTAGCGACACCCGGCCCGGTGATGACATCGCCGGTTGCGGTCGTATCGGTGAGTCTTGCTGCTGGAAACGGCATTTTTTCTTTCTCCTGTCTGGCCGGCTAGTTGATCTTTACCAGGCCGCCCTGAATTTCAACCATCGCGTTCCCCTTGAGCGATGTTTTGGTATTACCGGCAATATCCACCATGGTTCCTTTCAGCGTTGACCCCGCCGGTTCGAGCGCCAGTTCACTGGTCACGGCTTTGATCAGGGCTTTCTGTTTGGAATCAAAGCTCATAGCACCCTTGCTGGTCAGTGTAAAGTCTTGTCCGCTGTCGACGGTTACTTTTCCCTTGGCCTTAAAGATCAGGTCACCATCGCACTCAAATGTGATCGACTTATCTGTAGAATTGAAGGTGATCTTGTTTTTGTCGGTCTTGTCCTGAATAATGATCTGTTCTTTGCCCTGGGTGTCATCCAGAATGACGGCGTGGCCTGTACGCGAGCGGATCACGCGCTGGTTGACTTTTCCACCCTTGTGGATCTCTTCTGTGCCTTTTGGCGGTTTGTCTTTCCCGTTCCACAGCGCGCCCACAATAAATGGGCGATTGACATCGCCCTGCTCAAAGGCAACCAGTACTTCATCATTTACCTCGGGCAAGAACATCATGCCGCGTTCGTTGCCCGCTGATGGCACGGCGATGCGCGCCCAGTAACTCTCGATCTCCGCCCCTGAGTTTTTTGGCATCCAGGGATATTTGATCTTTACCTTGCCTTCTTTGTCAGGATCGTCCAGGCTGGTGACCAGAGCTGTTACCACGCCCCATTGCCGTTTGATATCTCCTTCATGGCGAACACCGGATGCGAGCAGGTGCGCGGTGGTTGGATCTGAAAATCCGTTGACGCTAAAATGGACTTTGTAGATACCGTTGGCCCATTCATGCCGGGCTTCGGTGACCAGATATTTTCCACTGAAACGGGTGCCTAAATTTTTAATGTTCAGCACGACACCGGCACGGATTTGCGGGTTCCCAACCGGGCAGATGCCGGTAGCCTGTACAAAGGTGCTCTCTGACTCCAGAAGGCGCGATTCCGCCAGGGCCTTCGCCTCATTGGCGGTGGATATCGGATAATCGGTAACGAAATTTTCGTAGGAGCTGAATGCTTTTTGGGCTGTGGCGCTGCCTTTGGACGAGTAGCCAACTCCAACAAAACTCTGACTGACCGAGGTGACTACCGACGTGATGGCTTCTTTCTTTTTGGGATCCCAACCTGTGACGCTCATTTTTTGGAGCTGTCCCATTGAACAAATACGCGGTTCAAAGCTGGTCAGATCATCGCCGTATTTCAGTTCAATCAGTGGTTGGCTGCTTGTGCTCTCTGCTTTTTTAAAATACAGGTTTTTCTCATCCACGCGTATTTGGTATCCATTCAACTGCGCGCGTGAAAGCAAAAATTCCCAGTTGGTTTGATTCAATTGCAAAATGTACTCATAGGTAATCGAAGTGGCATCCACCTGTCCTGTAAGGCCTGCTTCCGAGGCCAGCGATGAAGCAAGATCGCTGTCCTTTTTCTTGAGGAATGTGCGGGTTTTTGTCCCGCGCATCAGGCGGTGGATTTTGTCATATCCGCGGATAATCAACTGCGGAGTATGTGCTTCCGGGAAAACCGGTTCCAGCGAGGTGATCTCACCAACGATCAGGATATCCTTTTTCTTTGTTTTTCCTGCGGTGGTGTCGACTTCCGCTTCCACCTCAATCTTGACTTCCTTACCGATATCGAGTTTGGTGTCATCAATATATTTCAGCTTGTCTTTGTTAAAATCATCTTCCAAAACAATGGTGAACATGCTGGGCAGGTTGTAACAGGTCTCCACCGACATACTGACCAAATCGGTGAGGAATTCCTGTTTCTGCCCGCCAATGGAAATGGTGATTACTTCATTCATCTTGATTCCTGTTTCCCGTTATTCCTTGGGGATGACCAGACGCTGACCGGGTTGGATATCCAGCGGATTTTCCAACCCATTGGCTTCTGCGATGGTTCTCCATCTTCCGGGTTCGCCATATTCCTGATAGGCAAGATAATCCAGGCGGTCCCCGTGCTGCACCAGATGCGTCTTACGGGCGGTTGTACGGGTGGTGGGGTTCTGACTGCCTGATTTTCCGTCTTCATCCATCAACTGCACAAAGTCGACGTGGGCGCGCGCTCTCACCGGCAGGCCGCTGGGCAGGAACAGGGTATAGTGAACCTCGATCTTCTTGATCACCGCCAGGAAAAGCAAAAACTCGCCCCACACAAATTCAATGGCAGGGGGTTCCTGATCTTCCTTGCCGGCCGCTCCGCCGCCCATCAGCGCAAAAGACAACAACTGATTGGTGAAGCCCCGGACATCCTGGTTTCCCAGCAAAGTGGTATCAAAGATCAGATCCAACCCGAATTCAGCCGGGTTGCCGCCGCCGAATTCCATATCCGGGGCATTCGCCTGCGGTTGAGCTTCGCTGGTACTGGGGCCGGCTTTGGCCGCATGCCACTCCACCGTTTTGGAGATCTTAAGCGATTCGGGATTGAACTGGCATTCCAGGGTGGCCAGATCGTTTCCATCAGAATCAACTGCAATCAGCTTTGCCTTTTGCAGCGAGGGTTTTTCCCGGGTCGGATCGATCATGCTTGTAATTTTTCCTAACAATTCCTGCCTCCTGGTCAATATTCCAATGATTATCGGCGCACAGTTCTTTCTCGTTCAAGCGCGAGCATTTTTTTGATAATGGGTAACAAGTCTTTGGCAATTTGCCCGTAATTCAATTGCGTGGACGCATCGCTTTTTTCCTGAGATGACGGTTTGCTGATCTGATACACCTCGGGCTCCACTGCCGGTGAACTCTCAACCGGCGGGGCGGGCGGCGGCATTTCCGGTTCGTACATGGTCTGAAGCTCATACGGCGCCGGGCTGGGTTCAGGGCGGGTCTGCGATGATGACTCCGAGTTCGTTTCGTGCGGTGAAGAATTGCCGCGCTGCAGATACACCGGTTGGTTATCTTTATCCTGATCCTGTTGTTCAGTCCTGTAATACTGGCTGCTGGAAGGCGGGTTGCCCTGATTGTTATTGGGGGGCGTTATGGGCCCTGTTTCATACCCGCCTGGTCCGTGAAGCTCGTTTACATCCTCATTGGCTTCCTCATCGGTGATGTAATGGGATGGTTTCGGTTTGTCATCCGCTTCACGCTGGATGATTTTCCCCAGGCCGGGTTCCGCCTGACGGCGTATACCCTTTTTCCCTGTCTGTACCGGGTTGCCAATGTTACCTGAACTTTCAGACCGGGAAAGAATGGCCGCCGCCTGCATGCTCAACAGTGCGGAAGCGCTCTGCGTAGCCGGTGTTGCCGGGGCAGTGGATTTTGCCGGAGTGGAGAGGCGGTTCTCGGCTCTCTGGCGGACAGCCTGGCTGAAGGTTTTCACCTGGCGGGTGATGACCGGCTGGTGTGACAGCTCGCGTTCAGGTGTGCGATTTTGCGCGCTTTCCTGTGTGAGCGGTTGAGGGGTTGCCATCATCGCCAGCGGGCGGTCAGCCGGTTGAGCGGGTTCCGCTGCAGGTTGGCGAACGATTTTTGGTTCGGGTTCGCGCCGGATGGTTTTAGGCTGGCTTCTGAGAACCGTCAGCCGGCTGAGTGGGCGCGAGGTATTTTCCTTCACGGTCTGCTGCAGGGGGAGGATGAGCCGCGGTGAGGTTGGACGGGCTGCCGATTCGCGCCGCGGTTCGCGCTGCGGTTCGCGCCGCAGTTCAACCTGTGATGAACGCGGCGATTTTTCCGGGTTTTGGACGGGTTGTTGTGAAAGACCCGCCTGGCGTATGGGCATCTCTGCCTTGCCGGTGGATGGTTCAGCTGTCAACCGATTGGTCCGGGGTGTAGCCTGCACACGGGAAGGTACTGTGAAGGTTTTTGAGGTCTGCACAGGTTTTTCCGGTATCCGACGGATGACGTTCAAAGGAACGGTTGCGTGAGGTTGGATAACGGTCGGGGCAGCGGCTTGCTTCATCGACCGGATGCGCGGTTTCAAAATCAGGGGCATCTCGGTTTTCGGTTGTGTAGTCGTCGGCTGGGCAGTCTGCGTGACAGGTTTATCCGGTTTTTCGACCGGTGAGGTATCAATTTTCGGCTCAACCACCGCAGGTTGCGGGTGTTGAGCGATAACGGGCGATGGTTTTACCGCTTTATCGGCTTGTTCCACCGCCTTCGCTTCAGGTTGCGCAGGTTCAGTCGGCTGGCGCTTTTGAGCGGTCAGCTTCTGCGGAGTGGACTGCCTACCTTCAGGTTGCTGCTTCGCGGGCATCTCCTTCCGCAAGGGAGACAACCGGCGCAGTTCGGGATGCGCTTCGCGCGGCTGCCAGACCGGCAGATTCATTTTGGATTTTTCGGCGGGTCTGACGGAGGGATCTGATTTTTTGGCCGGCTCAGATGTATCTAATTTGGTTTGGGCTGTTTCGCGTGCAGGCGGTTCTGCTGATGGCCTGGCGATATCGGTTGTGCGCTGGATGGGAGCCGGGCGCAGCCTGACCTGTTTAGATTTAGGCTGAGAGGGCTCTTCGGGCATGCGCTGAACCTGATCCGGCCGGGCGTGCTGGACCACCGGTGGCATTTGGCGCGGTTCAGGAATCGGGGTATCCATCTGTGGCATTGAGTCGGGTAAATCCTCGTCCTGCTCCGGCTTGCGCGGGTTCATCTCTACTACCTTACTGTAGAGACGTGACTGCGGGGTAATTCGCTTCTTCGGTTGTGGTTTCTCAGAGGATTTGCCTTCCGAAAGCTGCTTCATACGCCGGGTGAATGCAGATTCTTCCAGAGCGGGGGCTTCAAACGGAGGGATCACCTGCCCGGTGGACATGACATTGGATGGAGAGAATGGGCTGCCTGCTGACAGGCTTCCCGCTGACGGGATTACCTGTCCTTCCGAGACAGTCTTTCCGGTGGGCAGAACCATCTCCATCTTCTGCCAGTCGGTCTTTTTGGGTTTATCCGCTTTCTTCGCCAGCACGGTTTTTGCCGCAGGCTGACGTTCGCGGAAATCAGCCACAAAATGTTCAATATTTTTACGGGTCTGGAATACCGGCGTGATGCGCTGCAAGGTGGCAATCTTTGCCAGCTTTTTGACGCGCGCCAGGTGTGAAAAGATTCCGCTTTGTGCAACACCCGGTTTACGGGAGCGTTTTATGACACCTTTGAAGGCAGGTGTTGGTTCAAGCGATGCGCGGGCCGGTTCCAGTGCTTCGGGCATGGTGTTAACTCAGCAAATCCATAATGGCGCCGGCTGGGCTAAGCGGTGTGCCGACGACCAGATCGAGTGAGAGACCTTCGTGGGCGATCTCGATGGTTTCAATCGCTACGGTATCCTGTGAATTGACGTTCAGGTCAGACAGCTTCCAACTGACCGGGAAGGCTTTTTCGACGCTCCAGCGTTTGACAATGCCGTACCCGGCATCCATGACGGCTGACAGCGCGTTCAACCCGGGTGCACCCTGGGTGATGGTGATATCCATCTTCTTGACCTTGAAATCGTAGATCCCGTTCCCAAACCAGCTCCACAATTCGCGCGAAAGGCTTAAGCCGCGCTTGAGGATGATATTGGGGTACTCCACCTTACCGGGTAGCACGAATGTATGATCATTACGCCCGCCCTCACTGACCCTTTCCACTGCCCGCACCGCGCCCATACCGCTTACCTCGGTGAAACATGCCACGGGAGAACCGGACAGTTCAACAAAAAACAGGTAAGCAGGGGCCGGATCAAACCGGATCCCGGCCAGGTTCTGGATAAGAGCTGCCGCTCCGGCAGCAGCCATGGCGCCTACAGCCGGCACCTGGGTGGATGGCGGGGTGGGCGATATCTTTTTAGGACCATTAATCAGACTCACGCGATCCTCCTTTCCAGCCTCTGCGTTCTTTCTCGAGCTGACCTTCTTTTTTCAGCAGTTCAAACACCTGTCTGGCAAGCTCCTGAAGTTGATGCTGATCCAGGACTTTACTGCTCTTTTCAGGGTTCTGCCGGTCAGGCGATTTCTCTGTTTCGGCTGGCATGACGTACATTTCCTTGTTTACTGACTTCGTTTATGACTGCTCTGTCAATTTCCTGTTTTATGCACGGCCTTCGTTCATACGTCGATTGATCCGTGCGATTTCTTTTACCCACAGGCGGCGCTGGCGGTGCTCAAGGTGCAGCAGATCGGCCAACGGCCAGTGAAAATGGTAGGCGATGTAGGCTACCTCCTCGTACAACTGCTCGAGAGGGTAGCCCTTTATTCCCCCCCCAAGTCAGCCAGGTTGATCTGGATCTGTTTCCCGCAGTGTTCACAGGTACGGGTGAGGGTGGTCTTGCCTGTCTCATTAATCTGCTGGTAAAAGGTTTGCAGAAAGGCAAGATCGGCGGCAAACAGGTTTTCGATGACACTGGAATTGATGTGCTTGACAGTGCCCAGACTGGTGATCACCCGTGCCAGAAGCACAATCACCAGATAGGCGTCGTTTGACTGCACGCGCATATCATCCAGCGGGGTGATTTCGTCCATGGCAGTCGCCAGGCGCATGGTGCCGTGTTTGTGTAACGTGCCTTCCTTATCCACATATCCAATCGGTAACTCGAACTCAAATTCTGTTTGAATGCTCATCCTGATATCCTTTACCAACAGCAAATTTTTTGGTTATGCCTGCATTTTTCTGTCACGTGCCCGTTGCGGCATGCAACCATTACGGGTCGTAACGTTCGATCCCTTCGCATACGAGCGTAATGGAGAACTTGGCCAGGTTGGGACTGGTAGCCTGGTCGCCCTCAAATCCTGACACTTTGGTGGGCCAGGCGTTGGTGAGATACCAGCCCACCACCGGTTTAAAGCCGTCTTTGGTGAAGGCATTCAGCACAATCGACACATTCTGCCGGGCATCGAATACCTTGCCGTTATTGGCTTTGATAAACCAGTTGTACAGTTCCTTTGTGTTTCCGTAGCCTTTTTCCAGCACAATGGGGGCGAAATGGGTTGCGCCGGGGATCATCAATGTTTTCAGTTCTCCTGACAAATAGACTACGTTATGTTTGATGGGCGTGATCTCCATCTCGCCACCCGAGATATGCGCAAAGGTGGCCAACTGGGTCTGGTTGATATCCAGAGCATAGTTGACATTCAGCGGATCAATTGTTAGGTCGTTTTTTATATTTGATAACATAGTTCATTCATCACGGATAACTAAAAGATTCTTGATGGGTCTATTCAGTACAAACAGGGCAGGCTGCTTCGGGCGGCCGCGAGTGCTGCCCGAAGCATGTTTGTTTGCCCTTCGCGTTTCGCCTAGACTGAAACGCGTTCCATACCTTCATGCACGATGGTGACTTCTTCGATCATGTATTCCTGGCTGCCGGAATCCATCTCAGGACCCACGACTTTGCTCGGCCATGCATCCATGAACTCCCAGCGAGCGATCGGTTTGTTGTCCTGTGAATAGGCGATGATGGAGCAGTTGGTACGGGCTTCATCAATCTTTCCCTGCACAACGGCTTTGCGCCAATCCCAGATATCCAACACACTGGTCACACCGCGTTTCAAAGAGACTTCGGTCCAGGTCAGGCGGCCGGGGATCTTGCGGATCAGGGTCTCGCCGGTCTCGGGGTTGGTGATTTTCTGTTCCACCACCTCGGTCTCGGAACCGATGCCGGACACATTGGTGAAAAAGCCACTCAATTTGCCTTCGATTTCAAGGCCAAACTTAAAGGCGACAAGTGGATCTTCTCGATCTGCCATGTTGTAACTCCTTTTTCCTGATTAACTTAAATTAGTCGGAACCCGGTCCAGCCCACTGGCTGATGCGGAAGATGACAAACTCTGCCGGTTTTACGGGGGCTAAACCGATCTCAATGATCAGGCGGCCCAGATCGCGGGATTCAGGCGGGTTCAGCTCGTCGTCGCATTTAACATAGAAGGCTTCTTCGGGTGCGCTGCCAAATAATGCGCCGTCACGCCAGACGGTCTTGAGGAAACCCGTCACATCGCGGCGGACGCGTGCCCACAGCTTGCGGTCGTTCGGTTCGAACACCACCCACTGGGTGCCGTTCTCGATCGATTTTTCAACATAGTTGAACAACCGACGAACGTTGATGTACCGCCAGGCGGGATCGGAAGTGAGGGTGCGGGCGCCCCATACGCGGATGCCGCGGCCGGGGAAGCTGCGAACGCAGTTGACGCCGATGGGGTTCAGGGTATCCTGTTCGCCTTTGGTGGTCTGGTATGCCAGGCCGACGGCTCCCTGGACGACTTCGTTGGCGGGGGCTTTGTGCACGCCGCGTGTGTTGTCGTTGCGGGCCCAGATACCGGCCATATGACCCGAGGGCGGGATGTTGATGAGCTTGTTGGAGACAGGATCCATCACCTTGATCCACGGATAGTACATGGCGGCATAGCTGCTGTCAAAACCGGCCACATTCATGCGCCAGTTCTTCACTTCCTGCGGAGAAAGGTTGGGCGGGGCATCCAGAATGGCCACGCGGTCACCCATGCGTTCGCAGTGGGCGATCATCATACCCTGGATGTTCTTGACCAGATCCAGATCCAGTTTCTCACCGGGCATGGTGGTCATCAGATCAGGCACCACCAGCATGGTGACGTCATCCAGAACTTCCAGGCCTTCCACACCGCTGCGCTTCATCACATCACCCTTGAACTCATCGGTGGTGGGGGCGGGCAGCAGCGATTTCTCGATCAACAGGCTCTGTTCCTGATCCTGGGGAACCAACTGGCTGGCAGTGGCTTTTGGATCAGCAATCAAGATGTTGATGAATTTGGAGGGTTTGTTGTTCTTGTAGGCGACGGCCACCTGTTTCTTGCCTTCGACCACTGTGTCGGTCAGGGTGACTTCCTTCAGGGTTTCCAGTGATTTCCAGCCGGAGGTATTCTCCTGCTCCACAATCAACGTGAAAGCGGGTTTACCGGCGGGTGCTTCAGGGGTGGGTTCCGCTGTATCCTTATCCTCTTTGGATTTCTTGGCGGCAGCCGGAGCTTCCAGTTGAGGGGTGTCGGTCACACGGACGCGCAGGCGCAGGCTTTCAACACCGGCGTAGCGGGCCTGAATGGTGAGAGCAGGTTTTCCCTGAGCGTTGCGCAGCGTGGTCTCGGCTTTGGGGAAGGTGCGAACACTGACCATGTAGCAGCGAGAACCGCCGTTCATAAAGTAACCATACACAGACTGGGGCGTGTAGGCTCCGGGTACAAATCCGCCGTACCGTTCGCAGTACTGTGTCCAATTGGTGATCAGTTGAGGGCGATTGAGCAAGTTCTCCACCACCTGTTCACCATCCACTTCACGGAGCAGTTCGGCCTTTTCCGTGAACCCGACAAAGGCAGCCATGGCTGTACCAACACCTTCGATCGGTTTTGGCCCACGATCTACCTCTTCAACGTATACACCGGGTGATAAGTATTCTGCCATTCGAAATCCTTTCTCGTTCATTCAAATAAAATGGATGGATAAAAACGTCGCAAATTTGCATCTTTTGTCTGACTCGCATAACCTCCTTTGTTCCTCTCCCTGCAATGACCTGCTGTTTTCCACGAAGGCAAAGTATATAAAGCCTCAGAAATCAAACTACCATTTCGTATTTTGCAGAAGGCACATGGATCTTTTCGTGCCTTAATACACGATCGTTGTAGAGAATATCGATGTGATAATCACCTTCATTCAGGCGGGTGATACCAAACTGCCCGTCTTCCTGGACAGATATGATCTGCCCGGTTTCCGCCACAGCCACCTTGAGCGCCGATGGCGAATATTTGGCGCTGGTGATGGTGCCTTTGACCGAATAATAGCTCTTGGATGGAAATGAACCGGGCTCCGCCTGATCCGGGTTGACCAGCTCGGGATTTTCGTTCTGTTTAAAGCGCAGCTCGGACACATTGACCGGCGCAACGATCTCGGGTTTGTACGGATCGATGGACAGCGTTACCGTCAGGCGAATGCCGGGATGCGGATCGTTATCCATGGTGTTCCAGAAATCCGAGATATTGGCCAGTCCCTTGTTTTGCGCCACCTCCAATCGGATGGGCATAGGTTGATTCTTGAGTGCATCCGGCAGAACATCTTCTGGCAGGGTGGGTTGGCGGAGCAGGGTGATGAGCGTGGAGGACAGCAAAGTTTGTTCGTCCTGCACCTCTTTTGCCCAACTGGTGATCAGGAAAAAGAAATTCACCCGCACTGGATTACGGAACAATGAAAACGTGCCATCATCATTGGTCTGTTTGCGCCACTGCTCAGACCCGCGCAGCTCAATGTTCTCCAGCAAATCGTAAAGGAAGATGTTCAGGGTCGGCTTATTTAAACGTGCGGTCCAATCACGCTTGGGGAGATCGAACACAATGTCGACATCCCCTTTACGGATGGGCAACTCGCGTTTCAACAGGTCACGAAGGGCTTCGTTAATTTCGTAAATCATAGCCCGGGAACTCCTCATGGAGAGTATTAGAAGCCTGCAAATCATGCATAAAGTCTGCCATGTTCATCTCGCCGGAGGCAAACGCCTGGATCCGTTTGTAGCGGTAGGCTGCGTAATACTCCATGCCGCTGATGGTGGTGATGACGATTTGCGGGTCGGTGATTTCGTCCTGCCATTCCAGTACCTGGCGGTAGTAGATGATCTTCTGTGGTTCATTGATACCAAAGTTGCCAACCGGGGTGGTCCAGTTGATCATCATCATCAGACGAGCCAGATCCGTGGCGGCCTCATCCGCAAATTCAAACGGAAAGCGGATGAAAAGCTGCAAAAAATCAATCTTGGCCTCATTGTCCCCGTCGTCTGTTTCCAGGTTGGCATCCTCGCCAGCTCCCAGCCGCAGCAAATCGCTCAGGAAGAACCCCACAATCTGCAAAGGCGGTACCTGGCGAAGAGAAACGGTCAGTTGATAGATATCGTTTCCTTCGGCCAGTTGGGAAGACAGAGCCGGGTAACGCATATCGCGTAAAGTTGTAGCAATTTCATCGAACAGTTGACTGTGCATGATGATCCTTAATCATTCCTCTAAAACTTGGATAATTTAGACTTAATCAGGTCTTTTGCGGCTTCAGGATCTTCTTCCGCCCAGGCTTTCAGATCAGGCGCATCGGTGTCACTGATCTTTAATACCTCACGGGCAAAGCGGACGGCATCCGGGTGCGGGATGGCCCACAGACGGATCAACTCGTCGGCCATACTGCCGAGTTCAGATTCATCCGGCTCGCTTACCTTGCCCAGGATGGCATTGGCAATACCTGTAACAAGACCCAGCCCGCCAAAGACTGCGGCTGAGATCTTTCCGGCGGAGGAGTTACCAAAAAACGAACTGATACCGCTGGCGGTGGTGAAAGCGCTCTTGAGTGTATCGAGGCTCTTTCCAGCACGGTTCTGATTTTTCGCGGTGAACTGGGCGATCTTGTTCATGCTGGTTTCATTGGCATTGGCCGGGCTGGCTTTGACAAACTTGTTCGCGCCGCTGCTGCGTCCGAAACTCTTGAACATGCCGATCCCGCCGCGTATCATACCGAGTGAGCCGGTCGCTGTGGCAAAGGAGGCAGAAGCGTAATCGGCGCGCGAGGACAGGCCGGATTCCTCGTCCTTATCCGGGTCATTTATCTTGGAGGAATTGCTGACCATAGAACTGATACTGCCCCCCAGACCCAGCGCAGAGGATGCTGTGCCCCATATACCTTCGCGGGTATGTTTGGCCCCCAGGGCTTTTGAGGCGGCCGAAGCGTTTTTTCGCCTGGCCATGCGCTGACCACGGGCGAGATGAGACAGCGATCCGATCAGGGTCATGCTTTGTACAACGGTATCCAGGCTGGCAGCGCCCAGGCCAATCCCTGAGGAGACCGCGTTGGATTCACCTTCTTTTTCGGTGGCTGAAGCGATGCTGCTGCTGGTACCTGCGCCACCTGAAAGTGCATCCACGATGGGGTTATCAAAGATTTTTTGAGCTTTTTCACCCAGGCTGCTGGTTTTATCCTGCTTGTATTGTGCCTTACTGAGGATTTTCTTCCGTTCCACATCAGTCGCGGCACCCAGAATATCGCGGCGGGTAGTTGTATCAAACTGATTCCATTCCTCCGGTGTCAAAGAAGCATCGGCTGTTTTGATTTGAGCCCACTTATCATAGGCAAGCGCTTTAAAGGTATCATCACGTGGGAACGTACCTGTTACGGCTGCCCGGCCAAGCTCCTGCGCGTGCTGGGTGGCGGTGGTGGGAATACTTTCCAAAATCTTGCGCTGCTCATTGAAAATTCCGTTCCATTTGGCAAAAGGTACCTGGAAGAAGGTGATGATCTTTTCCAGAGCGGTGCTGTCAAAGATTTCCTGATTATCGCCATTTCTGGGCCATGAATTTTCGCGTGCCGCTTTAGCAAGTTGCTTAATGTACGGTTTGGTCCGTAAATTGATCAAAGCGTTACGTCGTTCTTTGGCCTGTGAATTCCATGCCCTGAATGTCATTTTGAAATTTTCGTAGATGGCGCGCAGTAAAGTGCCATCCAACAGATCGTTGTCCGCCCCGTCTTTTACCCAGTTGTCATAGAAGATCATGTCCACGATTCCGACCAGCAGTTCAGGTTCGGCCAGCATCCCCTTCACAAGGGTACGCTTTTGATCCGAGAGGGCGTTCCATTTCGTCTGGGTGACCCCCATTTCCTTCAGCGTTTCAGGAATCGGATTTTGTACCGGAGGTGGTGTCTTAGGCGCGGTTTTAGGAGCCGGAAGCGGCGGCAGGGCCTTATTTTGTGGGACGGGAGGCTTTGTGCCGGTTTTCGGCCCGGTTTGCTGCGCAGTTTGCGGAGAGGTTTGTGTTGTGGTCTGTGGTGCAATGACAGGTTGCTGTCGGACAGGGACAGGGGGTAGGGGGCCTCTCGGAACCTGATGTGCCGTTGGGTTAACGGTGGTGTTCTGGGTTACGGGATTGGATACAACAGGCGACGGTTGAGGAGGTAGAGGGGGCAACCGGCGCGGGGGCTGAGAGGTAGTGGAGGGGGAGGTATTGCCGCCCTCGCGCTGAACCA
>DAISXR010000021.1:0-10429 GCA_036825755.1 Anaerolineaceae bacterium
GGGCCATATCCTCATCGGCTACACTGTCAAACCTGCGCATGGCCTTGCTGTTTTTGGATAGAGCCTGCCGCACTTCTTGAGGTACCGGATGGAATTCCACACCGCTGTAAAGACCCTGGGTGTTTTCGCGGAATACCACGATATCAATACCTTCTTTATAATTGAGCGGGTTTCCGGCATACGCTTTACATGGGCGTAAATTTGTGTACAGGTCAAACAACTGGCGCAGGCGGACGATGGGACTGGTGTACACAAAACCTTTGCCAGCCAGAGCCGGATCCAGTTCCATATTGGCTTCTTCTTTAGGTTTGGAGGTAATCGCACCGAACAAACCGCAATGGCAGCTTTTCAGAATGTCGATCGTACGCTGAGGTAATGCATCGCCCTCTTTCCGCCAGATCTCCCATCCGATATCGGTTGGAATAAACTCGGCATCCAGTTTTAATTTATCCAGAATCGGCACAGCGGCTTCCATCACATCCACACCCACCCCGTCGCCGGGCATCCATGCAATACGGTATTTTGCCATCGTTGATCTCCTCTTCTCTCAAATAATATTATTCTTTTGGCGCCATCGCCTTCAGGCGTTGTTGTGTGTACTCAATCAGACCGCCGGCTTTGAAAATACCCATCACCGCCTCCGGCAGTTGTGGGAAGTGAAACACCCCGGCCTTGCAATGGATCTCTCCGGAGTCCAGGTCGACCTCAATCGTTTCGCCGTTTTCAATCGCGTCTACCGCCTCCGGTGAGGTCAACGCTGGCAGAGCATTGTTGATGCAGTTCCGGTAGTAGATACGCGCAAACGATTTAGCGATGATGCCGCCGATTTTGCTCCGCTCCAGGCAGACTACAGCCTGCTCGCGTGAAGAACCGCAGCCCCAGTTCTTTCCGCCCACGACAAAATCGCCTGGCTGCACATCGAAACGAAAACGTGGGTCCAGATCCTCAAGCGCGTGTTTGGGCATCTCTTTGGGATCGCTGACAGTATAGGTATATTTTCCGGGGAAAATGACATCGGTATTGACATCATCACCATATTTCCAGACTTTTCCTTTGATAATGCTCATTCTTCCTCCTATATCGAATCCGGGTGAGCGATGGTTCCTGCAAGCGCCGAGGCGGCCACTACGGCCGGGCTGGCCAGGTAAACATCCGATTCCTTGGTACCCATACGACCTTTGAAATTGCGATTGGCTGAGGAAATGCATACCTCACCGACTGCCGGTACACCCATGTGGTTGCCCATGCAGGCGCCGCATCCGGGGCTTTCAATCACGGCTCCGGCTTCCGCCAGGGTTTCCAGATAACCCAGTTTCAAGGCCGCAAGATACACCTCGGACGAGGCAGGAATCACAATCATGCGCACACCGGTAGCAATTTTGCGACCTTTCATCAGATCCGCTACCACAGCCAGATCATCCAACCGGCAATTGGTACACGTCCCCAGGTATGCCTGGTCGATATGTGTACCCTGCACCTCGCTGACAGGATGAACATTGTCAACCGCATGCGGAGCTGCGACCACGGGCTCCAGCTGGGATGCATCAATCTCGACGGTCATCTCATACACAGCATCGGCATCCGGATACATAGGGGTAAATGCGCGTTTTGTCCTGGCTTTCAAATAATCAAAAGTGACCTGATCAGGCGGAATGTAGCTGTTTTTTACGCCCATCTCTCCCATCAAATTGGTAAGAGTAGAGCGCTGGCTCACACTCATCGCCTGGATGGTATCGCCGTGCCATTCCACTGACCGGTAGAGCCCGCCGTCCACGCCAAGTTTTCCAATAATGGTGAGCACCAGGTCTTTGGAGGTGACCCATTTGGGTAATTGCCCTGTCACGACAATTTTCATACTTTCCGGTACGCGCAGCCACAAACGCCCAATCGCCCAGATGGATGCCATCTCCGTGCGTCCGATACCGGTGGCAAAAGCACCCATCACTCCGGCATGAGGGGTATGCGAATCCGCTCCCAGCACCACTTCACCCGGCAGCGCGAGTCCTTCTTCCACCAGCACCTGGTGACATATCCCCCTGCCGATATCATGGAAGTAAGGGATGCCCTGTTCCTTCACAAATTCACGGATTTGCTTGTGGTTCTGGGCATGTTTGGTGGTTGGCGCGGGTGTAGCATGATCCAGAATGATGGCGTGCATTTTTGGATCGAAAACGCGCGTGGCGCCCATTTCTTTAAACAGATCAATAATTGCAGCAGAGTTATCGTGTGACAGAGCCACATCGGGCTGGATATCTACGATCTGCCCGGGTACGGTGGCTGGCAGCCCTGCCTTTTGGGCCAGGATCTTTTCAGCAAATGTCATTCCCATAATCGATACCTCATTTAGCGGATTTGGTCAGATCAAAATCGGTGAAATCAGCATGGTGGAAGATGATGGATTCCGGCTTGCGTTTGAATTTGTCGCCTTCCCAGGAGTGAGTTGCGATGACATGCAGCACCTCCTCTGGGATCCCAAACTGATAGCTTAAGGCCACACCAGTGAAAGGATGACGTAAATTCTGGTAGGTCTCAGAAAATTCGTATTTCCCGTTCACTTTACGGAACTCGATCAGCTTTCCCACATCGGCCAATAGCGCACCAGCCACCAGTACATCATGGTCAATCGCATATCGGTCGCCGTACATATCAATCAACACATCTTCCATGGCAATACACAGCCGGCACACCACACGGACGTGTTCCGGGAAGGAAATATCTACATTTTCAACCAGCAGGGTATAAGGCAGGGTTTTCAAATCTTCCAATGTCCAACCACCCTGCTGTACGGCATTCTCCCATACCTTGATCACCTTTGCGCGAAGGTTTTCGTTCCGAATTTCTTTCAGTTCAGGGATTAGATCGATCAGTTCCATGGTATTCCTCATTCCTCGATGGTGCGGTTTTCCGCGCCGATATAGACATGAAAGGCCGGTGAAATGGTTCGCATACGGGGCTGGGTGGTTTTTTCTTCGTAAGCATGGGCGCACATACCGGGCAGACGGGCGATCATAAAGAACGCGTTAGCCAGATCCTGCGGAATATGCAAATCGATCAAAACCGCCGCAATGGCTCCATCCACATTAATCGGAAGGGGTTTACCTTGCTCAGCAAATTCACGGGCGATAGCTTTCATCATGCAAACACCGTCTCCGGAAACACCCGCAGTCTCGGCCAATTCAAACAATTTGCGGGTACGCGGGTCATCGGTGTGGATGCGGTGGCCCACACCGGGAAAACGCTTTTTTCCCTTCAGCCATCCATTGACCAGTTCTTTGGCCACAGCATCGATCTGTTCTGAAGTACCGGCCTGGTTCAATGCGCTTTGGATTTCACCCATGGCGTTGAAAATGGCGCCGCCGTGAAAATCATTGATACACAAAATGCCGGAGGCCACCGCTGCGTTAAGGGGAGCTCCTGTTGAGGTGGCATTTCGCACCGCCAGCGCCGATGGTGGAGTAACGCCGTGATCGATGGAAGAGATAAAAATAGCATCCAGCAGATCGCTGACTTCTTTCCCCGGCAGTTCGCCGGTGAACAGCAGGTAAATGACCTGAGAAAACGTCATTTTCCCCATGAGTTCATCGATCCGGTATCCGCGCACGCGGATTTCATTCGGCTTGATTTGTGTGATTGCGGTTTCCCATAATTCTGCCATTGCTTATTCTCCGATTTTGATCCCATGTTCCGTAAGAACCTGTTTGGTGACGATTGGAAGATCTCCAAAAGCATCTACCACCACGGCTCCGACTGCCCGCAGTTTCTCCACTTTTCCGGCGTGGGTGCCGCGGTTGCCCTCCACAATGGCGCCCGCATGGCTGAAACGCGTACCGCTCCGGGCAGCCTTGCCGCCAATAAAGGCGACGACCGGTTTGGTCACTTCACCGGCCAGCATGGCATCCGCCAGTTGCTCTTCCTGACTCCCGCCGATTTCACCGAACAAAACCAGCGCATGGGTTTCTGGATCCTGCTCGAACAAGCGGGCCAGGTTCGGGAAAGTCAACCCGACAATCACATCACCGCCCACATGTACCATGGTAGAGGCGCCGATCCCGGCTTGCCCAAGGTAATACCCGATCGAAGAGGTAATGCCACCGGAACGTGACATGACACCCACCGGCCCCGGGAAAAACCATGATTTTGCGGTGGCTGCCCGTCCGCCGATCATGCCCAGTACCGCTTTGTTTGGGGAAATGATCCCCAGTGTGTTCGGGCCGATAAAGCGAGCGTCATTCGCTTTCGCAGCAGCCGCTATTTCCATCACATCCCACACCGGAACCCTGTCGGGCACCAGCAGCAGTAGTTTGACGCCGCTGTCGATGGCTTCCAAGGCCGCCTCGCGAACCAACGGAGCCGGCACAAAAATAACACTGGCATCGATCGGACCCATTTCCTCCCAGGCCTCACGCACGGTGTCGAATACCGGCGTATCGTCTACACTTTCTCCACCCCGTCCGGGGGTGACACCCGCGACGATTTTTGTGCCGTATTCCCGCATCAGGCGTGTACGAGCAGTTCCTTCCCGCCCGGTAATTCCCTGTACCAGCACCCGTGAATTTGCATCAATCAGGATCGACATGATTTATCCTCCAGGCCGGAAATCGGCAGGGTAATTTTTCCGCCCGCGTTTCCTTCGAAAAAGCACTCCACCTCGCAAGCCAGGCATTCAGAGCATTTGCCCTTTTTCGCATCTTCCACACAAATGGACAGTACCGGAACGCCATCCTCCAGTTTCAGGATTTTGGATACACAGGTATTGATGCATACTTTGTTTTCACACTGACGACAGCGTTCGTAGTCGTATGACACGGTTCCGCCGGTAACCGTCTGAAAGCAATAGGACGAGTGGTGTTCGATCTGTTTTTCAGAGGCCTGCCTCGGTTCAGATTTCGCATGATCGGCGATCAATGCTTTCAACCGGCTGGCACAGAAATCAGGTGTATCCTTCTTCCCATATGCTTCCACCGGGGCCTGCAGTACTGGTCGGGCGCGTTCGATGATCCGGATAGCGGTTTCTTCCGCATTACCACCCAGACGGATGACAGCCGGTACCGTCAGCGGATGCTCCATGAATGCTTTCACCAGACCTCGTGCGCTGTGGAACTGCTCCTGTGAGGCTACACCGGAACCCGAGGAAAAATAGCCATCGATGTTGGGTTGTGAAAGGATGATCCGGGCGGCCCGGTATACTTTGGAGGCAGGCGGATTGCCGCTCGTATCCACAAAATTGGCGATATGAAAGCCCTGGTTCATGACGGCATCCATGCTCATCATCGACCCCCCGCCGCCGGCGCCGTGAAAGCCGATATATCCTGTGTCCTTCTCAAAGCCCTGTTCCATCTGGATAAAGAAGAAGGTTCCCCGGTAATCATTCTTTTCCACATTCCAGGCAATTTTTTCCAACCGGGTCGGCGGTCGATCAAATTCACGCGCCACTTCTATACCCAGTTCGGGGGATAAATACACCGCATTGTCATCCACCGTGATCCGGCAATCTGCAGCCATTAACCGCCCATCGGTCAACAGGACAATGGGGTTGATCTCGGCTGCCCGGGCATGATATTTTCTGGCCGCCTGGTACAACTTGACCAGTACATCGGCCAGTTGCCCCTGAAGTTTTCCGCGAATGCCTGTCTGGCGAACCAGATCGCGGGCTTGATATTCTTTCAAACCGGTTTGAATTTGAATGACCATCTTCGCAATGGCCTCCGGGTGCTCCTGGCTGATTTGTTCGATACCCGATCCCCCGATGGATGAGAAAATCAATACAGGCGATTGCGATACATCATCAATGATCAATCCGGCATAAAACTCTCGTTCGATGGGGAGTTTTTCTTCCACCAATACATGTTCTATGGAATGCGAGCCAACTTCTCTGCCAAGCATGACTGCGGCTGCTGCAGCGGCTTCTTCCCGGTTTGTAGCGAATTTGATTAATCCTTTTCCGGCGCGCCCCGTTACCCAAGCCTGCCCTTTGATCACCACATCGCTCTCGAACCATTCCTGCATTTGGGTGATCTCTCCTGGCTCGGTGATCAGCTTTCCTCGGGGCACGGGGATTTTGAACATTTGAAGTATCTGTTTCCCCTGATATTCATGCAGTTTTGCCATTCACATCTCCTGATATGCTGCGATTTATGGGCAATACTCAAGAACTACTCCGGCAGATTGAAACAAATGCTCAAGCTGCGAAGCAATCTCGATCATTTTCTGTCCTGCGGCTTCGATATTGATCTTCCTTAACCGGATTTCCGGGGCGATCAAACTGAGCGCGGCCTGTACTTCACCTGCCCGGTTGAACAAGGGCACCGATATGGATGCACCGCCTTCTACACGTTCTGAATAACTATACGCATATCGCGTATTTTTGATCAGGCTCAACTCTTCCTTCAGGCGGTTGACATCGCGAATCGTATTGGAGGTGACCGCTGTATCCGGTAGTAAAGCGCATATCTGCTTAATCTCTTCGGGGCTGGAATACGCTAGCATGGTCTTTCCGGTGCCTGCCCAGTGCAGATAATAGTGCTCACCCAACGTCACGTTGACCCGGTACTCCCGCTGACAGGCTGCCTGGGAGACAAAAGAATACCGGATCCCACTCTTGATTGCCAGCGCGCCGGTTTCATTGAAGTCATCACGAATTTGTTCCAAAAACGGTGCAGCAAGCTGAACTACATCCCATTCGGAGACCGCTGAAAAAGAAAGTTCGATCAGTCGGTATCCCAGCGCGTAGGTTTCCTGATCGGGCAGCTTTTTGATATACCCTTTCGTCATTAACGCGTTCAGGATGCGGAAGATGGTGCTTTTTGCAAGATCCGTTTCTTTTTGGATCTGATGGATGCGGGCTTTACCCCCGTTCCTTCGGAGGATATCCAGAATATCCACTGCCCTGTCAAGGACCCTGATTTGATTTTGTTCCATAATTAGTTTTTGATTGATTTGTTCCGCTGTATGGAACAGTGTTCCACAACACAATCATACATCATATATCGGAAACAATCAAGTAAATCATTGACAGGCAAAAATGGTCTGTCAATGATTCGTAGATTACCTTCGATTTGAAGAGAAAGTGAGACTGATCACTCCAATATTTTCCGTGATTATGATACGATTTGGCAGGATCCAAACAATTGATGATGTCCACACAAAAAACAGGTCTGATATTTGATATAAAGCATTATGCCCTGCATGACGGGCCGGGTATTCGGACGACTGTATTCCTGAAAGGCTGCCCGCTTCACTGCAAATGGTGTCACAACCCGGAAGGGATCTCCACCCGCCCCGCCTTGATCCACTTTTCGAGCCGCTGCATTCGCTGTGGTGCATGTGTGGATCAATGTCCACGGAAAGCCTTATCACTTCAAAACCATGCCATGCATCGCTCATCGGCCTGTGATCTGTGTGGTCTATGTGAGACTGTGTGTACCGCACAGGCATGGGAAGTGACCGGTAAACAGGTCACTGCGCCGGCGCTTTTAGATATTGTGAGACAGGATCGCCTTTTCTTCGAGGAATCCGGCGGCGGGGTCACCTTCTCTGGCGGCGAACCTTTGCGGCAAATTGATTTTCTAGAGGAATGCCTCCATCTCTGCAAAGCAGAAGGCATTCATACCGCCGTGGATACCTCCGGCTCCATTCCCAAAGAAGCCCTGTTCAGGGCAGCCTCATTGACCGATTTGGTTCTGTTCGATATCAAGACAATGAACCTGCAAAAACA
This sequence comes from Anaerolineaceae bacterium, assembly GCA_036825755.1. Taxonomy (GTDB): domain Bacteria; phylum Chloroflexota; class Anaerolineae; order Anaerolineales; family Anaerolineaceae; genus JAJFTV01. The sequence goes on from DAISXR010000021.1 coordinate 7,715, forward strand.
TATCGATTACACCGGTCACCCCAATCATCGAATTCTGGTCAATCTGAAGGACCTTTCTGCCTTGCTGGTGCAGGTGATCGTCCGGGTGCCGGTAATCCCGGGTGTGAATGATCAATTGCGGGATATCCGATCAATCGGGCAATTTATAAAAGAGAATACCTCTGTCCGACGCATCGATTTACTACCCTATCACCGTCTGGCAGATGAAAAATACCGGCGACTGGATACCCCTTATTCACTTTCCCACCTTCCCAATCTCACCCCTGCCGATATTGAACCGCTGCGGCAATCGCTGGTAAATTTGGGTTTTGAGTCAATCACAGGAGGATAAACCATGATCCATGAACGAGTTGAGCGCTTACGCAGTCAAAGTCTTGCTGCTACCCCGATCCTCTCTGCGGAGCGAGCCATCCTCCTGACCGATTACGATCAACAGGAAACCCGCCTCCTTTCACCCGTGGTCAGGCGGGCTAACGCGTTCCGTTACCTGCTTCAGAACAAAGCTATCTGTATCAACCCCGGTGAATTGATTGTTGGTGAACGCGGACCCGCGCCCAAGGCTACCCCATCTTACCCGGAGGTATGCTGCCATTCACTGGAAGACCTCAATATTTTGGATACCCGTGAAAAGACGCCCTACGGTGTGGCTGATACAGTGAGAGACATCTATGAACAGCAGGTCATCCCTTACTGGCAGAGTCGCTGCATGCGTTCGCTGCTGTTGGAAAACATGTCACCTGAATGGCTGTCTGCTTACGAAGCCGGCGTCTTTACCGAGTTCATGGAACAACGCACACCCGGTCATACCGCGCTGGATGACAAGATATTCCGTCTGGGGATGAACGATTTTCGTGCCCGTATCCAGGACGCCCTTCAAAAATTGGATTTCCTCACTGACCCGGCTGCCTATGACAAAAAGCAGCAACTCACGGCGATGGACATTTGCGCCCAGGCGTTGATCGAGTATGCTGAACGCCACGCTCAAAAAGCGGAGCAGCTTGCTGCCTGCGAGGTGGATCCGGCGCGTCAGGCTGAGCTGCTTCGTATCGCACAGATATGCCGGCACATACCTGCCAACAAACCACGCGATTTCTGGGAAGCCCTGCAGTATTACTGGTTTGTACACCTGGGTGTGATTATCGAATCTAACACCTGGGACGCTTTCAACCCTGGCCGGCTTGATCAGCATCTGTTCTCTTTTTACCGTTCAGGCCTCGCCAATGGAACCCTGACGCGCGAGAAAGCTGAAGAACTGCTGCAGTGCTTTTGGGTCAAGTTTAATAACCAACCCGCCCCTGCCAAAGTGGGCGTGACAGCCCAGGAAAGCGGTACCTACACCGACTTTGCCAATATCAACACCGGCGGGCTGAAACCGGACGGCTCAGACGGCGTCAATGAGATCACCTACCTGCTTCTGGACGTGATTGAAGAGATGCGCCTGCTGCAACCCAGTTCCAATCTGCAGTTAAGCCGGAAAAATCCGGATCGTTTTCTCAAACGCGCTCTGGAAATTATTCGCACCGGATTTGGGCAGCCGTCCATTTTCAATGCGGATATGGTCATCCAGGAGATGCTTCGCCAGGGCAAGACGCTAACAGATGCCCGCTCTGGCGGCACCAGCGGCTGCGTGGAAACCGGCTGCTTTGGGAAAGAAAACTACAATCTCACCGGTTACTTCAACTTGCCGAAGGTACTGGAGATCACGCTCAACAATGGCGTTGATCCGACGACCGGCCAGAAAATTGGGCTGACCACCGGTGATCCGGTTCAGTTCACCGCTTTTGATCAATTATGGGACGCCTTCCAGCGCCAACTCCGCTATTTCATCGATGTCAAAATTCGGGGCAACAACGTGATCGAAAAGTTGTACGCCGAATATCTGCCGGTTCCGTTCCTTTCCCTGTTGATTGACGATTGCATTGAAAAAGGGTTGGATTATCACTCAGGCGGAGCGCGGTACAACACCAGCTACATCCAGGGCGTGGGTATCGGATCCATCACCGATTCACTGTCTGCCATCCGGTTCCACATTTTTGACCAGAGAACTCTCACCATGCAGGATCTTTTGCAGGCTCTCCGCTGCAATTTCATCGGGCAGGAAAGACTGCGCCAGTTGCTGTTGAATAAAACACCAAAGTACGGAAATAATCTGGAGCAGCCGGATCAGATCATGCAGCAGGTCTTTGATGCCTATTATCAGGCCGTTCAAGGCAGGAAGAACATGAAGGGAGGCAGCTATCAAATCGATATGCTTCCCACCACAGTGCATGTGTACTTTGGTTCGGTGATGGGAGCCATGCCGGATGGACGCCTGGCCGGGCAACCGCTTTCAGAAGGGATTTCCCCCGTGCAGGGCGCTGATCGGAATGGACCGACCGCTGTGATCCACAGCATGGGCAAGATGGATCACGGGCGCACCGGTGGAACCCTGTTGAACATGAAGTTTACGCCGCAACTGCTGGCCGACCAAAACGGGATCGACCAGGTGGCTCATCTGGTACGCGCATATTTCAAGCTGGATGGTCATCATATCCAGTTCAATGTGGTAGACGCAGCCACGTTGCGGGATGCGCAGCAACACCCCGAGCAGTATCGTGATTTGATTGTTCGGGTGGCCGGTTACAGTGATTACTTCTGTGATTTAGGCTCAGCGCTTCAGGAAGAGATTATCTCCCGAACTGAGCACGAAGCTTTCTAAACATCATTGCTGATTAA
>DAISXR010000021.1:10529-22044 GCA_036825755.1 Anaerolineaceae bacterium
AGGTTGTGGACGGGGATGGATTGCTTCATATCCTCGTAGCTCAGCAGGTGAATGGCACGGGTGCCGATCACACCAGGGACGCGTTTCTTACCCACATAGACGGATTTTCCTGCCAGTTGCCGGGCGTCGATACCCCCAACTACCTCGAACTGATACAGCCCATCACCATCATCACCAGTGATCATCAGGCCAATTTCATCCATATGAGATGCCAGCAGCACTTTGGTGGCCCCGGCAGTTGCCGCCTTTTTATGGGCGATCAGATTGCCGATTGAATCTTCGCTGATATCATCGGCCAGAGGTGTCACGACTTCTCGCAATATTTCGCGCACACTACCCTCGGCGCCGGAAACACCGCTGGCATCTGACAGCTTCTTCAGGAAATCAAGCTGTGTTTGTTCAATTTTCGGTAAATCCTGGGTGGGGTTCATTCTCAATATCTCCTGTGTCCGCTGAAATTTTTATCGCTCTGACAGTTCAACCGGCTTGCTGATTAATTCGACCAGCAATTTGACCGCATTGGTGACGTCGTTGTAGTCTAGCACTTCCGATGGGCTGTGTGCATAACGGGTGGGTATGGATATACAACCGGATGGTACACCGCCTCGGATCAAACTGATGGCGCCTGCATCGGTGCCGCCAAATGGCAGTACTTCAAACTGGTGAGGAATCCCAATCCGTGTAGCGGCCTGTTCCATCCAATCCACGATTCGAGGATCCACCACCAGATAATCATCCTTCACCTTGATGGCAGGCCCCCTACCCATACGGATATCGATCTTGTGATCGTTGGGCGTATCAAACGAGTCGGTGATATCTACTGCCAACCCAATTTCAGGATCAATGCCAAATGCGGATGTCTGGGCTCCGCGCAGACCTACTTCCTCCTGCACGGTGAAAACAAAAAAGATTTCGTTCGGAGTTTCGCCTAATTTCTTCATGGCTTCAATGGAAATCGCAACAGCGATCCGATCGTCCATGGCTTTGGCTGCCAGGCGGTCGCCCATATCCTCAAAGGTCCGATAGAAGGCAGCCGCATCCCCCGGTCTGACCGGGCAATCCTCGCGGTTCTTCGCGCCAACATCGATGAAGAATTTAGACATTTCAGGCAAATTTTTGCCAAATGAAGGGGTCTCATACCCGATGACGCCGTGGGTACCGTTGGTAAACTTTACCCGTCCGCCAAACAGGGTGGAAAGATACACGCCGCCGATTCCGGTGAAACGAACAAAGCCGTTATCATCAATATGAGTAGCCATCACCCCAATTTCATCCATATGGCTCGCCACCATGATGCGTTTCCCGCCATCCCGCTTTTTGCCCTTCTTTGCAATCAGGTTGCCGAGAGGATCGACATCGATCTCATCAGCGACCGCAGAAATTTCTTCACGGATGATATTTCGTACTTCGGCTTCATAACCCGACGGTCCGGTTGCTTCCACCAGCTTTTTGATCAACTGTTTCATAACGTGCTCCATGGATGAGAAATAATTCGCCGTTGATGACATTATAATCCACACCAGCCTGGAAACCTCCGCATTTTATCGAGCAGATCTCATGTTAAAATGACCGCACTTCGGCAAGAAAGTGGAAAGGTTCTGTGAATGGAAAACTCGCTGCATGCGGGTATGAAAGAATATCTTCAATTGCCCGGTGATAAAATCGAATCGCCGGTTGCCCGCTATATCATCGATATAGTGCGTGAGAACACCCTCTTTGAAATCCAGACCCGCAATTTTTATGCGCTCAGACCCAAACTGGTTGATCTGCTGCCGCTTTACCCCGTTCACGTCATCTACCCACTGGCGGTTCAGAAGTGGATCCAGCGGTTGAACCAGGATAAATCGGTCACCCGCAAACGTAGAAAATCTCCAAAACACGCTTCTGTGTATCACGTTTTCAATGAGCTGGTCTATCTGTCGGAACTGCTCGGTCATCCAAACCTGTGTGTGGATATCTACCTGGTGGAACAGGAAGACATCTGGCTCAACGACGGAAAGGGTAGTTGGCGCAGAAAGGGTTGGAGCTTGTATGATCAAAAGCTGCTCAAGGTGACAGATAAGGTCACCCTGCAATCGAAAATTGACTACCTAAATCTCCTACCGCAGGATCTACCAGCCCAGTTCCGAAACACCGATCTGGCCAGAACAGCCTCCATAACGGTAGGACTGGCTCGAAAAATGACTTATACCTTATCAAAATCGGGTTTGTTAGCTCAAACAGGGAAACAGGGCCGTTCCAATCTGTTTACCCGCCTGGATCAGATGGATACACTCAATCCGGGTACACCGGCAGGCGGATAGTAAAAACCGTGCCTTCCCCCACGATACTATCCACATCCATCAAACCGTCGTGCTGGTGGATGATGCGGTGACAAATCGAGAGCCCTAAACCGGTTCCTTTGCCGGGTTCCTTGGTGGTATAAAACGGATCGAAAATTTTGGATAACTGATCCTGCGAGATTCCCTGTCCATTGTCCGAAATTTTGACGACAATCTGGCCGTCCTCCAAACTTGTCTGAATGGTCACCCTTCCCTGTCCGGGTGACACAGCATCAAGACTGTTCAGGATTAAGTTGATCCACACACTTTGTAAACTGCGAGCGCTGGCCGGCAAAGTGGGCAGCCCGGGTTGGGGTTCAAGCGTGATCTCCGCCTGCTTTTCCCTGGAAGCATGATCGATCAACGAGAGTGCTTTTTCAATCGTCTCATTCACATCGGTGGGTTCCATCTCCATGGTTTCCCAGCGAGCAAAATCGAGCAGGTTTTTAACGATCTCCAATGCCCGTCCGCCGGCGGTGTTGATACGCTGCAGCAGGTCATGCCAATCGTCTTCAGCAGGCACTTCCCTTAAGAGAATTTGCGCATTGGCAATCACCACTGTCAAAGGATTGTTGATCTCATGCGCAAATCCTGAAGCAAGCTGTCCTACGGCGGCCATTTTTTCGGATTGGGCAATCATCATTTGCATTCGGCGTCGTTCCGTCACATCACGGCCAACGATGATCACCTGCGGCACCTCTCCCTTATCATCAAAAATGGGGTAGGTTGTGATCTCCCATTCGCTCGTTTCTCGTTCAGCAACTCTGTCCCACTGACTGCGGGTGATCACTTCGGCGGTCTGAAACGTATCCATAATCCGGCAGCCATTACAGACCTCATCGCGTTGATAAAGACTTTTATAGCAGGTGCTGCCCACCAGAGCTTTTGGTGAGATTTTCTTCTTACGCGCCAAAGCCATGTTGACAGCGATGATCTCGTAATTTCGATCGATTACATAAACAAGATCAGGTAAATTATCAAACAGACTTCGCAGGATATTTCGTGATTTGACCAGATCCTGCCGTATGCCTTCCAATCTGGCGATCTCGGTACGGATTTTTTCCTGCGCCTGGATTGGCTCCAGATCGACGTGTTCTAATACATCCTGAATTTCAGTCAGCAGTTGATACTGAGTGGAGCCCAGGGCAGTACGCTCTCGCTCCTGCGCAATTTGATCCACTAATTTCGAAATCCGTCCGTCCATCTCACCTGCTAAATTACGAACTTTTTTTCCAGATTAAGGAATTCGTCATGATCACTTGTTACTGATTGTATAGCCAAAACCAGCCACAGTTCTGATGAATACAGGTTTTTTGGGATCCACCTCAATACGCTCGCGCAGATTTTTGATGTGCACACGAACCAGGTCGGGGCTGCCAGCGTCAGCCGGATAATCCCATACTTCATCCAGTAATCGCGCCGGTGAGAAGATCTCGCCCGCATGTGTCATTAAATGGTACAACAAATCATACTGAACGGGTGTTAATCGGATGATCCCTTTGTCAGGTGTTAGAATTTGATAGGACGAAAGATACAGCGTGTATTTTCCAATGGCAATTTGTTCCTGATGATCGTAATCTGTACGTGATTTGTTGAGCCCTTTACGATTTTTGATCATCAACTGGGATTTTTCGGTTTGCTTTCCGGTTGATTTTCCGGGTCGATACACGCGCCGTAAAATCGCCTGTATTCGGAGAACCAGTTCATCGATGTTGAACGGCTTAACAAGGTAGTCATCCCCGCCGGCTAAAAGTCCTGCAATTCGGTCTTCATCCTTTGCTTTCGCGGTCAGAAAAAGGATCGGTATCTCGGAAAGCATCGGGTCGGATCGGATGGCCCGGCAAACCTCCAACCCGTCCATTTTCGGCATGATAATGTCCAATATGATGATATCGGGTTTCAGCCGGCGAACTTTTTGGAGCCCCTCAACACCGTTGCTCGCAATAGTGATCTCGAATTGTCCGCCTCTCAGTGTTCTTTCGATCGTCTTTGCTACGTCAGCATCATCTTCAATTATCAACAGGTTCATGGTATTCTGAATTGCCGCCCGGTATAATGGAGTATAGTGAAAAACTTGCCAATACAACTAATTTCCAATCTAATTATAATGACTTTCTAATTTTAAACGACTAACAAGGTTGTAAATCGTTGAAAACCGGAAGCACAAATCCCTCTATCAGACAGGCGTTTACGGATTTTCTGCATACGCTCAGTGAAGCCCGCAGCGCTAATACAGCTCGCACTTACGCAAACGGGCTGGATATGTTCGAGTTGGTTTTAACTGAAAAGGGGATTGATGTAGAAACATCCCCGGTGTCTCAATTGCAGGAAGATACCATCATCTGGCTGATATCCGAGCTGAAATACCTTTCACCGGCATCGGAACGACTGTATCTCACCGCTGTAACGCAATTTTTTGAGTATCTGGCCGGTGAGGAACTGGCAGATGTCAATCTGTCACGCATCAAACTGCTGATCCGCCAGCGGGCGCGCCGCCCCGGTGTACGATTGCCGCAGTTTCCTGTCAAAGATATCCAAACGGTGCTTCGCCACGCTGACCAGCTTATTTCAAGCCCCTGTGCAGATGACACTGAACGTCTTCGAAATTTGAGAGATCGGGCTTTCTTGATCACGTTGGCCGATACGGGTCTCCGCGTTCATGAGGCCTGCAACTTACGCCGCGGAGATATCGATTGGAACGAATCCAAAGCAGTGGTCATCGGGAAAGGCAATCGCGAAGCCATCGTACGTTTTTCCAAACGCTCTCAGGATGCCATTCAAATCTATCTTAAGGCTCGTGCGGAAATGGATGGCGCTACAGGCCGGCCGCTGACCTCCATGCCCATCTTTGCCCGGCATGATAAAGGCGCGGGGAAAAATATCCAGGCGATGACTACTGCCACCGGCCGAAACATTGTCACACAACGTGTAAGTGAAGCGCTCGGAGCCGAGGCGGTGGGCACTATCACCCCGCATTCATTTCGCCATTATTTTGTGACCACCGTATTACGGGCATCGGGGAATCTCAAAATGGCGCAGGCGCTCGCTCGTCACCAAAACATTGCGGTCACCACGCGTTATGCACATCTGAATGATGATGAATTAGACCGGGGTTATTACCAGATCTTTGATGAAAAATGATCTTTCCCGTTGGTTTAAACATCGGGTTTGGGCAATGAGCCCTCTTTTGATTTAATGACACTTTCAGGGAAGTATTTGTACTGCACACTGGCCGTCAGATAGGCGCCAAACAGGAGCACCATATTGGTCAGATAGATCCAGAACAACAGCGAAACAATGGTACTGAGTGAGCCATAGATAATGTCATATTGAAAGTACCGGCTGCTGACGTACCAGGTAAACCCCATATTGACGACATTCCAGATCAACGCCGCGAACAATGCTCCCATTAACGCGGCGCGCTTTTTTACTTTTACATTGGGGGTATAGAAGTAAAGCAGATAGAAAATCACAAACGTCATGATATAGGGAAGGTAATTATTGATAAACTTCCACAAATCCGTATCGTATAACTTTACACTTCCCCCCAGTGGGATCTGCATGCGAGACAGGATGTCGATGATCGATGTGGAAAGGATCGATACAATCAACAGCACGATCAGTAGCAGGATCATCCCGATGGCGATCAACCGCTTGCGGAAAAATCCCCTTGGCTTGATCCCTGGCCAGGCTTCGTTCATTGCGCCGACCAGCGTATTGAAATATCCTGAGGCCGACCAGAGCAAAGAGAGCAGACCAATGATCCCGATGGCGCCCCGTTTTTCCAGGACTGAGGTAATATTTTCGCGGATCACATCCTGATACATCGGAACGGCATTGAAGACCAGATCAAAGATTTCTTCATGCGACATAAACCGTTCCAAAATAAAGCTCCCAACGGAGATGATCACCAGTAAAAGCGGAAACAGGGAAAAAACAGCATAAAATGTAAGCCCGGCTGAGTCCACTGCGCTTTGGTTCTCACTGAAACGCGTAAGAGCAAATCCCAGCGTAGTCTTCTTAAATCGATCAACCAGTTTCTTAATTCCCTGTACCATAACAACCATATAGTGTAGTATGTTTATTACTGTCATTATAATTTCCACGATCCCGTCTGTTCAGTATGCAACTTCAATGCCAGCGTGACTCTTCATCAAAATTAAGGATCTGACGCTTCATGATCATTCATGGTACATTTGAGCACAAACGTCTGACCATCAGCTCCAAACCGCAGGGGATCAACCTCAGTCTTGAGGATGAGACCTCCACTGAAGTGTTCAGTTTTGATCATGCCGGGCGGCTGTGGACGGCTCTTGTGGGTGATGTTTCATACCGCCGAGGGTTGGATGGAGCCACCATAGCCAGGTGGACCGATTTTCAGGGCGCCCGCCATCGGCGCAGGTTATCAGTAGAGGAAGCTGAAGATCTTGCGCAACAATGCCAGGTGATAGTCGGTGATGTACGTGATGGTATTAGCAACGGAAAAACGATATTGGAAGCCCCCCTGCCACCAGATGCACTCATGTCGCTGGCGACAGCCGCCTTACATGACGCATCCCATCATGCAGCCGATATCGAAAAGTATCGAAAAATCTATCTTCCTGTGGGCATCCTTCCACCCGATCAGTACGGTGCAGTAGTTTTGCAGGCTACCGAGGGCTGTTCTTTCAACCGCTGCACATTTTGCAGCTTCTACCATGATCGCCCGTTTAGAATTAAATCTCCCACCGAATTCGAAGCTCACTGCAAACAGGTGAAGACTTTTCTTGGTGCAGGGCTCTCTCTTCGCAGAACTATCTTCCTGGGGGATGCCAACTCAATCATCATTCCGACCGGCCAATTGATCGAAATATTTGAAATCACACGTCGTCACTTTGATGTGGATGCGTTAGGCGGTATTTATGCCTTTTTGGATGGTGTAAGCGGGAAAGCGAAATCAAGCGAGGACTTTCGGAGACTTTCTGTATTGGGTTTACAGCGCGTGTACATCGGCCTGGAGAGCGGAAATGAGGCTTTGCTCAAATACCTGAACAAACCCTCCACGCCAGACTCGATTGTTCACACGGTACAGGCACTCAAACAGGGTGGCGTGGCGGTGGGGATCATCGTACTGTTGGGCGCAGGCGGGAAAAAGTACGCACTTGATCATGTATGTGACACCATCAAAGTGATCAACCGGCTGCAACTCGATGCAGAAGATATCCTCTACTTCTCCGAACTGGTGGAAAGTAAGGGGATGGAGTATCAAAAGAAAGCATACGAGGAGAGCCTTCAACCGTTATGTGAGGAAGAACGGTTTGCCCAGGGACTTCAAATTGAGAAGGCGTTGAAGTTCTCAGGCAGTCATGGGATCCCGCATATCGCCCGTTATGACATTCGCGAGTTTGTTTATTGAGGTTTTTCTTTCACAATATAGATCATAGGAAGGCTGACGACGGTAACAATGCCTTTGATGATCATATTGGCGGTGAAGATAGCCATTACCGATGAAAACGGCATGGCTCCGTAGAAAGCTAGGAAAGAAAAAATGAACGAATCGACCGGTACGCTGACGGCATTGGATACCAGCACCCTCAGCCATTGATATCGTTTAGTCACCCGCTCCACCCAGATGCGGTAGGCCTCTGTATCCAGCAGTTCAGCCACTACCTCTGCACCAATACTCGCCAGCGTAATCCGCCACACCGGTGCCAGTACCCTGCCCCATAAATCACTGCTGCCGGCGGCAGTATCCGGGGTTAACGTGCCCACAAACCAGAAGAAAGCGGCCATAAAAATGTTAACCACAGCCGCAGAGATAATCAGCCAGCGCACGCCTTTGAGACCGAGCACCTTGTGAGCCAGATCCCTCAATGTAAAGGTGATAGGATAAATAAAGGTGCCCGCATCAAAAGAGAGACCCGCAAAGCGAACAATTTGAAGGCTGGCGATATCAGACAGCATCTGTGCTGCGATATAAGAAACAGTAACAAACAGGGCCGGTAATCCAATCATAGGCGCACTATTATAGCCGTAAACTGCAGATATTTCACAGGCTAATTATAGTCACTCGGGGAAAATTGACGCTAACCTGCAGCGGGTGTAAAATAGCCATCGGAGAACAGACAAATGCCCATTTACGAATATGAATGTGAAAAGTGCGGTAAAAAGTTCGATGCGCTCCGGTCGATCAAGGACGCCGATGCGCCAATCGCCTGCAAAAACTGCCAGAGCAACAGCACGCACCGCAAACTCTCCAAATGCTATTCTCACTCAGATACCGGCTCATCATCCTCATCAGGTGGCTGCTGCGCCGGTTGCAGCAGCGGTTCCTGTTCCACCTGTCACCACTGATCATCTATACGAACGAACTCCACTACCCTCCAGGTCTCATTCTATCTTCCATGGTGCATATGACATATGCCTGAATTGTGCATGTGCCTTGCCAATCGTTTTTGCAAAACCCCTATGTTATACTACCAGTACTAAAAGCATAATCCTCAGGAGATTTACATGAAAAGCGACTTCCTTAGCATATCAGACTTTTCACGCGCTGAAATTGAAGCCTTACTGGATCTGGCTGTTCGTCTCAAAAAGCAATGGTTTGCTGGCGGAAATGACCCGGTCCTTAAGGGAAAAGTCATGGCGATGATCTTCCAGAAACCCAGCCTGCGCACCCGCGTCAGTTTTGACATGGCCATGCGTCATCTGGGTGGAGATGCGCTTTACCTTTCTCCCAATGAAATCGGTCTGGGGAAACGCGAATCCGTCGCTGATGTCGCCCGTGTTCTTGAAGGATATGTTGATATCATCATGGCCCGTGTGTTCGATCACCAGCACATCCTTGAGCTCGCAAAATATGCTTCCATCCCGGTAATCAATGGACTGAGCGATTATGACCACCCCTGCCAGGGTCTGACCGATGTACTCACTATGCTGGAGCACAAAGGGAAAGTCGAAGGGCTGAACGTGGTCTATGTGGGTGATGGAAACAACATGGCTACCTCAGTGATGCACACGGTGGCAAAACTGGGTGCGAATTTCACGATCGCCAACCCTGAAGGCTATGATATCAGCGAGACAGGCATCAAGGTCGGCAAAGAAATTGCCAAAGAAAGCGGCGTGGAGTTGCGTTTTCTGCGTGATCCCCATGAGGCAGTGAAAGATGCCGATGTCATTTATACCGATACCTGGACCAGCATGGGACAGGAAGAAGAAACCGCCATCCGCGAGAAAGTCTTCCCGCCTTATCAGGTCAATGCAAAGCTCGTCTCCGAAGCCAAACCGGATGTGATCGTGATGCACTGTCTGCCTGCTCACCGCGGACAGGAAATTACCGATGAAGTTGCCGATGGACCGCACTCTGTGATCTTCCCCCAGGCACATAACCGGCTGCACGCACAGAAAGCCATAATTTACCAATTGATGCGAGGACAATAAATGAAAACTGCAGATTATATTAAGATCGAAGATCAGTACGGCGCTCATAACTATCACCCGCTGGATGTCGTTATCAGTAAAGCGGAAGGTATCTGGGTGACGGACGTTGACGGTAAGAAGTACATGGACTGTCTCAGCGCCTATTCTGCCATCAATCAGGGTCATGTGCATCCGCGCATCCTGAAAGTGATGGTCGAGCAGGCTCAAAAGGTGACTCTGACTTCACGGGCTTTTCGAAATGACCAACTCCCCCTCTTCTACAAAGAACTGACTGACCTGACCGGTTACGAGAAAGCGCTGCCCATGAACAGCGGTGCTGAAGCGGTGGAAACCGCCGTAAAACTGGCCAGAAAATGGGCTTACACCGTCAAGAAAATCCCCAAGTACCAGGCTGAAATGATTGTGGCCCGCGACAACTTCCACGGCCGCACCATCATGGAGATTACCGCGTCCACCGAGAACTATTACCGCGAATTCTTCGGTCCGTTCGTGCCCGGTATCATCCCTGTAAAATACAATGATGTCGATGCCATCCGCAAAGCCATTACCCCCAATACGGCTATGGTGATGCTGGAGCCCATCCAGGGTGAAGCTGGCATCATCATGCCCGATGAAGGATACCTGCGCGAAGTCGCAAAAATCTGTAAAGAAAACAATGTTCTGTTGATCACCGATGAGATCCAGACTGGTCTGGGTCGTACCGGGAAAATGTTTGCCTTTGAGCATGAAGGGATTCATCCGGACATCGTCACCATCGGCAAAGCACTCTCTGGCGGCTTCTACCCGATCTCAGCGGTTCTGGCAGATGCCAAACTGATGGATCTGTTCCTGCCCGGCGAGCATGGTTCCACATTCGGCGGCAACCCGTTGGCGGCAGCGATCGCACGTGAAGCCCTCAAAGTGATTGTGGACGAGAAACTGGTTGAGAATTCAGCCAAAATGGGTGAATACTTCATGGAACATCTAGCCGAGATCAACAGCCCTCACATCAAGAATGTGCGCGGGAAAGGTCTGCTGATCGGTATCGAGCTCTACCCTGAAGCCAAAGGCGCTCGCCGCTTCTGCGAAGCTCTTCAGGAAAAAGGTATTCTGGCCAAGGAAACGCATGAAAATGTGATTCGTTTCGCTCCCCCATTGATCATTAAGAAGGAAGACATCGACTGGGCCATGCCCCGCATCCGCGAAGTTTTGCAGATGCCCTAGTCATAAAATCAAAAGACAAAAAATCCCCGCTCATAAGGGCGGGGATTTTTTTATGTTTCGAATGTATTTCAGGATCAGTACATCAGCGCGTTTGCGGCGTCGATCATCTCTTTTTGCGGACGCAGCAATTCATCGGGAGTGCGATTCAGCGGATGTGCCGGGAGGTTGAATTTATCATGTAAAGTGGGCATACCCGTCTGCACGTAAATCAAGCCGGTCACCAGCAGATCATTTTCATAAGCTTCTTCGAGCATTTTAGCCGCATCCCAGCGATTGGTGGGATCGTATTCTTTATCGAGTTTCTTCAGGCGTAAAATCGACTCATCGAACATCTTGACTTCACGGACCTCACCGCGCTGGAAGTCTTCCACCGTGATGTTTTCGTAGGCAGGCACATACGACATATCATGCAGCCGCGATTCGTGATCCTTGCCCCAGTTATAGGAATGCATCTTGGAAATATTGTTAAAGGTCACACAAGGGCTGATGATATCCAGAACCGCAATACCGTTGTGACTATACGCAGCCTTGATTAATTCTTTTACCTGTTTTGGATCGCCGGCAAAACTGCG
>DAISXR010000021.1:22144-37489 GCA_036825755.1 Anaerolineaceae bacterium
TCTTCCACTTCCGGCCCAAAGGGTTTCGAGCGGATGCGCAGCGAATCGGTAGGGATACCCATCTGCTGCAGCATCATTTGCGCTTCACACATGGCCAGCTCATTCGAACCCACGGTGATCATACCGAATTTCGGATCATCCAGCTTTTCGATGATCGGTTTAGGCAGATCCGGAATGATGGTGGTAAATTTTTTGGCAATCCTCGCACAAACTCGTTCCCAGGTGTCAGGGTCTTCGGAATAGCGGGAATAATCATCATGCCCTGTTCCGCGTGTGAAGTAACCGCTGCGCGGGTGTTGATTACCAATCACCGTACGGTAGGGAATACCGTCTCCGTCAATATCCAGGTATCTTCCCCAATCTCCGTTGCGATTCTTCAGCATCGCCTCCAGGCCCTCCTCCCACAGGATCTTGCCTCGTTCAATGGGAGTATCCGGGAACTTGAATGCCGGGCAAATCCACTGGTTCATACCCAGATCCATGTCGCTCAAAATCATCACCGGTGACTGGATCTTCTCGGCCAGATCAAAAGCCTTCCAGCCAAATTCATAACATTCGGTCATATTGCCGGGGAACAGCAGAACAAAGTTGGTATCGCCGTGCGAGATGAAGTTGGCAAAGGTGATATCGCCCTGTGAGGTTCGGGTGGGCAAACCGGTGCTTGGACCCATACGCTGCACATCCCACAATACCAGCGGGATTTCAGCGTAATACGCCAGCCCAAGGTATTCCGCCATCAGACTCAATCCCGGTCCAGAGGTTGAGGTCATAGAGCGTAAACCGCCCCAACCTGCACCCACGGCCATCCCGACAGCCGAAAGTTCGTCTTCGGCCTGAACAACCGCAAAGGTGTCTTTACCGGTTTCCGGATCACGCCGGAACATGGGCAGATATTCATCAAGTCTTTCCACCAGACTGGTTGCAGGTGTGATCGGGTACCAGGCGCAGAACTGCATTCCGCCAAACACTGCGCCCATGGCTCCGGCTTTATTGCCCTCGGTGATAATGCAGCCATCTGTTTTGTTGCTGGCGGCAACCCGGTAACGATCTTTTTTGACGAGGTTTTCTCGCGCCCACTCAGACGCGCTGACAACTGCCTGGAAATTGGAATCGATAGCGGTTTTCTTTCCCTCAAAATGCTGTTCGAGTGCTTCGTGGATCTGATCAAGATTGATCCCCAGCATTTCCGCCAGGATGCCTACATACACCATGTTTTTGATATAGCTTACCAGTTTTGGAGGAACATTGGCTTCTTTGGACAACTGATTGATCGCCATCGGGTACAGGATAATATCGTCACGACCAGTCGGCTGGGTGATGTCATCCGCATAGAAAAGGACACCTCCCGGTACCAAAGTCGCAAGATCCTGTTTGAAGGTCAACGCATTCATGGCCACAACAATCTGGTTTTTTTCCTGTCTGGCCAGAAAACCGTTTTCATTAACACGAATGGTATACCAGGTGGGTTGACCCTGAATATTGGATGGAAAAATATTCTTCCCGGATACAGGGATCCCCATGCGGAAAAGCGCTCGCATGATGGTGGTATTGGCAGTGGCGCTGCCTGAGCCGTTGATGGTTCCAAACAAAATACTGAAATCATTGATGACTGAAGCAGGGGCCTTTTCTGTCTGGATATTTACATCAAGCATTGTTCAATCCTCTCAAAAAGTGATTATTCGAATAACTGGTTATGTGTGGTGCGGGTCCTGGTTCGAATCAGGGTGTTGTGTTCTACCAGAACCTGATATCCGGCGGCATAATCACCGGCGATGATGGCTTTCACGATCCGGTCGTGATAATTCCAAACGTTTTGCAGGTATGATAAATCGGCGTACATTCCAAAACCTACCGCGTCATACAAATCCCAAAAGGCTTCCAGAATGCCGTTCACAAAGGGATTGTTGAGCCTGGCGTAGATGGTCAGATGAAGTTGCCGGTGTTCATATTGAGGGATCTGGACAGGTTTCGTTTCCAGTTTGCGTTTTGCCTGCTCTACCAGACTGATCAGCTTGCGATGATCGTCTGTGGTTAAAAGCGGAACAGCCTGATTCCAGTAAGCAGCCTCAATGTGGTTACGTAAATCAGAAAAAGTATTAAAGTTATCCGGATTAATCGCAATCGCGTAACCTACGCTCTGTTGGACTGCCGGTCTCAGACTGTATTCTTTGATGGAAATCCCTTTACGGGGTTTGATCTCCACCAGCCCCATGACACGCGCCACCTCGAGTTGCTCTCGCAAGGTAGCTGTGCTGGTGGATAAAATGGTACTCAGTTCATTTAACGATTCAACCCGGCTTTCACCATTTTTTGCCAGTTCTGCCAGGTAGCACAACAATTCTGAACGGCCGTTCGTAAAAATACGTTTTGTGACCATATTTCTTCTAATTAATCTGATTAATTGGATCAATCAACGTATCCAGTATAGCAGAACCCCCTGCTTTATACAAGGGGCTCTGTGGTCAGATTAATCAATTCAATTGATAAACTAATTCGTCTGCTTGGGGAAATTCTTTACTTCTTCTTTTGTGTAAATCCGTTTGCCGGCGTCGCGTAGATCCACCACAATTTCTTCGCTGAGCGCACGGATTTCAACCACACGGCCCTCCCCTTGTGGGGTCATGATCCGTTTGCCCTTCTTGGGTAAACCCTGCAGAGCTTCAGAATAGATCTCGTCTTCATATTCCAGGCAGCAGCGCAATCTCCCGCACATACCGGTGATTTCAATTGGAGTCAACGAAATGCTCTGGTTCTTGGCCATGCGGATCGAGATGGAAGAAAATTCTGAAAGAAAGGAGCAGCAGCAGCGTTTTTCTTTACCGCACGCGCCCAACCCGCAGTAGAGTTTGGCTACATCGCGCGGTCCAAGCGGACGCAAATCCAGTTTGGTGGAAGAATAACGCTTCTGCAGATCATTGCGCAGATTTTTCACTTCTCCGCCGCCCTCACCTTCAAAATTGTAGAAAACCAGCAGACGTTTCCCGTCAAAGCTGAACTCAGCAGCAATGATTTTGATACCAACCAGTTTCAGATCGTTAACCTTTTTCCGGCTGTATTCAACGACTTCTTCCTCTTTTTGCTGCCACGTCTGCCTGACAATCAAATCGCGCGGGGTAGCTTTTCGCGAAATGGATTTCAGATTGCTCCGGTCTTCCACTTTTTCATCAGGCACCATATTGGTGACAAAACCCATTTGCCACCCCTGGCTGGTTTCCACGATGACGGCATCACCCACCTGCAGGTCTTTAATTTCTCCACAGTCAAAGTGGTAAACTTTGCCTACCTGTGAGAAACGCACACCCACAACCTGGTTTGAAATACTTTCTATGCTCTCATTCATAACCATTTTCCCACAATCGAAACCTCAGTCGTCAATCTTACCATTATTTCGTTCATTTTGTTTCGACCGGTTTTCGAGATAGCTTTCAACCTCTTTACGGTTTTGCAAAAACAATTGCATCAGTTCACCATTGCCTGCGCGCTGCCGGCGAATGGTTTGCGCGGCGCACTGCGAACACCCCCGGATGGCCCGAAATGAATCTGAATTACAGGATACGCAACCTGCAAGTTTCACCATGGTGAGCACCAGTCCCAGCTTATCCAGAGCATCAGACCCATCAGCACAGGCCAGTTTGGCCAGTTTCTTCCACTCCGTATCATGCGAATCTGCGATAAGCGGCAGAACACGCAGGGGAAAGATCAGATCGGTATCAGGGTTGTTCATGCATCAGGCCTTTGAGTTCTTGCTGGCATAACGTTCGGCGCGGGCTTTTTCCTCGCTGGCATAGTTCCTTGGGCGGATCCGGGCATAATACTCTACCGGTCGCGCCAGTTTTTCCAGGTCAAAAATGTGATTCTCCATTCGGTCATAGGATGCGTTTTCATAATCATGATCCATTTTGATCGAATCAAACGGGCAGTATTCCGCACAGAACCCGCAATTCATACAGATATCCACATCTATGAAAAAGTTCTTTGGGTTCGGTACCGGCCGGCCTGTTTTGGGATTAATATCCCGCTCAATCCAGATGCACTGCGGCGGACATACTTTCGCGCAGATACCACAGGCTGTGCAGCGGTATTTGCGATTCCCCTCTTCATCCGTTTCGTACAACATGATGGGAATAAAGCGAAATTCTTCCGGAACCGGCAGTTCTTCTTCTGGGTACTGGATGGTAAAAATACCTTTTACATCCGTACTGCTGCGATGCTGGATTCCTTCCGGTGTTTTATAGCGCTTTTTTCCCCATTTAATATCATCCAGATAGGTATCTGCAAAATGCTTGAGCGTTACCAACAGGCCTTCAAATATGCCTGATCCTTTTATCGCCATTGTTTTTACCTTTCTGTTCCCTTATCGGATAGGACCCCTATCCAACAGGTACCTATCGGTCCACTTCACCCAGGGTGATATCAATCGAACCCACATTGATAACCACATCGGCAATCTTGCCGCCGCGTGACATATCCGCCAGACCGGTCAAATTGATCAAAGTTGGGGCCCGTACATGGTATCGGTACGGATTGGTCGTACCATCCGATACCAGATAGAAGCCCAGTTCGCCTTTAGGACCTTCTACGTGCCCATAAGCCTCACCGGCAGGTACACGATGTTGATATGCAGAAGGTCCGGCATTGATTTCGCCTTCCGGCATATCCCTGATCACCTGTTCCAGAATGCGCAAGCTCTGGCGGGCTTCTTCAATTCGTACCAGATAGCGGTCATACACATCTCCGTGACGCCCATACACAACATCGAATGCCAGACGGTCATAAATACTGTACGGATCCGCCCTTCGAATATCATACGGGACGCCCGAAGCTCTCAGTACTGGTCCGGTGATGGAACAGGAAATCGCCCGTTCGGGGGTGAGTATCCCCACACCCTCACAGCGAACGCGCAATATTTCATTGTTGGTCAGATAATGATCAATTTCGTCCAGTTTACGCGGCAGGCGGTCAAAGACCAGTTTCTTTATTTTGGCAAACGACCCCTCATCGATATCACGCGCTACACCGCCAAAACGGAAATAATTACACATCATGCGCGAACCGGAAACCGCTTCGAATACATCCAGAATCAGCTCCCGCTCTTCAAACGCATACAAAGCCGGTGTATAAAAAGCGCCCAGATCGTTGAGCAGAAATCCAATCGCAAAGAAGTGATTCATGACACGGGTCAGTTCGGCCATTAGAACACGGATGTATTCAGCTCGCTCTGGCGGCTTGATCCCCAGCATTTTCTCAACCGTGAGGGCATAAGCAAAATTATTGCTCATGGAAACGACATAATCCAGCCGGTCAGTGAATGGCATATTCTGGAGATAGGTATTTCGTTCGCCAATCTTCTCATGATTGCGGTGCAAATAGCCCAGCACCGGTTTGATATCGACAATCTCCTCGCCTTCCAGCAGTGCAGCCATGCGAAACACACCGTGCGTGGATGGATGCTGCGGCCCCAGGTTGACGATGACCCGATCTGATTTGATCTCACCCTTCTGCGGAAATCGTTCCAGCGATTCATATAATAATCGGTCTGAAATGGATTCGTAATCTGTCGGGTCAAAATCCTTCGGATACTGCACGTTATGGCGAAACGGATTTTCGTCCTCATGCCGTTTCACCTTCCCTTCAGGGGTTCGGCTGCCAAACGGCTTATGATCCATTTCATAATAAGGTTCATGCCAGTCTTTACGCATGGGGTGACCGGCAAAACCCTCCCACAGGAACAAGCGCCGTAGATCCGGGTGCCCACTGAAATGGACGCCAAACAGATCCCAGATCTCCCGCTCCTGCAAGTCAGCACCGCTGTACAGCGGTGTTAGTGAGGGCACAGATGGGTTCTCGCGCGGAACCTGCAGTTTCAGCTCAGTCGACGGTCCGCCCGAGTATTTATAGAACAGATAGACCAGTTCAATGATCCCATCACTCAAATAATCAACGGCGGTCACACAGGATAAAAAGTCGTAGTTGTATTGATCCCGCAGTGTTTGCGCCAGTTCGACCAGATGTTCCGGATTAACAAAAAAGCCGTGGTAACCAGGCCGTTCGTCTTTTGTGATTCGGTCGGGGAACATTTCGTTCAATTCCAGATCTTTGGCAGGTATATTTTGTTCGGTCACCGGTTCCTCCTATGCCTGGGTTTCTGGGTCATCCGGTAAAATCTCGGAGTTATTCTGGCTGATGGTTTTGATCAATTCAATCTGCCGTGGATCTATCAGATCCGGCCCCATGATCGGCACCGGAATTTCATGGATGGGTTCTTTTTGATACCAGGCTACATCTTTCAGGGATTGCCCGTTGATTTTCGCGTGAATTTGCATGATACCGTTCAGGAGGGATTGCGGTGTTGGAGGGCAGCCTGGAATATACACATCTACCGGTAAAAATTTGTCAATTCCTGATACTACGTTATAACCTTCCTTAAAAGGTCCGCCACCATTGGCGCACGCGCCCATCGAAAGGACGTACTTCGGTTCAGACATCTGATTGTACAATCTGACAATGTTGGGGACCATTTTCTTTGTAACGGTACCGGATACAATCATCAAATCGGCCTGACGTGGACTGGCCCGCATGACCTCCATCCCAAACCGCGATGAATCGAATCGACTGGCTGCCAGCATAATCATTTCGATTGCACAACATGCCAACCCGAACATCATGGGCCAAACGGAACGGCTGCGTGACCAGTTATAGATTCGGTCCAACGTTGTGATCGCCACCTGGTGCTGCAGCTCAGGCGGAATCTCCACACCGGGTTTATTCAAACCTTCATCCGTCATGACTGTTTCCTTTTATGAACAATTGATTTTCTAATAAATATGCTCGACGGTCGTATTGTAACACGCAAAGTTGGATTGTCAACAAATGATTAAAATAAAATTTTGTTTATTTAATTCCAAATCTCTACTATAATTGAACTAATGGAATCCTTCCGCGAACGTATTTTAGAAATCATCCATCGTTTTAGTTCAGCGAGCGCCCCAGATCTCAGCAAGATACTGGCCATCAGCAAGCCTGCTGTTCAGTATCATCTTCGACAATTGCTGGCGACTGGTGATATTGAGCTATCCAATACAAATCAATCTGTGCCATCCCGCGGTAGGCCTATCCTGTATTACCGAATTGCCGAAAGCAGGTACCCGAATAATTATACGAATCTGTGCGATGCGTTAATTGCGCAGGCATTGACTGCGACAGACGATAAAACGGAGTTCGACCATCGTTTGAAGTCCCTTGCGGTTTCGCTGGCAGGTGACGTTCCTGTGCAGGTATCCTTTATCAAACAAATCGACCATGCAGTAGAGCGTCTCACTGCTCATTCCTATCAGCCGCATTGGGAGGTTGCCAGCAGCGGCTCGATCATGCGTCTGAAAAACTGTCCTTACGCACATCTGGTCCACAGTCATCCGGAACTATGCAGGATGGATACTTTTCTTCTGGAAACTTTATTGGGGATTCCAGTGCAGGTCAAATACTTGTGGAAAGATCACCCGGAAATAAAAGAAGGCTGTTCATTCTTTTTCAAACGTTAGCTGTTCTTACGATCTCACGTTTTCGCACCAGCAGGGTAAGAAGCAACGCGACCATCAACAGGATTAATCCACTCCAGTCAAACAGCATAAATCGGGCAATGCTGGTCCGCACCTGTGTGGACTCTGGGTTGATACTGAAAAACAGCAAGGTTTCCCCCAATCCACCGATAAACTGCATGGCAAACGCTTCTACCAGTGAAGTCAGATGGTTTAGCGGATGCACCAGTGCGATCACATAGGGCACGTTCCACATTAAAAATAAGATCGCCAGGGCTTGAACGACCAGTTTCCCCGGTTCGCCGGAAAGATCGAATGAAGGCGCATAACGGTGTGGAGCGAGCAGGAAAAACAGCGCGCATTGAACATTGAAAAAGAGCACGATAAAAATCGGTAGTCGAATCCACCAGATAGAAAAACCGGATTTCTTCATAACAATCCTGTCAGTAAATAACCTGTCAGTTATTAACCTGTCCAATAATCATAACATCATCAGTTGCCTTTGTTTGAAATTCGAGGCGTTTTTTATCGGCTGCTGATACAATAAGGCTGATGGAAAACAAACAGGCTGATTTTCTTGAACAGATTCTGGATACTGTTCCGGATGGTGCGGTAGAAAATATCGTAATCGGCAAGCACTGGACCGCCGTCAGCATTCAAAGCGAGTGCCAGCATTTTTGCGGAATGGCATCGACCATCCAGCCCATTGCGGCATCCGGTGGTGGTCATTTCAGCGCCTCTGCCGATGGGAAAAAAGTATCTGCCCGTCAAATGGCATCCCGTTTATCATCCGATCAGCCGGCCCTGGCAGGGATCGCCGCGGCAGCCCTCAATGCTCTTCTGCAGATCCCTTTCATCAACGGTACCGCGGAGAATGATCCTGATTTTGATTACTCTTCAAGCAACGCGGAGAAAATTCTACTGGAAAATGCCCTTAAAAAGCGCGTTGCACTGGTTGGGCATTTCCCGTTCACCGATAAGCTAAGATCCGCCGCCGGTCACCTTGATGTGCTCGAGTTCCGTCCGCGCCCTGGTGACCTGCCGGCGGAAATGGCGCCTGAAGTGCTCCCGTCAGCCGATCTGATCGCCATCACCGGCATGACCTGGGTGAACGGAACCCTGCCGGATCTGCTAGACCTCTGCCCACCCACGGCCGAAGTCATGCTTTTAGGCGCCAGTACACCGCTCTCACCGGTTCTCTTTACCCATGGGATTGATTATTTATCAGGTGCTTTGGTGAAAGAAATTGATCCTGTTATGCGGGCTGTCGCTGCCGGAGCGGTTTACCGCCAGATCATGCCACTGGGTCTGCAACTGGTTACATTACGCCGCCGTAACAGTAGATAGAGTTCAATGTGATGAATGAAATTGATCAAAAATTCTCTCAATGGCTGACCGAAAACAAACGCGTCGCCATTGCCACGCTGGTGAAGGTATACGGCTCTGCTCCGCAGCCTCTGGGATCAAAGATGGTTGTAACGGAGGATGGTGAATTTTTTGGAGCCGTCAGCGGCGGATGCGTGGAAGGGGATGTGATCGAACAGGCTTCTCGCGTCATCCAAACCGGGCAATCGAAACTGAAGACCTATGGCATCAGTGATGATGCCGCCTGGGAGGTTGGCCTGGCATGCGGGGGAACCATCGAGGTATTCATCGAGTCATCCCAACCAGTTCATGAAGATATCCTGCAATTGCAACAGCAGAAAGTTTTGTTTGGGGTGCTGACCGTGCTTTCCGGCAATCGAGCAGGTGAAAAACAAATCGTCCTACCCGCCCACCTGGAGGATCACCCGCAGCCCGGTTTACTGGCCGAATCAGATGTTTTCCAGACAGTCTCTCATGCGCTGAAAGTACAAAAATCAGAGAAAATGACAGCTCAGCTTAGCGGCAAATCAGCTGAGTTATTCTGCGAAATTTTCTCACCTCCAGCCAGGTTAATGATCATCGGAGCGGTGCACATTGCCATGCCGCTGGTGGAATTAGCCCGTCTGGTGAGTTTCAGCACTTTTATCATCGATCCTCGCCGGGTTTTTGCCAATCGTGAACGATTTCCATCCGCGGATCACCTGGTGATTGGTTGGCCTTCGGAGGAACTCGAGAAACTGCACATTGATGAGAATACTTTCATCGTCTTTGTCAGTCATGATGAGAAATTCGATGTGCCTGCCCTGCAGGTGGCACTGAAAAGCAATGCCCGTTACATTGGAGCCCTGGGATCAAAGACTACCCACGCCGAACGGGTACACAAGCTGATTGAACTCGGTCTGACACCGCAGGAAATCGCACGGATACACGCCCCCATCGGTCTTGATATTGGTGCAGCCGGTTCGCAGGAGATTGCCCTGGCAATACTCACCCAGATGATCGCGGTAAAAAACGGCAAACAACTCCCCGGCAAAAGTTGACTATCCACCGGTTCGCTGCCGGCACAGATCCAATGATTCAACCGCATGCCGCAGGTGCGGGATGACAATGCTGCCCCCAATCACCAATGCTACATTAAAACAGTCATACAATTCGGCATCACTGCAGCCCTCGTTTACGCACTGTAAAACGTGATAATCAATACAATCATTGCAGCGCAACACCATCGATGCCACCAACCCGAGCAATTCTTTCGTTTTGCTGTCCAGTGCACCTTCTTTATACGCGTTGGTATCCAGGTTGAAGAACCGCTTGATCCCCAGATGTTCAATTTCATCGATGCGCTGGTTCATGCGGGTTCGATACGTTTCGAATTCATCCAATCTTGATGTCATCATTCCTCGCACAGATTATTGATTCTGATCTTTTCGGATAACGGTCAATAGACCTCTACAGGCATCGTCTAAAAGATCGTACACTTCATTGAAGTCCAGTGTGTAATATGGATCGGGCACATCCTGAAGGGTGGTCTTCCTGCTGTAATCGAGCATGAGATGCACATTCCCGACGCCCTTCAGAGCCTGATAATGACTGGTATCCAGGGCAATAACATAATCATAACTACCGATATCCTGCATATTGACCTGGCGGGCAGTTTTTTGCGGATCCAGGGGAACCTGCATTTCCGACAAAACCTTGATGGTCCCGCGATGAGGTCTCTCGCCGATATGGTACGAGACCAACCCGGCTGAACTGATTTCAAAGCGGTCGGACAGACCTGCTTCCTCCACCATATGTTTAAAAATTGCCTCTGCCATGGGTGATCGACAAATATTGCCGGTGCAGACAAAAATGACCCTGATTTTCTCTGTCAATCTTTTTCCTCGTGTGTATTGGGTGTGGAATGAATGGCGGTTTCCCAATCGAAATCATTGAATAATTGAAAGTTCTGGTCTGCGTCCTCGATTTCTGGAAATTTGAGCGGCTTAAGTGTATCAACTTGATCCAAATAACGTCTCAGTTCGAGCTTTAGCTCATCCCGTTTATCCTCGCTCATCCGTGAAGGCTGCCAGGCGATAAAAGGCGGCAGCACATCAAAACCTACATAATTCAAAATGCCGCGATGGATCGGGAAAAGGATCGTTTCAATAGGTCCATTCAACCCCTGTTTTGAATATTGCACGCGGCTGTTGCCGGTGGTCAACAGGATCATCGCTTTCCGGCCGCGTAAACCGCCGTGATTGTAGATCATGGTGCGGTTATATGCAAAACCGGGTGTCAGCACCCTGTCGACCCAACCCTTCATAATAGCCGGCATGGAGAACCACCACAGGGGAAACTGCAGGATCAACAGGTCACACCAACGCAGGCGCTCCTGCTCCTGTAAAATATCGGGGGCAAGTTCGCCGTTCTCAGTAGCGCGGCGCTGCTCATCACGAAAACGCGCACGTGGGGATGGATCCTGGCTTAAGAAGTCACGTATCGACGCGACCGGCTCGAAATCCATCTCATATAAATCGGATACGATCACCTGGTGACCGGTTTGCTGAAGAGCCTCAACTGCCAGTGCATGCAATGAGGCGTTCAATGACCGCTTTTCAGGATGTGCATAAACCAGAAATACATTCATAAGGTGATTCTACCTTGCAGGAGATGGAAGGTGTACCTCCATCTCCTGCCGGAGAAAAATATCGGTTACTTGAGGTACTTTTCAAACCAGCGTAAAATGTGATTCAAACGGGCGATCCGGCGATCGGTGCGGCCCATGCGGGATAAGCCATGTGGTTCCTCCGGGAAACGCACCATCTCTGTA
The DNA here is from genome assembly GCA_036825755.1 of Anaerolineaceae bacterium. Lineage (GTDB taxonomy): Bacteria > Chloroflexota > Anaerolineae > Anaerolineales > Anaerolineaceae > JAJFTV01. The sequence goes on from DAISXR010000021.1 coordinate 33,857, forward strand.
TCGACTCCCATCCGTTTCAAGGCAACAAAGACCTGCTCACCCTGTTCAATGGCACACCGCAGATCCATCTCATTATGGATCACCAAGGTCGGCGTTTTAGCATTGCCAATATATTTGATGGGCGAGTTGTTCCACAGGTTTTCAATACTCACATACGGCGGGACGTTGCCGAAGTCCTGTTCAAACAGGTAACCCATATCGCTCGATCCCCACATACTGACCAGGTTACTGACGCACCGTTGGGTGACCGCAGCTTTGAACCGGTCGGTGTGTCCGATGATCCAGTTGGTCATGTATCCGCCGTAGCTACCGCCAGTTACGCCCATTTTCTCGCGATCGATGTAGGGTCGTTCTGCTACCAAATCTGAGAATGCCATCAAATCATCCATGGCCGGTCCACCCCAGTTATTGGTGATGGCTTTGGCGTGCTCGGTTCCATACCCTGTTCCGCCACGCGGGTTAGAGAAATACACCACATACCCTTTGGAAGCCAGATAGAAAAACTCGTGCATCATCAGATTGCCGTACATGGCCCACGGCCCACCGTGGATTTCGAGGATGGACGGATACTTCTTTGAAGGATCAAAATCGGGCGGGGTCATGATCCAACCCTGCAGATCAGAGCCCGAGGGACTCTTGAACCATACTTCTTCCACTTTCCCCAGGTTGATTTCATCAAATAATTCTTTGTTAATGGAGGTCAATTTCCGGGAAGATTTTTCACCCATCGCCTGGTAGTAAATCTGGCTTGGGTCATACATATTTCCCTGGCAATAGATGAACGCGTCCTGGTTCTGGCTGAAACCGAGACTGCCCACATCGCCTCCCGGCCCTACCACCACGCTCACATCACCGTTCGTGACATCCACCTTTTTGATCATGGAACTGCCATTTTCAGCCGTTCTAAAATACACAAACCGGCTGTCTTTTGACCAGATCGGCGGGATGGGTTCAATACCACCCAGATCGTTGATCACACTGTCACCGGCGTAGAAATCATATTTTTCCGTCAAATTACGGGCTGGCTGTTGGGCATCGGTGGACACTACCCAGATGTCGTTGTTCTCATACATCTTGCCTTCATCATCGGCGCCGTAATAAGCAATCCACTTCCCATCCGGTGAGAAGACGGGAGCATTTTTTCCTCCACGGGGAGTGTTCAGCTTTGTGAATTCACCGCCCTCAGCCGGCATGGTGAATATATCGACCGCGTAAACATCCATATCCGGATCGGGCTGCCGGTTGGACAGGAACACAATCCTCTTGCCGTCTTCAGACCAGGAAGTCTGCTGCTCGTCAAATACAGCGTGGTCCGTTAACTGGCGGGTCTCCTTTGTGGCAGTGTCGACCACCCAGATATGCTCCCGTTCTTTGGGCAAAAAGCCGTACCCATCCAGTTTGTAAGTCAGGCGGGTGATATGCCGCGACACAACACCCAGTTTCCGTTTGTTTTCATCCTCCTGACGTTCTACCACCTCGGCGTCCATCTTGATACCATTGAAGAGGATTTTTGTTCCATCAGGGCTCCAGCAATAACCGTTGATCTCGCCCTTAAACTCGGTCAGCGGGCGCGCCTCACCGCCGGACGCGGGCAGCAGATAAATCTGAAGCGGTTTTTCTTTGTCACCGCGGTTTGATAAAAATGCAATGGTACTCCCATCCGGTGACCATTCAGGCGATGCATCAATTTGATCGCCAAAGGTAAACTGCCGCTGTACGCCGTCCTTTACGGTAATCAGGTAAAGGTTGGATGTCTTTTTCTGGGTGGTTTGGTCAATTCGCGTCAGCGAAAAAATGACCCGTTCCCCGTCCGGTGATAGCCGCGGGGTTTGAGGAGTTTGAATTCGATATAAGTCTTCTGCGGTAATGGTTCGTTTTTCAGTCATTTTTTCCTCTTTTGCTGCTGATCATTCATGAATCATCTGGGCCGCAATAGCGTCCAGTTCAATTAAAAATCCATAATGCAAATCACGGGTGGGAACTACAGTACGGGCGGGTTGATGACCCTTGAAGAAATCGGCATATTCTTTGTTGACCCTGGGCCATAATTCAATATCTGATACATAGACCGTTGTCCGTAAGACATGCTGGCTGTCCGAGCCGGAAGCCTTCAGAATTGCTTCCAGATTTTCAAGCGCCTGTCGGGTTTGCTCTTCAATGGACCCAAATGTCTTTTCACTGGTAGCAGGATTTACAGGCAACTGACCTGAGACGTAGACGATCCCCTGGTGGGTAATGGCCTGGCTGTAATGCCCTGCCGGGCGTGGCGCGCTTTCTGTATAAATGCTCTCCATCACTACTCCTTTGTGTCACAATCTGCATCAGGATGATCGTGCAAATAAAGGGATGCCAGCCGGCATCCCTTTGAAAAGCAAAATCAATACTGATCCCGTCTCCGGTTTACAGATTGGACAGGCTTGCCAACCCGGCTTTCAGCAGACGGGTTGTATTTTCCCAATCACGCAGATTAGCCAGGTTGATGGCTGTGTGTGCGTACCTCACCGGCACAGAGATGGTGATGCTGCGCATGCCGGCTTTCACCTTATTGATGGCTCCGGCCGCTTCTACACGTGTTTCAACCATACCGGCCTGCCCCACCTGATAAGGGATGTTTTCCTTTTCAGCGGTCTGCAAAAAATGTTCAAACAGTGCCGAATCTGAAATCACCTTGCGATGGACGGGGAAAACCACCGGGCCAGCGCCGAGGCGGCATCCAAAGCGTGAGTTTTCCTGATCAGGCTGCGCCGTGGGCAGATCAGCGGCTTCGGCCGCATCTACAAGAATGACAAAATCCGGTTCCAGGTTGAACGCCGCCACCATTTCGCCGCGGTTGCCCAACTCTTTTTGCGAATTGAAGACGGCATACACATCCAATGTTTCCGGCAGTTGGGTAAGCAGGTCAATTAATATGGCAACGCCCAGACGGTTATCGAGTGCTTTGCCAAACAAACTCGTCCCGTTTTGCCGGAATTCGGTCGCAAAGACGGCCCGATCACCTGTTTCGACTTTGCCTTTCGGCCCTACGTCGATGCGCAATGTGGAAAGTGGGATCGCCTGCTTGCGTTGCTCTGCAGTGGTCAAATGGATGGCACGCGCGCCGATCACTCCGGGGATGCGGTTCTTGCCCACCAGCACCGGTTTCCCGGGAAGTTGGCGAATATCAACATCCCCTACCAGTGCGAACGGATACAAGCCATCGCCGTCATCACCGGTGATCATAAAACCGGTCTCATCCATGTGAGCGGCCAGCATCACCTTTTTGGCTCCATCCACGTTTGACAGTCGGTGAACAATCACGTTGCCAAGAGCATCTTCCTGGATTTCTGCATTGAAAGATTTAAGCGCTTCTCGAATGATTTCTCTGACTGCCCGTTCTCCACCTGAAACGCCAGACGCGTTGGATAGATCAGCCAGCAGTTTGACCGAATCAGAGCTGAAATCCTTCTGATTGGCTTGCGATGTCATGGCTTAATCCTCCCAGCGGATATCGGCAGTGTTTTCATCCCCCAACCAGGTGATGAACTCAGCCAGAAGCCGCCCGGTGCGCTGAATGTCTTTCATGTGTACGGTTTCTACCGGTGTGTGCATATAGCGAAGCGGGATGCTCAACACCATGGTCGGGCGTCCGCCGCG
>DAISXR010000021.1:37589-40758 GCA_036825755.1 Anaerolineaceae bacterium
ACCAGATCTCCTGCACGTACCTTTTGCGCCACCTCATCCGCTGTCAATCCCATATCCACGAACAATTGATCCAGTGACATGGGGGTTCCGGGAGTATGGCCTTCGATCAGCCAGTCAGGAGGCTGTACGACCACACCCTTCAGAACCTCGCGGCCAAAAACGGTGACCGGCTGGCCAGGCATCACACGCGGATCCACACCGCCCACATCAGTAATGCGCAAAAATTCGCCTTGAACGGCAGTGACGATCAGCCCGATGGCATCCATATGTCCGGCAAGCAAAACGCTCTTACGGGGTTCATCACCGGCGCCTTTCTTTAATCCTTCCAGACTGCCTGCCGGGCTGACCCGCATTTCATCCACAAGTCCTGTCCAGCGCTTTTCGATGACTTCACGCACCGGTTTCTCATGACCTGAAAGACCGGGCAGTGTGATCATTTCCTTTAAGAATGATTTCAATTCACTCATGCTGATGCCTCTTTCAGCCTAAATCAATCGGTTTGCTGACCAGTTCAACCGTCAACTTTACACAGTTTACGACGTCTTCGTAATCCACCATTTCAGATGGGGTATGGACGTAGCGCGTAGGAACCGAGATACAACCGGCTGGTACGCCGCTTCGGGTGAGGTTGATGGCGCCGCCATCGGTTCCGCCAGCAGAGATCACCTCAAACTGATGCGGAATATTCAAAGAAACGCACGCTTTTTCCATCCATGCCACCACACGCGGATCCACGACCAGCGATGAGTCCTTGGCTTTGATGGCAGGGCCTTTGCCCAGTTTCACATCGTTGAATGCGCCTTTGGGGGTATCCAAGGTAGGTGTCACATCGATGGCGAACCCTACTTCTGGATCAATCGAGTACGCAGAGGTGGTAGCGCCGCGCAGGCCAACTTCTTCCTGTGTGCTGAAGACAAAATAAACCTCATTGACGGTCGATTTCATGTCCTTCAGCGCCTGAGCCATAATGGCGGTAGCGATCCGGTCATCCATCGCCTTGGAAACCAGCCGGTTCCCCAGATCTTCAAACGGGCGGTCAAAACAGGCTACATAACCAACCTTTACCGGGCAGTCTTCAGCGCTGGTAGCACCAACGTCGATATACATTTTATCCAACGTGGGTTTGGGCATCATGAAGAATTCGCCAAAATTGCTGAACTCCACCATGATTACACCCACCTGCCCGTTCATGAAACGCACACGCGAGCCAAGACAGGTTAACGGATTCACGCCGCCAACCGGTGTAAAGCGCACAAAGCCATTCTTATCAACATGGGTGACCATTACCCCGATTTCATCCATGTGCCCGGAAACCATAATCCGTTTGTTGTCCGCTGTCTTTGTGCCCTTGCGAACGATCAGGTTGCCAAGGTTGTCCACCCGGATCTCATCGGCAAAAGGCTCCACTTCCTTACGAAGAATCTCTCGTATATTCTGCTCAAACCCCGATGGACCGGTCGCTTCCACTAACTTCTTGATCAGCTCTTTCATAACGATAGCCTCCAGGTATGTAATGATTCAGGTAGATTCGGTCTGACGAAACAAAAACCCGCTTAAAAGATGTGGGTCAACACATAATTGCTCATCACAATTTTACTTCAAAAAAATGACGGTCTGCAATCAGGCCATGGATGAACTTTCCTTAAGGAGCAAACTCAGACGCGTATTGCGCCGATTGGTCTGGTTATTGTTGATAGCCATACCGATAGCCTTGCGGCTGCCAACCAGCACCACGATTTTTCGAGCGCGGGTGATGGCGGTATAGATCAAATTTCTTTGTAACATGATGTAATGGCCCTTGATCACCGGAATGATCACCGCCGGAAATTCTGATCCCTGTGATTTGTGGATGGAAATGGCATAGGCCAGTTGGATTTCATCCAGTTCGCTGAAATCATACTGGACGAATTTATTGTCATAATTGACCAATACCGTTTGATCTTCGGCATCAATTTGCAGTATTTCGCCAATATCGCCGTTGTACACCAGTTTTTCGTAATTGTTCCGTAATTGCATCACGCGGTCACGTTCACGAAAGATGCGCTCACCCATCTGGTGCTGGCGTTTTCCTGCTCCAGCGGGGTTGAGGGTATTCTGCAGGCGCTGGTTCAAAGCGTTCACCCCTGCCGGCCCCCGGTACATCGGACTGAGTACCTGGATATCAGCCGTGCGTAAACCAAATTTCTCGGGCAGACGGTTTACCGCGATATCGATAATCCAATCTTCTGCTTTCTGGCTGTCTTCCATCCCAAACAAAAAGAAATCCGCTGCATCAGGCGGGAATTCAGGCATAAGGCCCTGGTTGATTTGATGAGCGTTCTGGATGATATAGCTGTTTCCTGACTGTCGAAAGATCTGCGTCAGACGGATGGTTGGGATGTAATCACTGTCGATCATGTCTCTTAAGACGTTGCCAGCTCCAACGGAAGGAAGCTGGTCGGCATCACCGATAAACAGCACATGGGTTCCTTCCTTGATCGCATCCACCAGACTGTTCATGAGCAGAATATCCACCATCGATGTCTCGTCAATGATCAGCATATCCGTTTCCAGCGGGTTCGAGCGGGTACGCGTAAAGGCATTGTTCTTGGGTGAAAACTCCAGTAGCCGGTGAATAGTCAGCGCATCCAGACCGGTCGCCTCGGAAAGTCGCTTGGCTGCCCGACCGGTCGGCGCAGCCAGTAAAACGGTATTGCCGAATGATTGCACAAATTGAATGATGTTGCCCGTGATGGTGCTCTTGCCGGTACCGGGTCCGCCGGTGAGAATGCTGACCTTGTTGGAGAAGATCATTCGCACCGCGCGGGTTTGTTCATCCGTCAGGGTGATACCCGGATCGTGGCTCTCGCCGGCCACCTTCTGCCAGTCCATCACGGTAAGGAACTCCAGCGCATCGTGCGGTGTGCTCATCAACCGTTTCAGCCCACTGGCAACGGCCCTTTCAGCGTGGTAGAAAAAAGGCAAATACACCGCCTGATCCTCCCCCAGAAGTGACTTCTTCTCGATCAGGGCGTCAATTTGTTGTTCGCACACTGCCGGTGAAAGATGGATCAGCTTTGAGCAGGTATCGATTAGCTGCTTTCGTTCTGCAAAGCAGTGCCCTTCCTGGCTCATGGTCTCCAGTGCGTAGATCAAGCCTGCTTGAATACGGGCAGTAGAATCCGCCGGC
>DAISXR010000022.1:0-40028 GCA_036825755.1 Anaerolineaceae bacterium
ATTCTGTGCCACGGCTCCCATTTCGATGGCCAACGTTCCTTCCGCAATCAGGTCTTCAGCACCTCTGCCCACAATGTCCACGCCAAGCAGCCGTTGAGTTTTGTCATCAAATATCAGCTTGGTCATCCCATCCATCTCTCCCATGGTGATCGCCCGTCCGGAGGCCACCCAGGGATACTTACCGGTTCTCACCTGGTAACCCATTGCGGTGGCGTCTTTTTCGGATAAGCCGCTGGTAGCAATTTCCGGGTGGGTATATACCACCGAAGGGATGGCTGCCACATCAAACGCGGCCGGATGACCTGCAATCACTTCTGCGGCAATTTTCCCTTCATGGATGGCTTTATGCGCAAGAAGCGGGTGACCGGTCACATCACCGATGGCAAAAATGGCCTTCTCACCGGTCCGTCGCTGTTCATCTACAATGATAAACCCTTTCTCATCCAGCTTCACACCGGTATTTTCCAGTCCAAGGTTCTGCGTATTGGGTACGCGTCCCACCGCAACCAGCACCCGGTCGAAGCTCTGCTCCAGTGGATCTGCCTTGCCTTCAAATGTGACCTTCACCTCATTGGCGCTTTCTTCCATTTTGGTCACTTTGGTGTTCAGATAGATGGCTTTGTACAATTTTTCCGCTTTTCTCGCCAGCGGTTTCACCAGATCCTGGTCCATGCCGGGCAGCAGACTGTCCATCATCTCCACCATGGTGATCTGGCTTCCAAGGGCAGCGTACACCATGCCCAATTCCATGCCAATGTATCCGCCGCCGATGATCAGCAAACGCTGCGGAATATCCGCCAGATCCAGCGCGGCGCGGCTGTTGATAATGCGGCTGCCTGGCTTGCTGGGATAATCTCTCAAATCAGCCGAACGGCTGCCGGTGGCGATGATGGCGTGTTTGAATTTGATATAACGGACCTCGCCTCCTTCCAGCCTTAGACGGTTCGGCGCGTCAAAGACAGCCGTGCCGTGAATCACTTCAATGTCACGCCGTTTCACCAGCGTTTCCACACCGGATACCAGGCGATCCACCACGCCCTCTTTCCATTTTCGGAGCGAATCCAGTTGAATTTCAGGCTGGCCAAATGCGATGCCCCGATCCCTGCTTTCTGTGATGGAGTTGATCATTGAGGTGGCTTCCAGAAGCGCCTTGGTGGGGATACAACCGCGCAACAGGCATACACCGCCCACGCGATCATCGTTATGCACCAGTGTCACTTCCATTCCTAAATCCGCCGCCCGAAAGGCCGCAGAATACCCGCCCGGACCTGCTCCGATCACCACTACCTGGGTTTCCAGGGTTTCTTCACCCATTACCATGCTGTCATCCTCCGATCAGATATTTAGAAGCAGTTGTTCCGGTTTTTCAAGAACCTTGATGATGGTGTTCAAAAAGCGCGCGCCATCTCCTCCATCCAAAACGCGGTGATCAAATGTGATCGACAACGGCAGCATAAAGCGGGGTACGATTTCCATGCGCCCATAATCGTCTTTCTTCACAACCGGCTTCCAGGCTGCTTTGGCAGCACCCAGAATAGCCACCTGCGGGTAATTGATGATGGGGTTGAAATGCGTTCCGCCCAGCACGCCGGCATTGGTGATGGTGAAGGTTCCGCGCTGGATATCCTCCAGAGTGTTTTTGTCCTCGCGGGTTCGCGTCACCAGATCACCAAGTTCACGCGATATTTCCACCATGCTCTTGCGATCCGCATCACGAATGACCGGTACGATCAATCCGCGTTCGGTATCCGTGGCCACGCCGATGTTGTAAAAGTGTTTCTGAATGATCACACCCCGATCGGTGTCAAGCGAAGCATTGAAATTGGGATACATCTTCAACGCAGCGACCGCGGCTTTGATCAGAAAGACCGTCATGGTCAAACCCTGCACTTCATCTTTCAGGGATTTACGCAGTTGATCCAGTTCGGTGATATCCGCTTCGTCGTTATGGTTGACGTGGGGAATCTGCGACCAGGACGCGGCCATCTTTTTGGCGACCGCTTTTCGGATGGACCGCAGCGGGATCTCTTCCACATTGCCCCAACTGCTGAAATCCGGCAGGGCCAGATCTTCTTCCGATATGAGAGCCGGCATGGATCGTTCGCCAGGCTCGCGAACCGGTTTGGCGGATGGGGCGGCTGCTTTCTGTGTTTCCGTCTGACCGGCCGGAGCTGCCTGTGCAGGCCGGGCTGCGCCCCCGCTTTCGGCAAAACGTCTCACATCTTCTTCCGTGATTCGCCCACCGGGGCCGCTGCCTGGCACCATTTTGATATCGATTTTCAACTCACGCGCAAGCTGGCGGGTGGTTGGGGCCGCAGCAACCGGTCCGGTTGGCTGATTGGGCTGGGCAGCCTGCGCGGCTGAAACCACCGGTTTGCTGCCTTCAGCAGCAGTAGCAGGCTGTTCCGCGGCTTTAGCCTGTTCGGCTTTTGGCTGAGCCGGTTTTGGCTCTTCACCGCGCGGCTGTTCGATTACCGACGGTTCAGCTTTGGGATGTTCGGTTTGTTCTCTGACCGGGCTCTCCCCCTGACCATCAAAGGTGATCAGGGTAGTGCCTACTTCTACCACGTCCCCGGCAGAAATGTGGATTTGCTCCACCACACCGGTGTACGGCGAGGGGATATCCACGGAGGCTTTATCCGTTTCGACCGAGAGGATTGAATCGCCTTCCTTGACCTGATCACCTTTTTTCACCAGAATCTCGGTGATTTCAGCTTCATGCAATCCCTCTCCAAGATCGGGTAGTTTGAATTCATATGCCATGGTTTTCTCTCCAGACTAAACTGCCAGTGTTTCACGAGCAGCTTTTAAGATTCTTTTTACTCCGGGCAGGTAGGCCTTTTCATAAGCAAACAGCGGCACGATGGTGTCGAAACCGGTCACGCGTTTGACAGGTGCTTCCAAATTCCAGAAGGATTTCTCAATGATACGGGCAATCACCTCAGCAGCCGGCCCAAAACTGCGTGGCGCTTCATTGATCACCACCGCCCGCCCGGTTTTGGAAACAGACTTGACGAAGGTTTCATGGTCAAGCGGCGAAATGGTCAGCAAATCGATGACTTCCGCTTCGACGCCGTCAGAATTTTTCAATTCTTCGGCCGCTTCCAGAGTGGGGCGCATCATGGCACCGTAGGAGATGAGTGTGATGTCTTTCCCTTCGCGAACCACCTCTGCTTTGCCGATCTCTTTGGTCTCTTCCTGTTCCGGCACTTCTTCACGGAAGGCGCGGTAAACGGCTTTGGGCTCGTAGAAAATCACCGGATCTGGATCGCGGATGGCGCTGACCAGCAGGGCTCGCGCGTTGCGCGGTGATGATGGAATGACCACCTTCAGACCCGGGGTGTGGGCGTAATAGGCTTCACGGCTCTCGGAGTGATGCTCCAGAGCCCGGATGCCTGCGCCGTAGGGCATGCGTAAAACCATCGAGATCGGTTTACCGCCACGGCTGCGCCAGCGGTAGCGGGCCATATGGGATTCAATCTGGTGCATGGCCAGGTACGAAAAGCCTGAAAATTGCATTTCAGCCACTGGCTTTAACCCGTTGATCGCCATACCCACCGAAAAACCCACGATACCGGCTTCAGCCAGCGGGGTATCCATGACGCGTTCTTTCCCATACAGATCAATCAGACCGTCAGTCACCCTGAAGACCCCACCGTCCATACCAATATCCTCTCCCAGCAGCACGACAGAATTATCATTTTTCATTTCCTGTCTTAAGGCCAGGTTGAGAGCTTCTACCATTGTCATTTTTGCCATGTTTTCCTCCTGTTTACTCGTTCAACTCGGCTTCCAATGCATCGCGCTGTTCCTTCAGATACGGCGGCATCTCAGCATACAAATGATCGAACATAGTGATGTTATCGTTTGCCAGTTCGTTGGACTTGGCTTCGTAAGCATCCACTGCTCGTTGAATTTCAGTTTTGATTTCTTCCTCAATCTTTGGAAGATCCTGTTCAGTCAGGATGTTCTTCTGGATCAAATATCGCTGGATGCGTGGGATCGGATCGCAGTGCTCCCAACGCTCTACCTCTTCTTTGGTGCGGTAGCGTTTTGGATCATCAGCCGTGGTGTGTACCGACATACGGTAGGTCACATTTTCGATCAGGGTCGGACCTTCTCCCCGGCGAGCCCGGTCGACGGCCTCTTTGGCGGCCACGTACGTGGCAAGCACATCATTGCCATCCACCTGAATACCCGGCATGCCATAAGCCAGCGCCTTTTGGGCAATGGTCTCGGAGCTGGTTTGCGCCCCGCGTGGGACCGAGATGGCCCATTGATTATTTTGACAGACAAAAATAGTCGGTGCTTTGTACACCTGGGCAAAATTCATGGCTTCGTGGAAATCACCCTCGGATGTGGCGCCTTCGCCAAAGAAGACCATAGCAACCCGATCTTCCTTTTTATATTTGCTCGCGTAAGCGATTCCTGCGGCATGCAGGGGTTGGGTTCCAACCGGCACCGCATTGGGAAGTGTCCGGAAATCCGGGCTCATTTCGTTGCCCTGATAAAAGCCGCCGTAGACCAGCAGCAGATTTTCAATTGGGATACCGCGCATAAACAGAGCTGCATGCTCGCGGAAGGCGGGCACCACCCAGTCGGTGTCTTCCAGTGCGGCTACAGGCCCTACCTGTGAAGCTTCCTGGCCGCGGATGGGAGCAAATGTTCCCAGCCGGCCCTGCCGCTGCAGAGCGAGCATACGCTCATCCATCAGCCGGCCGAGCAGCATATAATGATGCATTTTTAACAATAATTCCTTGGGAAATTTTGGTTCAAGTTTTTCATCCAGTTTATCGTTTTCACTATAAATCGAAAGGTACTCAATTTCGTGAGACAGGTTGACCTTAAGTCGCGGCATCTCTTACTCCTTTGTTCGATGATCTTTTTGGCGTAACAGCCATTGCAGTTACCACTCTCTGTTGTAACCATCCAGAATGAAAGAATGATTAATCTGGCCGGGGAATAATTAATATTTTGATTAATAAATTGACAAAAATTGTCCAAATTGCTAAGGGTGTTCGAAATGAATCGTCCAATATTGACAATATTCATCCGCTAACAAAGTGCTATAATCAGAGGTAATCATTTATTGGCACAGGTTTTGTTCGTTTTGGGGGAGAGTGCGGTGTTATTTTCTCTTTTTTGGTTTTCAAGTCAGGTTTGTAAGGCAGATATTGCCATTGGCAATAGTGCTTTCTTAATTTAATAACGGGGAAAGACTTGATCTTTCAGAGAAAGGGGTGATCGCTGAAAATCGAATCATAAAACCAAACATTCACAGACAGTTGCCTGACACTGCTGCCATCATCACAGCCGAATTCAAAGATCAGATCTTGTTGTCAACATTCAAAGACGATTAATCAAAGGAGAAGTCTGAATGAAAAAGATGTATTCGATCTTCGGTATTCTCATGATTGGCATGCTCTTGTTTGCTGCATGCGGTGGAACCCCCGCTCAAGCCACCGAAGCAACCGTCACGATTTCACTGTGGCATTCTTACCATGCTGGCGGCGGCGAAGAAGCCACCATCAATAAGCTGGTCGCCGACTATATGACGGAACACCCGAATGTGAAGGTGGACGTCCTGGAAGTCCCATTTGACCAGATCTTCAACAAATACAACACCGAAACAGCCGCTGGCGGCGGCCCAGATATGATCACCTTCCCGAACGATAACCTGTATCAGCAGGTTCAGGATGGGCTGATCCTGGATATCACCGACAAACTGCAGGGGAAACTGGATAAAGTTTCATCCGCGGGCGTGGCCGGGATGACCGTGGACGGTAAATACTACGGCGTACCGGGTATCATCAAAGCCGTTGGTGTGTACTATAACAAAGATACCGTTGCCACACCACCCGCCACTACCGATGAATTAATGAGCGCGGTACAGGGCGGTCTGCGTGTTGGCCTGATCTCGGGTATTTATTTCCAGTTTGGCTGGGCTGGTGTGTTCGGCGGCAAAATTTGGGATGATACCGGCAAATGCGTAGCTGACCAGGGCGGCGTTGCCGAAGCCTGGCAATATCTGCTTGATTTGAAAGCGGCCGGCGCAACATTTGACGCCGATGGCGCCAAGATCGCCTCGCTGTTCAAGGAAGGTCAGCTTGATCTGATCATTGACGGCCCGTGGATGTTTGGCGAATACAACACTACCTTCGGTGATAAGCTGGGTGTGGCTCCCTGGCCGACCGGCCCCAATGGTGGTAAAGGCGCCCCGCTCGCGGGTGTGGATAACTGGCACATCAACCCCAACAGCAAGAACGTGGATACCGCCCTCGACCTTGCCCTTTATATCTTCGGACAGGCGGGTTCCCAGGCGTATTCTGATACCGCCCTGGATCCCATGGTACGCACCGATGTAACCCCCAAGGACGAACGGATCGGTACCTTTGCTCAGATCGCGGCTGATGGAACCCCTCGCCCGTTGGCGAAGTTCCTGAACGGCTTCTGGGGTCCGTTTGGCGATAATTACACCGCCATGATTGAAGGTCAGATGGCACCGGCAGATGCAGTCACCGCAGCCTGCACAGCCATGAATGAGGCCAATAAATAGTTTGATTGTTGAGTAATTAACACTGTGGGAGCGCCGAAAGGCGCTCCCAAATCAATCCGTAAACGTTATTTCTTAAGGAGAAAACAGATGGCCGCAGTCTCTCCTGAAATCACACACGAAGGCGTGAATCGTAACCAGGTGCGAAAGAAAATAACACCTTTCCTGTATCTCTTGCCGGCTTTCATCGTGATGTCTGTTATCACCTTTTATCCCATGGGATACCAGGTGTATATGTCATTCACCGATTACACGATCAAATATCTGAACCCAAACGCCGGTGCTCCGCCAGCGGTAGGTTTTGAAAACTATCTGCGTGTATTCGCCGGTGATGTAAAGCTGTCAAACTTCAACTTTTTGAGAACACTGGGATTCAACTTATGGTGGACGTTCTCAAATGTGATCATCCATGTCTCGCTGGGGATCCTGATCGCTGTCATCCTCAATGTGAAGGGGGTGTGGTTCAAAGGGATCTACCGCGCTCTGTATGTACTTCCCATCGTGCTGCCCCAGATTATTGTGGCAGCCGTGTTCAGAAATATGTTTGACGCCGATTTTGGCGCGATCAACCAGGGGTTAATGATTATCGGGCGGTTTTTCAACATCCCGGAGGCGGCTTTCCACATACGCTGGATTGACGAAGTACCACCACCAATCAGTTTCATACCGCTCACCCTTTCGTATTACGCTTTGCTGATCACCAACGTGTGGCTTGGCTGGCCGTTTATGACCATCGTAGCCACCGGCGCTCTGCAAAGTATCCCCAAAGACCTTTACGAGGCAGCCTCCATCGACGGGGCCAGCAGCTGGCAGCAGTTCTGGAAGATTACACTGCCCATGCTGAGACCGGCCATGGTACCGGCAACCGTCTACGGCATCATACAGACGTTTAATCTGTATTCATTGATCTATTTCCTGTCAGGAGGTGGCCCGCTTCGGAAAACTGAAATTCTACTCACCGCCGCGTTCCGTATTGTGAACGAACAGGCTTTGTACGGCGTGGCGGCCGCATTCTGTGTGGTGATCTTCTTCATCCTGCTGGCGTTGACCTTACTCACCAACCAGATTACCCGTGCAACGGAGAGTTACGATGCCTGACACAAATTCAACCAAACCGAAGAGATCCGGCCTGATCCTCAAAAAGACCGAAAAGGCTGAAGCCGGTAAGAAGCTGGGTTTGGGTCGGCAGCTCCTGATCCAGTTGTTCTTGCTGGCGATCGCTTTCATCGTAATCTATCCACTTCTGTGGATTTTCGGCCTTTCGATCGACTCGCGCAATATTTCCCGCCCGGTTGAGTTGACGCTTATCCCCAAGAACGCCTCTTTTCAGGCGTATTCCGATGTGATTGAGCGGCCAACCGCCAATCCGGTCAGTTTCTGGCAATTAGCGTTCAACAGTTTCCGCCTGGCATTGGGCACATCGGCTGCCTCCGTGTTGATCGGGGTGCTGGCAGCGTATGCCTTTGCGCGTTTTCGCTTTACGGGCAGGCAGATTTTGATGATCATGGTGCTTACCGTGTTGATGCTTCCATCCATTGCCACCCTGCCGGCCCTGTTTGTATTGCTGAACAAGATCGTCCTGGGAGGGTTCAACCTGCGCAACTCGCTGCTGGGGGTTGGCTTTGCCATGCTTTCCGGCATGCTGCCGTTTGCTATCTGGAACCTGAAGGGATATCTGGACACCATTCCAAAGGAGCTTGAGGAAGCAGCCTTGATTGACGGATGCAACACCAATCAGGCTTTCTTCAAGATCATCCTGCCCCTGGCGGTTCCGGTTCTGGCAGTGACGGCCTTTCTGGGGTTCATGAGCGGGTGGACCGAGTTCGCCATTTCCTGGCAGTTCCTCACCAACCCAAAGGACTTCACCCTGACGATGGCGCTGTTCAATATGATTGGACAGTATGCCGCCGGAACCCCGTGGTCAAAATTTGCGGCTTACTCTATTATGGTGGCGCTGCCGGTTTCAGTGGTGTATCTGTTCCTGCAAAAGTATATGGTCAGCGGACTGACCATTGGCGGTGTGAAGGGCTAAACAGGAAACGCGGTTCCCTTAGTGGGGAAAAGTAAACAAAACAGCAGATGCCGGCGCGAGTTGTATTGCACCGGTGTCTGTTTTATATTCGCCGGTGTGGAACAACTCAATCGCGTCTTCCAGTTTTGCGTCCTTCATGGCGCTGAGATCCGGCTCAAAAGAGACCTCCAGTTCGCCAAAGTTGAAAAACGCTCCCACAACCTGATCATCGCTGTAGCGCCAGAAAGCCCAGACCTGTGAGTTGGGTTCTTTCAGGCTGATTTGAAGATATTTTCCAGTGGACAGAGCGGGGTTTTCTTTGCGTATAGCCAATATATAACGATAGAAATTGAGCAGTGAACCCGAGTCGGCATCCTGCTCTTCTACTGAAATGCCATCCGCATCCTGAATATACTGGTGTCTGGTGAACCAGTAGGGCGTGCCAGGCGAATTGATATATGTTCCCCACTCCATCGGTTCACGACGGAACTCGTCGTACAGGGGGCCGGTGCCGCGCTTTCCGGTCATGCCGATTTCTTCCCCATAGTAGATCATCGGTACCCCGTTGAGCGTGGCGATCAACAAAGCCCCCAGTCGGTCTCGCGCGGGGTCCGAGCCGGTTTCACTGGCCGTGCGATCCATATCGTGGTTGTTCAAAAAACGCACCAGGATGGATTCGGGATCAAAGACAGCCGCACCGGCCTTAATCCTGTCGGTGGCCAGCGATACCAGCGATTTCCCGGAGATCAATCCGTCCTGTGAAATGGCGGGATCGCCTTCCAGGGTGAAGTACAGCGGAAAATCAAATTGGGCGTCAAAGGCATCGGTAAAATACCCCACCTGGCCTGACGGTTCCTTGACCCACACTTCGCCTAACAAAAGGACGTTTGGATTGAGAGTTTTCAACTCACTGCGCATACTGCGCCAGAAGGCTTCCGGTGTGCCCATGGCGTAATCGCAGCGCCAGCCGTCAATTCCGTCGGTGTAGTCGCCATCCTGGTTTAAATCCATCCAGTATTTCGCCACGTCCAAAAAGTAACGGTTGGCTTTCTCACTGGCATGGTTGACGGTGGGCATGGAATTGTGCCCCTGATAGGACTGGAAGGTGCTGTGTGATTCGTCTTTCCAGAGGTAAAAATCGGCATATTGAGACGCGGGGTTCTTGAGGGCATCCACAAAAAAAGGGTGCCGGCTGGAGGTATGACTGGCGACATAATCGAGGAGGATATACATGCGCCGTTCGTGGGCGGCGTTCACCAGTTCGATCAAATCTTCCTTCGTACCAAACTCGGGATTGATGCTGTAATAATTGGATACATCATATCCGTGGTAGGAAGGCGAGGAAAAAATGGGGGTCAACCACAATGTGTTCACCCCCAATTTCTGCAAATAATCTAGCGACTCAGTGATCCCTTTCAGGTCGCCAATGCCGTCACCGTTTGAATCGCGGAAACTGCGCACGAAGATCTCATAGAGAACAGCCGTTTTGAACCATTCAGGCGAACGGTACTCAGTTGCCTGAACAGATGGGTCAGGCTGGCATGCGGATAAGAGGCTCATTATTATCGCTCCGGTGATGATCCAGCCAAACGTTTTCATATCGATCAGGAATACAGGCTCTCAGTACGGGCTGCCATGATGAAATCATTTTTATGAAGGCCCTTGATGGCATGCGTCCACCAGGTCACGGTCACCTTTCCCCACTCGGTGATGATTTGAGGGTGGTGACCCTGATGTTCGGCCACCCGGGCAATTTTGTTTGTAAACTCCATGGCTTCGTCAAAATTCTTGAATTTGAATTCACGCCGCAGTTTTTTGATATGATCTGTTTCTATAATAGACCAGTTTGGTATTTCTTTCAATAATTGTGCGGCTTCCTGTTCTGTCACCTGCGGTTCATCGCCCTTACAGGCAACACAATCCATTTGTGATAGTTGATCACTCATCAATCAGTCCCCCCTTCGTGATAAGTGATTTAAGTATACACGAAGGCTCCTTAGCTGCCTGCCCGCTGAAATCCCACAGTCACTTTTGAGGAAACACGAATTGATTTTCTTCGCAAGCCACACAAATCAAACCTGTGATGCCCCAACAACGTCAGCGTAATCTATAGGTAAGTCTTTGAAGAAGACTATAACGACCGTTCGCATGGGATAGTGGATCACAAACTGGTAGAGAGTACCACTTGAAGTCATGAGGAAAATACAATACACTTAAGGATAAGCACCTGACGAAACAGGTCAGGAATAGTTTTTTTGATTGATTGGATACGTGTTATTTGAGGAGCAATCCTCTGAGGAGTTCCTCCTCTACGGAGCAATCCTCTTGGGGGCGCATCTCACGGAGACCAGAAGCTTTTATGAATGGGGAAACAGCGCAAAGGCTCCAGAAACTCACAATTCAGACAATAATTACCCACTCACACGATCCGGGTCTACTTTCATTCATGAGCTACTTTACGAGAGGAGTAAACTGACATGGCAAGTGTTTCTTTCCGTGAAACAACAAAACGTTTTGGTGAAGTGGTGGCTTTGGATCACCTGAATCTGGAAATCGCCGACAAAGAGTTTTTAGTTCTGGTAGGTCCGTCAGGGTGCGGAAAGACAACCGCTTTACGCTGCCTGGCCGGACTGGAGGAAATCACTGAAGGGGATGTGCTGATCGGCGAAAAAATTGTCAATGATATGGCGCCCAAAGATCGCGATATTGCCATGGTATTTCAGTCTTACGCGCTCTATCCTCATATGTCTGTCTTTGACAATATGGCCTTCGGTCTGAAACTGAGAAAATTCAACAAGGACGAAATCCAAAAACGAGTCAACCAGGCTGCTGACATTCTGGGCATCACCAACCTTCTATCTCGCAAACCCAAGCAGCTTTCCGGGGGTCAACGCCAGCGTGTAGCAGTGGGACGCGCCATCGTGCGCGAACCAAAGGTTTTCCTGTTTGACGAACCGCTGTCCAATCTGGATGCCAAGCTTAGGGTTCAGACGCGCTCTCAGATCAGCAAGCTGCATCACCAACTGCAGGCAACATTTATCTATGTGACCCACGATCAGGTGGAAGCCATGACCATGGCTACCCGTATCGCTGTGATGAATAAAGGTATTTTACAGCAACTGGACACACCCAAGAACCTGTATGACCATCCGGCCAATAAATTTGTGGCAGGCTTTATTGGATCTCCTTCCATGAACTTCTTTGATGCCACACTGGAAGAAGAAAACGGTAAATTGATGATCGTCAGCGAAGCCTTCAGGATACCCGTTCCGGAAAACCGGGTTTCGCGATACAAAGAGTATGCCGGCAAGAAGGTGATCTTTGGGATTCGCCCGGAAGACATCCACAGCCCCATGTATCAGCCCGCCGATGTGACACCCGCCACGGTAAAAGCCCGGGTTGACGTACAGGAATTAATGGGTCACGAAATCTATCTGTACCTGATGAGCGGCTCAACCGATTATGTTGCCCGGGTGGATCCTCGTGTAAAATACCAGATTGGTGAAGAAATCGAGATCGTCTTCAATATGGCGAATTTCCAGCTCTTCCTGCCGAACGAAGATCTTGACACCTCGCCGGCGATCTAGGCGCGTCAGGGTCACGTCTTCATTCTGCATTTTGTCAGATTTGTGGGCCGCTATTTGAGCGGCTCACACAATTTTTGAACGAATCATTTTGAGAATATAAGGGAAAGCAATTATGGCACGTATGATACCGGCAGCAGAACGAGTCAAGCGCGCAAGGGCGTTAATTCAAAAAGCACGTGAACTGCCTCCGCCGGTCAGCCGTATGTTTTTGGATTTATCCTATGTGGCGCAGGTAAAGGATATTTTTCGGCAGGCCCGCGATCTGATCAAATTTATCCCGCTTTCTCCCAGCGCCAGCGCAGAAATGAAGGCGGAGGTAGCGGCGCTCAATGATGAGATCAACCAGACCGAGGAAGAGCTGCTGCATCCGCAGGCATGAGTCTGGATGGTTTTCCAGACCGATTAACGAACCTGATAAATGTAGATTTTCCCTGTCCGCGAGACGACATACATTCTGCCGTCTGAGGTGAACTGGAAGTCGTAGACTTGCTGCGGTAAACCGGCCTGACTGAGATACTGGCCATCTGCTGAAAAGATCTCTAGCCGCCCCCAATCGTTCACGAAGATGCGAGCCTTTCCATCCACCGCGATCTTCTGTATAAACTCCAACTGCCCTTTCCCCTCGCCTTCTGTACCAAAACGGTTCAAATAACGGCCATCCGGTGAGAATTTAAGGATGGAATGCACAAATTGGCCGGCCATATACAGGTTGTTCTCGCCATCCACCGCCAGGCTGCAGGTTGAGTCCGGGTCACCGGTGATGGTATAAAAAGCATCTTCCACCTGCCAGATCACTGAACCGTTTTCATCCAGCCGCTGGAGCGTCTCATTATCGATTACCGCCGCAAATCCACCACCTGGCAGCACCAGAAAATCTTCAAACCACTCATTCTCAATGCTGGTAAACGGCTGCAGCTCCAGGTTGTTTTTCGTATCAAATCGCCAGATGAAATCTTCAGCGGCGGCGTACAGAATCCCGTTTTGATCCACATCCAGCGCGTTGATGACGATCTCTTCGTCACTCACATCCCACAGCCGCAGAAACTCACCAGTGGGAGAAAACATACTGATACGTCCGGTTGAAAAATCCGCGGCAAAGATATTTCCCTGAAGATCGACGGCGATCTGTTCCGGTTCCGTGAGTTGACCAGGCAGGCTGCCGGATTGCCCAAACGAAGATACCAGCCTGACAGGACCAAAAACGTTCAGGCGTGCTCCCAGAATCTCCAGCGGTGCTCCAGGTTGCAGCAGCACGAACATAAAGGCACAGATACCGATCAGAATGGCAAGACTGCTGATCCATGCGATTGCCTGAGGTTTTCTTTGTGCCTGAGGACTTGCTGACGTTAACAAATCCGGTGAGATTATCCCGGTCTTTGACATCGTATCGATGATGGCGCTGACGGTTTGTGCAGAGTCCGAAACCATCACCGGGGTGTTTTCCAGCTCAAATATTTGCCCCCCAACCATCGCTTCCACCGAGGTTTCGGCCTGATGACGGCTGATGCCAAAGGTTTTCATCATTTTCTCAGTTGCCTGTTCACAATCACCGCTGCGGGCAAGCAATATGATTTCCTTTACTGAATCGGCCCGGCTTTCAGTGAATGCATCGCGATGGGTGCCCCGTGCTCGCAATTCTGCCGGAATCATCACCGATGACGAACAAAACGGGCAGCGCATGGTAAAATCTGAACCTGGGGGGACATCCAATGGGGCTCCGCAGTTTGGGCAGTCAAAGGTTTCACTCATTTTGAATTTCCTGAACGCACACGGATATCTATGAGTCTAGCTCAATTTACCAATAAATCAAACATATGCTGCCGGATAAGCGCTGACAGCTTGAGAATCATCTCCCTTACGGTATGAGCGGGTAATTAATCCTGCGTGAGAATGTTCACCAGACCTGAAGATTTTCACAAACGAGAGCATATAATGAGCATGAATGAGTAGTAAATATGAATGAAATTTCGATCCAACCCATGCGGCTTGACGATGTCAAAGATGTGACCGCAGTACATATTCGATCCTTTGAAGGATTTTTCTTATCCTTCCTGGGACCGCGATTTCTTTACCAGCTGTACCGGTCGATTGTTGAAGATGTCAATGGAATCGCCTATGTCGCAAAAAGAGACGGCCAAATTTTAGGATTTGCAGCCGGTTCAACTAAAACGCGTGAATTATATAAGCAGATGATTAAGCGACGCCTGTTTTCGTTCGCGTGGGCGTCTGTAGGGGCATTTCTGCGTAAACCGGGTATCCTGTTTCGATTGTTACGGGCTTTTCGTATGCCGTCAGAACAGGATGTCATCCCCAATTGCGGTACATTGATGTCGATAGGTGTCCTTCCTGATACCCAGGGGTATGGCATAGGGAAAAAACTGGTGAAAGCATTTTTGGAGGAATCCAGCAAGCGTTGCGTCACCTGTGTTTTGCTGACTACCGATCGCGAAAATAATGAGAACACCAATGCGTTTTATCAAAAAATCGGTTTTCGGGTCGTTCGCCATTATGCAACACCGGAAGGCCGATTGATCAATGAATATTCGATCTCCATCAGACCTGGTGAAGATCACCTGGATCTATCGACTGATGCGGCGCTGGATCGGCCTTATGTTCCGGGATAAGGGGTAAACCGCCAGGATTGCATCTTATTGGATGCTATCCGTTGCCGTGTCGGTGGCGGATTGGTATCTCGAATCTAATCTGCCTGTAGGTGAATAGAAAATCACCTGATCATTGTGGATCAGGTGATTTTTCAACATCAATATGAGGTCGCTGCGGTTTGCTGATGATGCTACCTGGTCTCCTTCAGCAGCAAAGAGGGCAGCAGCGCAAAAAACTCGGCAGCCTTAACAACGTCTTCCAGCGGTACAGAGTCGATGGTGGTATGCGCCGTTTCTTCATCACCCGGACCAAACCCGATGCTGGGGATTTTAGCTTTGCCGGCCCAGTAGATGCCATTGGTGGAGAAATTCCATTTTCCGGCTGGGGCATCCGGCAGGCCGATCAACTGGCGGGTTTTCTGCCCGGCGCTCACCAACGGGTGATCTTCCTCCAGCGCCCAGGCCGGGAAGTATTTATCTACCGGGAAAACAAATCCGGTGTAGGAGGGTTCCTCATAAAACAATTCTTCGATAGTGATAGAGTCACGGTGTTCCTCCGGAATCAGCGCCTGAACCTGTGCAATAACCTCTTCCTGGGTTTCTCCAAAGGTCATACGGCGATCGATAAAAATCACCGCTTCATCCGGTACGGCATTGATACTGGGGGTTTTCACGTGCATATCTGAAACGGTGATTTTTCCGTTCCCTAAAAACGGGTGATCGCCCAGTGTAGGCTCCAACTGGCTGATGCCCTGGATGACCGGCAGCAGCTTATAGATGGCATTTTCACCCAGATGGTTGCTGGCGGCGTGAGCGCTTTTCCCTTTGGCGGTCACCTTGAATTCAAGACGGCCTTTGTGGCCGCGGTATACCAGCATTTTGGATGGCTCGCCGATTACCACAAAATCCGGGCGAATGCCGGGATCCACTTCCACAAAGGTATTTGGCGCGATGCCGTCACACCATTCTTCCATATTGCCAAAGTAATACACCGTCCAGCCTTCCAGCAGGCCTAAATCACGCGCAATTGCTAACCCATACACCATACCCGGAGTGCTGCCTTTTTCATCACAGGCGCCGCGAGCGTACAGGATGCCGTTTTCAACCTTGCCTTTGAAAGGATCCCACCCCCAGGCGGATGGATCGCCGATACCAACCGTATCGATATGCGAGTCATAGACCATGACTTTGGGGCCGTTGCCGATCCGTCCGAGAATGTTCCCCATTTTATCGAAACGCACCTCATCATAATGAAGCATGCGCATTTCTTGGGCAATACGCTCGCCGACCGGCCCAATTTGTGAATCCATGCTGGGGATTGCCACAATATCCTGCATCAGTTGGATAATCGCCTGGCGCGACTGCTCAACACGTTGGTGGATGGCTGCTGCTGAATCGATAGACTGCGTCATGGAGAATACCGCCCTTTCCTGATCATTTTTTCTATTCGTGTGTACCCCGATTATACCCAATGAACCGGGCAATGTTGACACTCAGGCTGAGAAGACCTGCTGATAGAATCGTGATCGATATCACAGGCCGTGATCAATGGCTGCAGCATAATTTGGTTTTGGGGAACACTGCCAGTTGGGGAGTGATTTGATACCAGTTGAAGGAGATTATGCTTCTCTCTGTTTGACAGCCACCGCCAGTATTGACAGCCCAAATGGCAGCGGCACGAGGTATTCAAGCGGCTTTAAAACCGGTACCAACAACCGGTCGAACAGCCTGATCTGAAAATCGAAGAATTTCGAATAGCGGCGGTTGTGCAGCAGGCGTGCGTTCAATCCCCAGAAAATTGCTCCCAGGCGGTTGAAAAACTCAATATGCAGCACTTTGAAGCCGGTTTGCTCCAACTTTACCGCCAGTTCTGCTTTTCGGTACCGCCGAACGTGCCGCGCCTGTTTATCCAGTGAACCGTATAACCCCGGGTGAGCCGGTACCTGTAAAATCAACACCCCCTGGCTGGCAGGCAACAGTGAATTCATGCACCGCAAGGCTTTGATATCATCGGGAAGATGCTCCAGAAGGTTCAGGCTAAGAACGGTGTCAAATTTGGAGATTCTCATCCAGCCTGGCAACGGCTGCTGTGAAAAATCAGTGCACACCGCGCGGAACTGGCTGAAAGTTTTGAATCGCTCTGCCAAAAATTTGGCTGCTTCCGGTGAACTGTCGAGGGCGGTTATCTTTTCCACTCGCGGCAGTATCTGCGTCAGGTGGGTTCCGTAGCCGCTGCCCAGATCGAGCACGTTTTTTCCCAGAAACGGGCTGATCCGTGAAACCATCCAGCGGAAGTAAGCAGGCGCTTCATCCATGCCTGATCTCATAGGTTGAGGAGCGGCGGACCGTGTTTCAGCGGGGGTAGTGGATTGTGTCATTGTTGCGGAACCCTTCCCTTTCAGTGATACTTGATTGATCGTTATCGTTCTCTACTCGACCGTGATTTGCGTATAGACTTCCTGTGTATTCCCATCCAGATCGCTGACCAGGAACCCGACCAGGTATTCACCTGCGGGGGCGTAAACCTGCACCCATTCAAAAGGAAGGCCTGAAAAAGTGATCGTTTCTCCCTGTTCATACACGGTCTGTGTGACATTGCCGTTGTTATCCAGCTCCAGCCATTTTTGTGAAAGGGTGAAAGTATCTCCCTGAACCGGGTAGATCTCGGCTGGAGCGCCTGCATTATCATTGCCGTTGAACCCGAACACCTGGAACAGACGACCATCCTTAAAATGCATTTGCGCAGGACGCTGTTCACCGTTTTCCGATGAGGTGTACACGCCGCCCACCACATACACGGCTTCCTCGGCTGAAGAGCCATACGCGGACGGGTTGAACAGCGCTACCACCGACTGGCTTCCATCGGTGATGGAAAACAGGGTAGGTTCCCAGTCAAAATCCATGAAGAACGAATCGCTGTCCGGCCAGACCGGGTAATACACACCATTCAGTGATTCAGTTTCAGCGCTCTCCAGATAATCGGTGTCCGCGACAAAGATGCTGTTGGAATTGGGATCATAATACCCGGTAAAGAAATACACATACCCCACATTGGTTCCACTGATTTCCACACTGAGGGTAATGGTCTCGCCTGCTGAAACCGTTGTAGCAGAAGCGTCAATGGATGACAGGCTGATATCACCCCCGCCTGGGGCGCGAACGGCCGCGTCTTGAGGGGGTACTACAGCCTCAGCAGCGTCGGCTTCAAAGGGACGGTCACTGTAATGGTAGCCCAGAAAATCATCCCACAAGGATGCCTCTGCAAACCGCCCGGCGATGATGGTATACGATTGCAGCCCGGTGTAGGGTGACCGGTACAACGTGGAATTGGGGAAGTATATTGCCATGCCGGTGGAACCGGGTTTGGATTGTCCGTGTTTTTCAGCCACGATGCTCGCGTTCAAGGCATTCATCACCGAACCGGCGAGCTGTTGCAGATTTGAGTCGCCAGTCTGCTGGGCAGCGAGCTGGACGAAATGACCCAGATCAATGTAGGAGGGCGGGGCTTGTTTGCCAAACACACTCAGATAGGATTGTGAATAATTTCGCGCGCTGGCGACCGGCTGCTGGTCGACATCCTGAAGGGCATAGATAAATTCGTTGAAACGCCGGTTCAGTTCGGGAATAGCGTCAAGATCCACAGCAGTGAGGGTGATATTCCGTTCCAGTTGGGCGGTGAGTTGATCGGCGCTTACCCGTGAAAAACCGAAAAAGCCGCCTGTGCTGCCGCTCTGGTTTAGGAAATCAGCCCGGGCCTGATCATCCAGAATACGCTGATCCTGGGCAATGTAACTGTCGACAATACTGGCAGCCAACTGCGCTCCATCCATGCCGGGGTTGTCGAGCAATTGTTCAAATGTGGCGGCATAAGCCCATCCCAGAGCGGGTTCTGTCTCTTCGGAGGCTACCGCAAAGCGGGCGTAGGGCTGGAGCGCGGTGTAAACCTCAATCTGGCTCATCAGGCAGGCGTCCATACCGATCAAATCCAGCTTCTCAATGCCGGTGGCAGCCTGTATCCGGGCAAGATTTTCATCCAGTTCGGAAAGGAAAATGAAATCTTCGCCGATCATTTCCGTGAGTGGCGCACTGCTCACTTCAGTTCCGCGGGTTCCCGCATCGGACCAACCGCCCGGCCATCCCATTCCGTGATCTGAAAGGATTAGTGCAAAGCGGTCAGCCGGGTAATTTTGCACTGCCCAGGTAACAAAATCGACCAGGCTAGAACCATCGGCCATATTGCTTTCACCCACATCTTCCACCAGTTCGGAGTGGATAGTATTCAGATCGTTATCCTGTGTGATGAGATAGCGGCGGGTCGAGCGCCAGTCGCCGTCACCAGAGAAGCCGCCCTGAAAACGGTCAAGCTGAGCTACGATGGTCACCTGATCACTGGAACCGGCGCGCTCGGCTTCATTGAGATCGATGAAGATATCCTGTTCCAGCACCGGGTCATCCGCGTCCATGTACATCATCACCAGCCACTTCTGGTCTGCGTCACCGCCTGCTGAAGCAAAGGTAGGCCGGGGAGTGCTGCTGGCGGAAGGGCGGGTAGGTTGGGTGAGCGGTTGAACCGGTTGATTCACTTCAGGAGCGGTGTTGGTCTGATCGCCGTTGGAGGTCAACAGATAAAAGATGACAAAAATGACCAAGAGAATGATGCCACCGCACCCCAGACCGCCCCGGCCAGGCAATCCACCACGGCCAAAGGGAAGCCCAGAACCGCCAGATGACCCTCCGGTTCCCCTGCGAAACGGAGATGGAGCCGGCCCGGTGGGGCCAGAGGCTTTTCGCCTTCGGTTGACATTAATGCGGGGTGTTTGTGACATATTTCTCCTCACCTGAACGCCGGAAGGTCAAAGGGTTGTACTTTTATTATACATAGCGTATGTCAGGCGAACAGCGAAATAACCATAGAACTATCGTGATTTGAAAAAAACTCTTAGCCATCTTTAATCGTTCTTTTTGACTTATTACTCCATTTTCACTTCGTTCTCATCCGGTTATTATCCGGCCCGCATAAACTCCTGGAAAGGCAGGAGGCTGAACTGCCGATTAATCTGTTTCTATTATAGATACAGGTCTTTCTTTAAAACGAATTCATATTCTGTATCTGGTTGAGATGCAGACCATATATAAAAATTTTGGTGGATAGAGCGATGAAGATTAACAAAGTATTGATAATTCCATTCATCATATTATTCGTCTTAGGGGGTTGCACCAACATTTCGGGTTTGGACGGAACCTCGGCAGCATACTGGCAGTCATATTACACGAAAACACCGACTCTTACCATTACATTGACGAGTACGGCAACCAATACCGCGACCGATACGTCGGATACGTCTACCAGCACTGCGACCAATACACCCACTGATACCCCAACCATACCTACCAGCACCGCAACCAATACACCCACGGATACACCAACCATTCCTACCAGCACTGCAACCAATACACCCACGGATACACCAACCATTGCTACCAGTACTGCAACCAACACACCCACGAATACACCAACGGATACACCGACTAACACACCGACCAACACGCCCACCGATACGCCGACCAGCACACCGACAAACACGGCGACGAACACGCCCACTGATACACCAACCAATACGCCTACCGATACGCCGAGAAATACACCGACCAACACGCCCACCGAAACCCCGACCAATACTCCGACAAACACACCGACGAATACGCCCACCGACACGCCGACGAACACGGCGACGAACACGCCCACTGATACACCAACCAATACGCCTACCAACACACCCACCGATACTCCAACCAGTACACCAACGAACACGGCGACCAACACACCCACCGATACACCGACCAATACACCGACGAACACACCCACCGATACGCCGACTAATACACCGACGAATACTCCGACTATTACTGCAACCTGGACGGATACACCCACATTGACAGTGACCCCGACCTGGACGGATACACCCACTTCGACAGTCACTCCGACCTGGACCGATACACCCACATCGACAGTTACTGCAACCTGGACAAATACCCCAACCTCAACCGTCACAGCGACCTGGACGGATACACCCACATTGACGGTTACCGCTACCTGGACGGATACCCCCACCTCGACAGTCACTGCGACATGGACCGATACACCCACACCAACCAGAACGGTAACGTGGACGGATACCCCGATAAAAACTTTGACACCCTCACCGTCACTTACATCGACTTCCTATCGTACGAAAACCCCCACGTATACCTTGACACCTACCCATTGGGTGACGAAGACGCCCACATCTACATACTGGAAGACCCGTACCCTCACACCCACGCCGACATTTTCACCAACCAGCCAGTTCACTTCCACTTTCACCGCTTCTCCAACGACGCAGCCTACAAATATCACTCCAACGGCTTCACCCACAACCGGAGGGACATGGGTTCCGACCAGTTCGCATACACCCACTCTCACACCCACCATGACGCCGTGCCCAATCGTTACTCCAACTCCTGCTCCGTGACAGAAATCAACCTATCCGGGAGACAACAGACCGTGTTGTCTCCCGAATACATGCCATTCCCTGAACGATCGGGCATGGTAAAATTTATCCCTGTATATGACTGATCCTGCCATATCGAAACGCCAATCATCGGGAGCCGTCAAGTCGCATCATGGAGAATCTGCTGGTTTATATTGTGGTCGGGTTCGTCGCGCAGATCATTGACGGCAGCCTGGGAATGGCGTATGGAGTAACAGCCAACAGCTTTCTGTTGACCAGCGGGGTCTCACCAGTGGCTGCCAGTGCCAGTGTCCATGCAGCGGAGATTGTCACCACCCTGATTTCGGGATTATCTCACGCAAAACTGGGCAATATTGACCGGCGTATGGTGGTGCGCTTGCTCCTTCCCGGTGTCATCGGCGGTGGACTTGGCGCGTACATTCTTACATCCATCGATGGTGAGAGGATCAAGCCGTATATCACAATTTATCTATTGTTGATGGGCATCCATATTCTCTACAAAGCATTCAATGCCGACCATGAACATGAACAGGAACCCAAAACCGGTCTCCTGGTAACGCTTGGATTGGCGGGTGGTACCCTGGATGCCATCGGCGGCGGAGGGTGGGGACCAATGGTTACATCTACATTGATTTCTACAGGGCATTCACCGCGCAAGACAATCGGTTCGGTCAACTTCGCGGAGTTTTTTGTCACATTGACAGAGTCGGTCGTCTTCATCATCACCATTGGGTTGACCCACTGGACCGTTATTGTGGGTCTGTTAATCGGCGGGATTCTTGCAGCCCCATTAGGTGCGTTGCTTACCAAGAGATTGTCAGTTAAGCTGATCATGATCATGGTGGGCACGTTGATCGTCCTTTTACAGTTACGAACCCTGTATCTGCTCTGGTTTTGAACAAAAGAAAAGCCTTTGATCCGTTATCTACCATCTGACGTTATGACACAGGACAATATCTTTCCCCACCATCATAGGGTTGATCGAAAACTGCGGAGCAGCCTGAAAGGCCAGCACCCGCTGGTGATCTGGCTGACCGGGCTTTCAGGCAGCGGAAAGAGCACAATTGCCAATGCACTCGAATACAGACTGGCAACCGTGTTCCGGGCGCATACCTACCTGCTGGACGGTGACAACATCCGCACAGGTCTGAATGCCGGGCTTGGCTTCTCGGTTGAAGACCGAAAGGAAAATATCCGCCGAATAGGAGAAGTTTCCAAATTGCTGTTTGACGCCGGATTGATCACCATCACCGCTTTCATCAGCCCGTTTCGTGAAGATCGGGACCGGGTTCGTGGTATGATCGAACCGGAAGGATTTTGGGAGGTGTTTGTCTCCTGCCCCTTAGAGATCTGCATGCAGCGCGATCCAAAAGGGCTGTATCAAAAGGCGAAAAATGGAGAAATCGCTGCGTTTACCGGTATCAGTTCTCCATACGAAGCACCCGTTTCGCCGGAACTGGTTGTTCACAGTGACCGGTTCAGTGTGGAAGAGTGCGTGGATCAGATCATCAACACCATGATCAATAAAGAGATTATTGGAAGGCCAGGATAGAAAGTATTTTTATGGGACATTTGGACGAGCTCGAAAACCGAAGCGTATACATTTTACGCGAGGCATACGCCAATTTTAAAAATTTGGGTATGCTCTGGTCGATGGGAAAAGACAGCACGGTGTTGCTGTGGTTGACAAAAAAAGCATTTTTTGGTCATGTACCCTTTCCACTGGTCCATATTGACACACATTACAAAATCCCTGAAATGATCGATTACCGTGATCGCCTGACGCGTGAATGGCGTCTGCCCATGGTGATTGGAGCCAACGAGGAAGCCCTGGAACAGAAAATGACTTTCCCGGATGGCACGGTCGATCGCATCACCTGCTGCAGCCTGTTGAAAACGGAGGCTTTACGGCGTACGCTTACCGGCGAGGGCAAAAGGATGCGTTTCAACCATTCGACCCAGCAGTATGAAGAAGATCCCCATCCGGAACCATTTACCGGTGTGATTGTTGGAGCGCGAGCAGATGAAGAAGGGTCGCGATCAAAGGAACGTTATTTTTCGCCGCGTGATAAACAGAATGAATGGAATATCGGCGAGCAGCCCCCGGAATTTTGGAATCAGTACAAAACGGATTTCGCTCCCGGAACCAACGTGCGCATTCATCCGCTGCTGGATTGGACCGAGCTCAACATCTGGGAGTATATTTTACAGGAAAAAATCCCCACTGTATCGCTGTACTACAACCACGGCGATGGGAAGCGATACCGTTCGTTGGGTTGTTATCCATGCACCTTCCCGGTGGATTCAGAAGCACGCAATGTGGAAGAGATCATTGCCGAACTAAAGGTAGGACGCTTTGCACACATCGCTGAACGGGCAGGACGCGCGCAGGACAAGGATGACGGCGGCGGATTGGAAACTCTGCGGCGGGAAGGATACATGTAGTGGAAACATTAACGGTGAATGACGATCTGGCATTGGATGCCCGCGAAAAGATGGATATTGTGTTTGTCGGGCATGTGGATCACGGCAAGAGCACGGTCATCGGTCGGCTGTTGGCGGATACTGGCACGCTGCCCGAAGGAAAATTTGAGCAGATTCAGCAGGCCTGTGAGCGCAATTCCAAACCTTTTGAATACGCCTATTTGATTGACGCGTTGAAAGACGAACGCGCCCAAAACATCACCATCGATTCGGCGCGTGTATTTTTTCAGTCCAGTAAACGGCATTACATCATCATCGATGCTCCCGGGCATATCGAATTCATCAAGAATATGGTCACCGGCGCATCACGGGCGGAAGCCGCGGTGCTGGTGATCGATGCACATGAAGGGATCCAGGAAAATTCCCGCCGGCACGGTTATCTGCTGTGGATGCTGGGCATCAAGCAAATTGTGGTGGCGGTGAACAAGATGGATTTGGTGGATTACCGCCAGGATGTCTACGACTCAATCCGTAGAGAATATGATCAATTCCTGGGTGAAATTGGCGTCAAACCGTTGTGCTACATCCCGGTCAGCGGCCGCCAGGGTGATAATGTGGCCTCGTTAAGTGCGAACACTCCGTGGTACCAGGGTTACACCGTGCTGGATGCGCTCGACAGTTTTGAGAAAGCCAAACCCCTCACTGATAAACCTTTCCGCCTGCCGGTGCAGGATATCTACCGCTTCACACTGTACGGCGATGATCGCCGCATTGTAGCCGGAACGGCATCCAGTGGCACTGTGAATGTGGGTGATGAACTGGTTTTTTATCCCTCCGGTAAAAGCAGCCGGATTAAAACCATCGAGACCTTCTCGGCTCCCGCCAAAGCAAAAATCGTCAGCGGAGATGCGGTGGGTCTCACGCTGGATACGCAAATCTACATACGGCGCGGGCAAATTGCTGCCCGCCGGGATGAACCGGCTCCCAAAGTAGCGTCGCGCATCCGGGTGAGCCTGTTCTGGCTGGGAAAGCACCCCATGCTGCCCAAGAAGCAGTATCTGCTTAAACTGGGAACCGCGAAAGTGAAAGCCCAGATTGAGACCATCCATCGCATCATCGATGCCTCAGATTACTCGACCAGCAAAGATAAAAACATGATCGAGCATCATGATGTGGCTGAGTGCACTTTGCTGCTCAGTCACCCGATTGCGTTTGACCTTTCTAGCACCATGACTGATATCAGCCGGTTTGTGATTGTGGATGATTACGAAATCTGGGGCGGCGGTATCGTGCTGGAAGGAATCGAAGATCAAAATGCTGATCTGCTGGAAGAGGTGGTCACCCGTGATTTGAAGTGGGTGAAGACAAATGTCACCATGGCGCAACGCGCCGAGCGCTACAACCAGCGGCCCACCCTGTTGATTGTCACCGGGCAAAAGGGCGTCGGACGCAGGCAGTTTGCCAGCACTCTGGAGCGCCAGTTGTTTGAGAGCGGGAAATTCGCGTATTACCTGGGGATTGGCAGCTTCCTGTACAGCGTGGGTGCTGATCTGAAACGCCAGCAACCCGGCGACAATTGGCATGAACAGGTCCGCCGAATGGCAGAAACCGCGCATATGTTCCTGGATGCGGGAATGATTCTGATTGTCACCGCGGTGGAATTAACCGAAGATGATTTGAAGATTTTCAAGACCATCCTCAATTCCACCCAGATTGAAACGATCTGGGTGGGTGAACACGTCACCACCGATATCAATTATGATTTACAGGTGATGGGCGGTGAGGAGAATTTAGAGCGGTCGGTTGTGCAGGTAAAGCGCATGCTTCAGGATCACGGCATCATCTTTACACCTTGATT
Source organism: Anaerolineaceae bacterium (assembly GCA_036825755.1). Classification (GTDB taxonomy): domain Bacteria; phylum Chloroflexota; class Anaerolineae; order Anaerolineales; family Anaerolineaceae; genus JAJFTV01. The sequence goes on from DAISXR010000022.1 coordinate 25,549, forward strand.
CTGTCCGTATCGAAAGAATACCTGCCGGTGTAGAAAACCTGATGATTGCAGGATACAACGACAGGTTTCCTTTACAAGGAGCACCATGATTGATATCGGTCACCCCGATGTTTCATTTGCGATGAATGCAGTCAGGCAGGCGGCAGCTCTGGCTCAGCAGATCCAGGCTGAGATCGTCACGCCTGCCCTCACCAAGGATGATAAATCACCGGTAACAATTGCTGATTTTTCCTCGCAGGCGGTGGTAGCCGGTTTGCTCTCAAAGTATTTTTCCGGTGATGCCCTCATAGCTGAAGAAAGCTCCGCTGTTTTACTAAGCCCAGTTCAATCCGATTCACTGCATCAGATTGTCCGCTACGTGAACCGGGTTGTCGAAGGAGTTGATGCTGATCAGGTATGCCGTTGGATCGACCGGGGTACTGAGGGTACCAAAGACCGGAACTGGGCCCTGGATCCGATTGACGGAACAAAAGGTTTTCTGCGTGGCGACCAATACGTCGTAGCTCTGGCATTAATTGAAAAGGGGGTAGTGCAATTGGGAGTGTTGGGCTGCCCCAACCTGACCGACGGTCAAAAGGCTGATTTTGCCGGTCCAGGCTCCCTGGTGATCGCCCATCGCGGCAGGGGTACCTGGGTAACCACTTTGCATGGTGAGGGAAAATTTATTCGTTTGAATGTATCAACTGAAGCAGAATACGCTCAGGCGCGTATTCTGCGCTCTTTTGAGGATTCACATACCAACGCCGGACAAATTGATCGTATTGCGCATCTGCTTCACACTACTACCGAACCTGTACGTATGGACAGCCAGGCTAAATATGCGATGCTGGCGTCAGGGCAGGGCGACCTTTCACTACGCATGCTCTCACCTGACCGGTCAAACTACCGTGAAAAGATCTGGGATCAGGCAGCCGGGTCGATCATCGTGGAAGAGGCCGGTGGAAGAATCACAGATCTGGACGGTAAATCCTTTGACTTTTCACATGGGCGTACCCTCGCCTGCAATCGCGGTGTATTGGCATCCAATGGCTTTCTGCATGAAGCCGCATTGCGTGCGGTGAAGGTTGCTGAGTCATATGAATGAGGATCTGGCACGCAGAAGCATCGATTCGGTTAAATGGAACTTTATCAGTAATATTCTGTATAATGCGGTTTATTTAGCCCAGACAATTATCCTTGCCCGCCTGCTGCCGGTAGAGGCATTTGGTATTTATGCCGGTGCAGGGGCGATTGTGGTGATGGCAAATGGTTTTTCAACGTTTGGCATCGCGTCGGCTTTTATCCATCGATGTAAAGAAACAGAAGATATTGAGCAGGCTGCCGCCGTCCATTTTACACTTCAAACCATCCTGTCTGCAGTCTGGATCATCCTCATTTTACTCATCGGTTTTCTTTTCCTTGACAGGAGTGAACCCGGGTTATTTACCGCTTTCTCTGTACTGGCTGTTACGACTGTCGTTAAAAATTTCGCGTCCACCCCCAGACTCATCCTGAATCGGCAGATTCGCTTTCAAAGGTACTCGGTCATCTCAGTGATTGATGCGGTGATCACCTTTATTTCTGCCGTTCTTCTGGCGGTTTTGAAGCAACCCATCTGGGCTTTGCTGGCCACGAATATTTCAAATGCCATTCTTCAGATCGTTTTATTATTTTTCTGGAGGCCGGTATGGAAGCCTCGCTTTCTATGGAAAACAGATGTGGTGAAGTATTTTCTGAGCTTTGGCAGCAAGCACCTGGCAGGTGGGCTGCTGCTGGATGTGCTGGATCGCGGAGATGACTACTGGACGAAAAATTATCTCGGTGTTGATCCGTTAGGTTACTATTCCCGGGCTTATGCGCTCGCAAAAGTGCCTGCCAACATCATTTCTACGCCAATTTTTAGCGTGGCCATGTCGACCTACGCCGAGCTGAAAGAAGATCGCAAAGGTCTGTCTCAGGCATTTTTTGAAACCAATGCGCTACTGATCCGCATGGGTTTTTTATTTGTGGGTATTTTGGCATTGATTGCGCCTGAGTTCATCCGAATTTTGCTCGGCGAGAAATGGATGCCGATGATTTTTACCTTTCAACTGATGCTGCCCTTTACCATGTTTGACCCACTCAAACAATTGATGGCATCCGTATTTATTGCAGTGGGGAAACCAGGCACCACAGTACAAATTAGAACCATTCAGGTGTTCGTATTGATTGGTTTCCTGTTCCTGTTAGGCCCAACGTTTGGAATTGAGGGAGTGGCTGTGGCGGTGGATGTGATGATGGTTGTGGGGATCATATTGATCCTGTTCTGGGCCAGGAAGTATGTGGATCTTTACCTTGGACCCATGTTTCTGGCACCAGGAATTGCATTATTCGCAGGCCTGGCAGCTGGGTATGTAGTTGATCACTTTTTCTTCACGAATATGAATGCATGGGTACTCATGATCGGTAAATCCTTTATAATTGGCTGCGTATATTGTCTGACCCTTTGGCTGTTTGAAAGAGAAAGAATCTTTTATATGGTGAAATTATTGAAAAAATACATATTTAAGAAAGGAAATCCCAAAACGATTTCCGCCTGAAAGTACGGAACTTCATAGATTTTTTGTCAGGATTTATGAATAAAAGACGTCTTGCCCACATTATTAGTGTTACCGAAATCGATGAATCAAAAAAACCATCGTATCTCCATATTGCTCAACCGGTAACCATAAAGAGCATGCTGGTGGCGCAAAAAGCAGCCGCACAGACAGTAGATGTCGAACTGTTTGCCATCAAACACAAAGCTGAAAAAGTCAATCTCCCTGAGGGGTTTGGTTGGGCAAAGGATATCGATCTTTACGCTTGGGAATATATCGATGGACTCAGGGAATTTCATCCTCATAAACCTCTGCCAAGATTATGTGATATTTTAGAAGGTCTTTACAACGTTTCAGATGCCGAATTCTTCATTTATACCAATGTTGATATCGGTTTATATCCCAATTTCTATCTTTATGTTAACCACCTCATTGATCAGGGGTTGGACGGTTTTTGTATCAACCGACGTACGATAGAGAAAGAATTTCAGGGCGTTTTGATTGATGAAACCAATTTCGAGTTGTGCTATCTGCAAAACGGAACTCTGCATGGAGGAGTAGATTGTTTCATCTTCAAACGAAGTATCCTGCCCCTGTTTACTCTCAATCATGTCTTTGTTGGTTATCCCCCCATCGGAAAAGTTTTACGATCCCAGATTCAGTTGCACAGCCGCAATTTTCACATGCGGGAATATGATCGGGTTACTTTCCACCTCGGAAATGATGCGGTCTGGAAAGATCAAACCCACCCTTACTGGAGAGAAAATCTGCGCCAGGCGAAGGATATTCCGACAGTCAAACCGAAACGTACTTTTTCGTCCAGGTTGCAGAAGTATGAGTATTATCTATCACAATGGTTTCTTCGTCGCTGGAAGGCCTGACCATGATCCGTTATGACAACGAAAGTATTTAAAAATTCAGTATGGAAACACAGCGATTGAATAAAACTCTGAATACAACGTCTGTACCATTTTCGATGGATTGCGTTAAAAAAGGAATCGGATCCGTTTATCGTCGCCTCTTTGAAACCTGCCCAATTTCTACAAGAGATGACCGTTCATTTGCCCCTCCCCTTTTTATTGTTGGATCGGGTCGGTCCGGTACGACACTTTTGAGAAGTATTCTGGCTGCCGGCGGTGAGGTGGCCATTCCTGTAGAAACACATATCCTGCATTCTCTGCCTGTAAAGTTCGTTATGTTCAATGGGCTGGGTTGGGAAGACCTGTGCCGGTTGGTGATTGCTACTTTTGAAAGCCACCCGGATTTTTATAAATGGGAAATTAACCTTGCGCCGGTTTATCAGAAAGTAATCCCTCTTGAGAAAAAGAACAGATCACTTGCCAGAATTATCAATGAAATTTTCTGGGAATACGCCAGTCAGAAATTCCCTGAGGCACTTTTTTGGGGTGATCAATCACCCATTAATACCTTTTACTGGAAGAATATCGCCAGAGTCTTCCCCCATGCCAGGTACATTCACATGCTGCGTGACGGCCGTGACGTATGTGCTTCATTGGTTGACAGATATGGCGAAGACTACCTGCCTGGGGCTGTTCAAAGATGGAAAAATAGTATCAAGCACACCACAGATATCCGGAAATCAACAGGCTCTCGTTATCTGGAAATAAAATATGAACACTTGGTCACTGATCCGGATACTGCGCTTGATGAAATTTGTAAATTTCTCGGAATTCAATTTCAACCCCAAATGCTTGATTTCTACAAGAAGTCATCCACCATCGAAAACAGATATGACAGTTTCCATCAAAACATTGGCAGACCACTCTTTACCACGTCGATTGGATCCTGGTCTGACCGATTATCTTTGGCTCAGGCAGAGTATGTAATAAAAGAACTTGCATCTGAGCTGCGTAAGAATGGATATATGGAATAATTTCATTTTTTAATCAATTCAGCCATTATTCATTCCGCAAATTCCCAACAAAAGCAACCTGTATCTATCAGCTTCATGTTTAGAAGTACGCAGCACCTGAATATGATTAAGTTCTCACGTTCAGTGCATCCGGTTTGTAAATGGAGATAAGCGAATATCGTGTTGAATTTGACTGATAATCTGGTGATGGAAATTCAAAACGATTATCCGTTTTTTTTTTTACAGTGATTTGACTTTGATCAGGATCTGAATCCGTCATGGAGAAGAGATTATGACTGAATTCTGTTGTAAGAAAAATTTATCCGTTGAATTTTCCCGAAAGAATATCAGGTAATAATCCCTGGTCGCGAAAGGCCCTGACAATATCGTGCCTTGTACTGTCCATTAAAAATAAACGGACATGATCCAGCCCATCCAAACGCTTCGCTTGCATAAAATCAAGGGCGTGATTTTTGGAAACGAACAACGATACTTTTGGGCAATTTTTACTACGCTGTAATAAAGCCTTTAAATCCCATACCCGTTTTTTGTACCAACTGTAAAAGTACGTTTTGAGCACCTGTTTCTTATGACGTGGATCGTGTATTTTTAACAGGAAAAACGGATCGATACTGGTTCGCGTTGAAAAAGCAATAGCTTCACCGCGTCCGGTCAGAGCCGAAAACATTATTGCGGCGAATCCTCCCATGGAAAAACCCACAAAATAGACATTTTGGGGATTCAGATCTTCTATTCGCTTACCGATAAACCGGGAAACCTCGTATACGTCCTTTCCGATGCCCGGTAATCCATTTTGATACCAGCACTGGTATGGATCGCGGAAGAAGATTTTATTCTCATGTAAAATCTTCGCCGAATTATAAAACTCAAACCGAGGCATTGCCATTTGCTCATCAATGCCCCCGAATAGAAGGTATAAATTTTTTGCGTCAGGGCTGAATTCTTCTTTAATCGAAGAAACAGACAAAAATGATTTACTATTCGACATAGCAAGCAACATCCGTAATAATTTATTTAATTCCGTTAAGCGAGTACGTGGTCAAAGGAAGATTTAAAAAAAAAATTAAAATTGCGAAAAACAATAATGGCTGATTATACATTAAATATTGAAATGCTGTGATGATCCACTGGAATGAACCTTGATGAAAATAGCTCCTGAAAACCGGCATGGCAGTAGGATAGACTGATCTTCTTTCTCCATCGACTGTACGGCACTTTGAGGGAGTTATTAGAAGTTGGATCGATTGCGGAGTTGATCTGGCTTTACGAAGAGTGAAATTTATACAGACAAACCAAAAAAGGTGTGATCTGATTGATCACACCTTTTGCTGTTTTAACTTACGGTCAGCGGGTTTGCGGAAGTTTGTTGAAACTCAAACGAGGGTGGCGGCTTCTTTGCGTGAGCACCTGAACCGGGCGCATAAATTTCTTGCTCGGGATCGGGATGCCCATGGCTTCCTGAGGCGGAACCATCAGGTTCCAGCGCGAGGCGCCCAGGTACAGGATTTCCAGAATCAGGTCTGTGTAACTGATCCCTTCCGCGTTGGCAGACAGGCACAGATCGCTGAAATCGGGCGTCAGGCCGGGCAGGGCATTAATTTCCAGCAGCCGTGGTTTTCCCTCTGCGTCCAGACGGATATCCACACGTGACACATCCAGGGCGCCGATGGCGTTATGCCCACGCACAGCCAGATTGAACAGTTCATCTGCCAGTTCTTCATCAATATGGGCCGGGCAGGTGTATTTTGGTGCGCCTACTTCACCGGGAAGAAAGGTCTTGGCTTCGTGCCCGTACACACCAGGAGTAATCGATTGGCTGCTGTTGAGCTCGAGTATCGGGAATCGGTGAAAACCGTTATTCTGATACAACTCAGGGCGGGGTGACCATTGAGCTGCATCGCTGCGTCCCAGCACACCCACGGTAAATTCACGCCCGGGTAGATAATTTTCCACCAGCGCCGGTTGTTGATATGAATGGACCACCCACTGTACACGTTCACGCAGCTCGATCTCGTTATGGACGATGGATTTGGTATCCATTCCCATACCCGTTCCTTCACGCGCCGGTTTCACAAACATCGGGAAGGTCAGATCCGGGTTGAGCGGTTCATATCCGCTCACAAATTCCTGAAACGGAGCGGTGGGCAGGCCCTGATCGCGCCAAATATGCTTGGTCATCACTTTGTCCAGACCCACCGTGTTGGCCAGTACCCGCGAGGCCGTATAGGGGATGCGCAGGATCTCAAGCAGGGCGGGGACATGACCTTCACGCCCATCTCCCATGATCCCTTCAGAAATATTAAAACAAATGTCCGGGCAATATTCCCGGATGGTATCAAGCAATGTATGGTCTGCTGATAAAAACTGGGTGGTATGACCGTCAGATTCAATCGCTTTTTGGATCGCCTGAATTGTTTCCTTACGGTCAAATTCCGCGCCGGCATCCGTGGGAGCATCGATCGGCAGTACAGTCTCCCCTTTTACATTCGCAATGACTGCAACCCGCCAGGGACGCATCGGTCGCGGCGAGTTACTGGGGGGCTTTTCTTCTTCTTGCTCCTGTTCTTCCACAGTAAACAAATTTTTCCTTTTCACTCTTGTTTCCTTGTTTCCAGTATATCGCGGCATATTTGTGCCACTAGGGTCGTTAATATATCACAAAACACGGTTCCTGTACCGGTTATTTTGTATTAATTGAGAGGGAAATTTTATCTGCTTCCCTTTCAATCGTGGCATGTTCGTCCATATTTTTACGGTATCAGGCGTGGATTAAGGTTTTATGATAGTATTTTGTTTTTTCGCATTAACGGGAAGCTGCCGGTCACAGGTGGGCGTGGATCAAAATACTGCTCATCTGAGTTCGTTAATTCGGTCAATCAGCATTTTACGAGAATGGACGCCAAACTTACGATAGATGTTCATGATGTGGGTCTTGGCTGTATTAAAGGAGATCATCAGCGCATCGGCAATCTCTTTGGTGGATCGCGTGCTGTTCAGCAAGTTGAGCACTTGTAATTCCCGTTCGCTTAATGGCTCCTGGAGTAGATGAAGCGATGTAATGGCAGGAATTTTAGATAAATCCGCGTCGTTCTCCACTGACCTTGCATTTTCCAACCAGGTCAGGAGATCGGAAATGTAATCAGGATTCGCCTTTTCAAAGGCGTTATAGGCAGTGGTTTGGGTATACGCCTTCAGCAGAGCCAGCATTGCTTCCCCTTCTTCGGTAAATACGCGTGCATAACCCGCCAGCGAACCCATTTGCAATGCATCTTCAATTACCATCATGGCGGCGCTATTTTCATTGGTTTGATACAGGGATAAAGCAAACAGTACCAGCGCCCGGATAATCTGATCCTGATTCTCCGTTTGGCGAATCTGCTTGACCAAAATCACCATCAGATCTCTGGCCGCCTCGGATTTTCCCTCAAACAGGTAGATGCGTGCCAGCAGCATTTTGCCTGCCAGTGAGGCCCTGACCGATGCATCCAGGAACCTTTCGGCTTCCTGTCGCCAGTCCCTGGATGGATCCATGCGGGCTTCTGTCAGCAGGATGCGACCGTAACATTCGAGCATGCTGGCAGGTATTTCAATCGGCCCATTCGATAGTTCATACTGGCTGCCTAAAGCTCGTTCGTAATAATCGCGTGCGTTTTCAATATCATGCCGTGCGATAAAATAATCTGCCAAAGCCACGCAGCGTTCGATGTGCTTAATCCACACCGATTCGCTCACGATTGTTTTGTCAAAATCTTGCAGCGTTTCACGGGCCAGCTCATCGGCCTCGATCAGATCGTTTTTTTCAAGCGCGATGTTCAAAAGCCCGGTTTGAGCCAGTGAAATTGTTGCGTTTTCAAGGTGATGCTCTCGTGCATAATCAAGCGCCTGTCTGAATTCTGTCTGGGCTTCTCTCAGGCAGGCCTGCCGAATATGGACATCCGCCAAAGCAACTGTCGAATGGAAAAAGCCGTACTGATGCTGGTACTGCAAACCCAGCCGGCGTGATTGAGTAAAATATTGCACCGCGTTTTGTAACAGACCCAGGTGTTCCTGCGACATGGCCATGGCATAAGTCAGCATGGCGTATACATAATCGCTTTCCATTGAGCGGTTTTCCAGCAAACGCAATCCGTCTGAAAACCCTTTGGCGTGATCCCCGTAGATCGAATCTACACTCGCTCGAATTGCCTCTATCTGCCAGCGCATCCGTGCGATTTCGTCTCCACTCAGACTGGAAGTCTTGTATGGGGGAAGATATTGTTCTGTTTTCTTCAGAACCTCAAAGGCGTCTTCGTTTTTTCCAAGCAGGAAGTGGGCGATGGCGTGATAGATCCCCAACCTCGGATGATGCTCGATCAACGCGACCGGCATTGCATTGATCCATCGAATCAATTTCGCCAGATCGAAATCAATAATGGCTTCCCACGCGATCGTATCGATGATTTCTGCAGCCTGGTCTTCATGACCTGATTGCATGGCGTAAATGACGGCCTTTTCAGGCAGTTTATGCTGTAAAAACCATTCCATTGCTTTTTGCCATATCTGGTATGGCAGGGCGGGGTTGGTTTTATGAACCAGCATATTAAGTGACCTGGCAAACAATGGATGATATCGGTACCAGATCCCTTGAGAATCCAGCCGCTCGAGGAACAAATTCTGAGAGAATAATTCAAGGATGTTCTGGCGGCTGATGTCTATCTCCAGCAAATCGTCGCATAATTCAGATGAAAATTCAGAGAGCAGCGAGGTATTTAATAAAAAATCTTTCATATTGGCAGGCTGGTATTTCAGGATTTCCTCTGAAAAATAATCCGGGAATGTGGATTGATCCTCTGAACCTGAACCTGGTTCAGCGATGAGGTGACGCAGCATCTCCGGGGCCAAAACGGCCATTTTCAACCCGGTAATCCAGCCTTCGGTGATCTCAAAAATATCAACAATTTCATCCGGGCGCAGTTTTTTGGGTACCATATCACCCAGAAATCGACGGGTTTCCTCAAATGAAAAAGACAGATCCTGATATGTCAATTCCACCAGGCGGCCCACTGTGCGCAGCCGGGCCAGTGGAACAGGTGGGCGGACACGACTGGAAATCACAATGTGCAGGTTTCTGGGCTGGTGATCCATCAGGTAGGTGATTCCCTCATGAATGCGTGGATCCGTGATGACATGATAATCATCCAGTACCAGGTTCAGGTAACCGGGTAAACCGCCCACCTCATTGATTAATGGGATCAGCTTAAGAAAATCGTGAGACTCAGAACCATGCTTCAGGAGCGTGTCTTCTGTGCAGTGAATGCAGGGGTAAGCTTTTTTTATCGCAGTAAATATATATGCCCAGAACCGAAAAGGGATGTCATCATATTTATCCAGTGTCACCCAGGCTGTGCGATGTTCGGTAGAGGAAGACAGGGAAAGCCATTCACCAATTAAGGTTGTTTTTCCGTAACCCGCCGGTGCAGATAAAAGAGTGACTTTTCGTTCGACCGGTTTATCCAGCAATGCGGTCAGTCTGGTGCGCCGCAGGATACGGTTGGTTAAGGATGGAATTTCCAGCTTGGTATGAACCAGCGTTTCAAACAACAAATGTTCAGAATCCATGATGCCTGTGCCCTTTTAATCCAAACGGCAGGAAAAAAGGATGATTACCCGAAAAATATACCAGATCAGAATCATCCTTTCGCTCATCCATCAATCATCCGGTATGGGTGATAGACCACCACTCCGATTTAATTATACTTTAATCTACGACAGAACTAACCTTTGCTGTAAGGTTGGAGATACTGCTGTTTGGCCTGTATTACTGTGCTTAACGGGTTTTCCATTTATATGCAATTTGATCTATAAGGAGAAACGAAGATGAGCCGCGAGAAAGAGACCAAAAAACAACTGAGTCGTAGAGATTTTCTCAAAGGTGCCGCAGTGGGTGCGACGGCTATGGCTGGAGCAAGCGTCATCGGAGCCTGCGCCCCGCGTGTCGCTACGGCTGCACCTGAAGCCGCAATTCCTGCCGCTTCTGCTGAAGACTGGCTGGGGACCGAACCGGTCATTGATGATGTGGCGGAAACCGTTGAGAGCGATGTCATCGTGATTGGGGGTGGTACCGGGGGAGCTTATGTGGCCGCGTCGGTAGCCGAACAGGGACTGAAAGTGATTGTTCTTGAGAAGAATACCGCCGTTAGCACAGTTCGTAATGACTGGGGCGCCATCGGTTCTCAGTGGCAAAAAGAAGGCGGAGCCGTGCTGGATAAAGCCACCATCCTGCACTACCATGCCCTGTATTGCGCAAACCGGATTGACCAGCGGTTGCCGCGCATCTGGGCGGATGAGAGCGCTGCTGCCATTGACTGGATCGGGAATCTCATCATCAGCAAGGGCGGCATGTTTGATTGGGAAGGCGGTTATGAAGCCGATCTGGAACATTCAGCCACCTATCCCAAATTCCCTACCGGCCACAGCGCGTTTTGGCCCAGCCCTGACATGTCGACAGCCAAAATGATGCAGGCTTATATTGAGGAACTGGGCGGCGAGTTCCGTTTTGAAACGCCTTTTGTCAAATTTGAACATGAAGGCAAGAAAGTCACCTCGGCGATTGCTCAAAACAAAGAAGGCAAATACATCCGCTTTATTGGCAAAAAGGGAATTGTGCTATGTACAGGCGGTTATCAGGGTAACCCGGCTATGTTAAATGCGTTGCAGCCTGCCGATGTAATGGTAATGGCCAAACCGGCACCCGGCCCCAACAGCGGTGATGGGATCAAAGCCTGTTTGTGGATGGGCGCAGCCATGGATGAATGCCACACCAGCATGTTGTTCGACCGCATGGGTTTGCTGCCAAATGAAATCCCGGCCAATATGACCCAACCTACCCTGTTCTGGCTCGGGTCACAGCCCTGGCTGAAAGTGAACTTAAAGGGCGAACGCTTCTGCAATGAGTCGCAGCCGTATGATTTCATTCTGCATGCTTCGGCTCGCGAACCCGGTTCCTGCTATGCCGCCATAATGGATTCCACCTGGTTTGACCAGACTGTGGCATTCCAATCGGTGGGTTGTTCGCGGATCATGCCGTACAACAACGGCAGCCCCAATGACACCCCATTCTTTGCGCCTCCAGGAGATATGGAAGCCATCAAGGCGAACGCTCCCTCTGTCTGGGCCGGCTACCTCGAGAGCGGGCATTTACAGCAGGCTGATACGATTGAAGAACTGGCTACCAAGCTGAATATTCCCTCAGAGACTCTGGCTGCAACGGTTACCCGTTATAACGAACTGGCCGATGCCGGCGAGGATACTGATTTCTTCAAGGATGCTTACCGCCTGCTGGCACTGAAGGCACCCCCGTATTACGGTATCCGCTTAACGGGGATGATCCTTTCTACGATGGACGGCATCCGGATTGATACCCAGATGCGACCTCTCGATAAGGAACGTGAGCCGTTTGAGGGTTTGCACGTGATCGGTGATTCCTCCGGCAGCTATTTCGCCCATACGTATCCCAACCTGTTCACCGGTTATGCAAATGGTCGCACCACTGTGTTCGCAAGGCGCGTGGCCCGTATCCTCACCGGCCAGCCGCTTGAGTTATAGGTAACATCCGGCGCAGCCAACCCCTGCGCCGATGAAACAATTTATCAGGCTAAAGCCCCTTGAACTGAAAAGTTCCTGGGGCAAATGATTGAAAGGAAAACATGTCACAAGAACCTTTACAGGAATCTGTCCAATCCGGTAAGCGGACAAAAAAAGAGAATAAAACGCAGAAAAAAAGAACCTGGACCATTATTGGTATCATCGTTGCGGCACTGGTCGTAGTCGGCGGTGCGGCAGGTGGTTATATGATCCACCTGTCAAATACAAGCCCGGAATTTTGCGGGATCTGTCACATCATGGATCCCAACGTGGACTCATACTTAACCAGCAACGATCTGGATAATCTGCATAACCAGGCCGGAGTCGAATGTAAAGAGTGCCATGATTATCCATTGGATGCCGAGATCACCAGCGGTATCGCGTTCCTGGTAGGGAATTATGAAGTGGATAATGAAGGAAAACTGATGCCGGTTACGTATGACAATGATATGTGCCTGCAGTGCCATATCAGTTATGACTACGTTGCACAATCCACTGATTTCCTGAGAAGAAACCCACATAACAGCCATAACGGTCAGTTACCCTGCAAGACCTGCCATGTATCACATGGCGACCAGATCGATTACTGCTCGTCCTGCCACGATAACGGTGGGCAGCGGTTGGTCGGAGAACCCAGAGAACCACGCGGGACCATCAATTAAACTTCCAATACAACACGGGTCCCAATCAAACCTGTTTTTGGAGAAAACAAGATGAAGGAACAGAAGAGAAACAAAGCAATCAGCCGTCGGCAATTTTTGAAAGGAGCCGCTGTCAGCGCCACCGCAGTCGCCGGTACCGCCGTGATTGCGTCATGCGCGCCGAAAGTTGTAGCAACCGAAGCTCCTCAGGCTGAAACCGTCAGCACCACCGCATCATTTTTAACCCCGCCTGCCCCTATTGCAGCAGCGGACATTAAGCAAACCGTAGACGGCGATATCGTGGTGGTCGGCGCCGGTGTGTGCGGTTTGATGGCGGCCTACACTGCCGCCAAAGCGGGCGTAAAAACAATTCTGGTTGAAAAAACAGAAAAATTCAACGCTCGCGGTGGTCATAACGCCGGCCTGCGCAGTAAAATTGAGCTGGAAGAAGGCTTGGATTACGATCCAAAACGTGTCGCCCGTGATCTGATCCGCTGGAGCAACAATAAAGTGGAAGCTGAGCAGGTGATGCAGTGGGCCGACCGGCATAGCGCCATAATCGACGAGCTGATCGATATGGCCACAGCACAGGGAATTGAAGTAATGCGTTATGGCAATGACATGCCTGATGCCTATTACCCTGAATACAAGACCGTGCATATGTTCGGCGGGATGGATGAAACCATTCTGGCCGGTATGCTGGAAAAAGCCGCGAAAGATTCTGGTGCCGAATTCAACTACAGCACCCCGGCAGAGCAACTGGTCAAAGATGCCTCAGGGCGTGTGACCGGTGTGATTGCGAAAAACACTGAAGGCGCTTACGTTCAGTTCAATGCTGCCAAAGCGGTTATTTTGTGCACAGGCGATTACGGCAATAACCCCGAGATGATCCAGGCTTACTGCCCGAAAGCGGCTATTGTTGATACGAACGTGTATACCCCGCCCGTCAATACCGGTGATGGTCATAAGATGGGTTTGTGGATTGGCGCAGCCATGCAGCAGGAAACCCCTCATACACCCATGGTGCACAACCTGGGCGCAGCTCCTTTCTCGGGCAACCCCTTCCTGCGTGTCAACCTGGAAGGCCGCCGGTATGAGAACGAGGATGTGCCGATCCCGCTGATGGCCAATTCTGCGCAGCTTCAGCCCCAGCACAAAACCTGGACTGTCTATGATTCAACCTTTGCAGATGATCTGCCCCTCATGACCCCCGGTTTCTCACGCACAACTGCCATGAGTGATCGCACTCAAACCAGTATTGACACCGCCCTGGAAAATGGATCTTTGCTGAAGGCTGATACGATTGAGGAACTGGCCGGTCTGATGGGTGTACCCGCGGATGCCTTGAAAGCTACCGTGGACCGCTACAATGAACTGGCCGCGAAAGGCAGCGACGACGACTTCGGTAAGGATCCTGCCATGGTGACCGCGGTTGATACCGCACCGTTTTACGCCGCTTACAACTCGCTAGCACTGCTTGTGGTCCTGGGCGGGTTGGACGTCAATAAGAGCCTGCAGGTGCTGGATACCGAGCATAAAGTCATTCCGGGTTTGTATGCCGCTGGAAATGCTGCCGGTAACTTCTTTGCCAATGACTATCCGGTGATTGTCCCCGGATTGAGCCACAGCCGTGCCTGGACACTTGGCCGGATCGCAGCCGAGAACGCCGTCGCATCCTAAAGCGACACTGAAACCGAATGCCGGGCAGAATAGTGATATTCTGCCCGGTTTTTTATCCCCTTCTACCCGCTGCATTCAACCCTTATA
>DAISXR010000023.1:0-6298 GCA_036825755.1 Anaerolineaceae bacterium
AAAAGCGCTATCAGCGAGACGATGACGGGAAAAAGCAGGAGGACGATATACCGCCGCAACGAAACCGATTTTCCGCATTCAGAACAGCGGGAAAAGGTCAGGTAAGCGGACCACCCCATTGGGTGATTGCAGGACGGGCAAACCGGACGATCTACCCGGCGAGTAATGGGTAGGGAATCACACAGGGTATTGATCAATAAACCCAGCAGGATCCCGACAGGGATGGTGAGGAGTAAAACAATCATTTATTGCCTCTTGCATTTGTAGGAATTAATTTCTATAAAGTATAATCTGTAACCAGCGGATTTGATGCCGCGGATGGTTATCAAAATGGAAATGTACCAGACCTCCTTTCAGCTTCAACAACTCCTGCAGAAATGGCAGTACGACCCTTCGATACGAGAGAACGTGGCGTATCGTCATGATCAGCCGGCTGTGGATGCCGCTTGGGCTGATTTCCCGGATGAAATTGAACCCCGTCTGGTACAGGCGCTGGAGAAAATTGGCATATCCAAATTGTTCATCCATCAGCGTGCTGCCTGGGATGCTGTACGGCAGCGGAAGCATGTCGTCATCACCACGGGTACGGCCAGCGGTAAAACGCTTGCTTACAACCTGCCGGTGATCAGCCGGTTCCTGCAAAACGATGAGGCCTGCGTTCTGTATCTGTATCCCACCAAGGCTCTTGCACAGGACCAGGAACACGGATTACGAACCTTATTACTGGCGTTGGATAATAGAAGAAACCCTGAGAAACACCTGGGTTTATACGACGGCGACACGCCGCAGGAAAAACGCCGCATCATTCGTAAAGAAGCTCATTTTGTGTTCACCAATCCGGATATGCTGCATCGCGGAATACTGCCCTTTCATACCGCATGGCAGCGCTTTTTCAGCAATCTGCAGTTTGTGGTGATCGACGAGGTGCATACTTACCGGGGGGTCTTTGGCTCTCATGTTGCCAATGTAATCCGGCGGCTCAAAAGAATTGCTCGTTTTTATGGATCGGATCCGCAATTCATCATGACCTCTGCCACCATAGCCAATCCGAAGGAATTTACAGAGCGAATGATTGAAGAGCCGGTGGAGTTGATCTCAAAAGACGGCTCACCTCATGGAAAACGCAATTATGTGCTGTACAACCCACCCATCGTTCAGGAAGAGCTGGGCATCAGACGGAGCCCGACCGTCGAAGCGGTACGCCTTTGCGAAGATCTTTTTGATTCGCGTATCCAGGCTTTGATATTCGGTCTGTCCAGAAAATCAGTGGAATTCACGCTGAAACGGCTCCAACAAAGCTTCCCGGACAGGGTCGATGAGATATTTTCGTATCGCAGCGGCTACCTGCCGCTTGAGAGAAGACAAATTGAGCGGCGTATCCGCGATGGGTCCGCACGTGTGGTGGTTGCAACCAATGCACTGGAACTGGGCATCGACATTGGCGGACTGGACGCGATTATGATGATGGGTTACCCCGGTACCCTATCCGGCTTTCGACAGCAAGCCGGACGTTCCGGGCGCAAGGAACGTGAATCACTGGTGGTGATGATCGCTTCCGGTTCACCTCTAGACCAGTTTCTTCTTCAGCACACGGATTATCTGTTTGACCGTCCGGTTGAGCAGGCGCTGATCCAGCCGGATAATCTGATCATTTTGTTCCAGCATATTCGCTGTGCCATATTTGAACTGCCCTTCATGTCCGGTGAGCGATTTGGCAACGTGGATCCGGAAATGCTTACACAATTACTGGATGTGCTGAAAATGGCCGAAAATATCCACTTCGACCATGATAAGTTTTACTGGGTATCAGATCAATACCCTGCCGGTGAGGTATCGCTGCGCACCACCGGAGAGCGCACATTCCTGTTGCAGGAAGAGAGCGGCGGTAAACTGCAGAACATAGGCATGGTAGACGAAGCCAGCGCCTACTGGATGGTTCACCCCCAGGCGATTTACTTTCACGCCGGTCAACCGTATCTGGTGAAGGAAATGGATCTGGAGCACGCCAATGTGCGGCTGACGCCCACCAGTGATGAGTACTATACCGAACCAAAGCAAAAGATGACGGTGGAGAAAATGAAATCGCTGGTCCAAACGCCTCTCTCCATCGGTGAGAAAACCTTCGGTGAGATCAAGGTCATCTCGCAGGTGACCGGCTATAAAAAAATCAATTTTGGCACCGGTGAGATCGTATCCACCCATGATCTGGAGATGCCTGAAACTCAATTGGTGACTACAGGTACCTGGTTATCGATTGGGGATCAGATCATCGAAAAGCTGCGTGAAATGCAGATGTGGAATGACGACCGTAATTATTACGGCGCCAACTGGGCGTCGCAGCGTTTGTTGACGTTGGAACGGGACCGGTACACCTGCCAGGTATGCGGCCGTACAGAAGCAGGCCCCAATCTGCATGTTCATCACAAAGTCCCATTTAAGAATTTCAACTCATATTTAGACGCTAATCAGACCAGTAACCTGATCACATTATGCTCCACCTGCCATCGTCGGGCAGAAACGGTGGTTCGGGTGAAAAGCGGTCTGGGTGGTCTGGGTTATACATTTCACCATCTTGCTCCGTTATTACTGATGTGTGATTATTTTGATATTGGCGTATTCACAGACCCCAATGCAGCCATTACAGATGGCCGGCCCTGTGTGCTGGTTTATGACCAGATACCTGCCGGAATCGGATTAAGCGATACCATTTTTAAGAATTTCGATCTTTTGCTGAACAATGCCTTTGATCTGGTGAAACACTGCTCCTGTAAAGCCGGATGCCCGTCCTGTGTTGGCGCCCCCGGTGAGCACGGCAGCGGAGCCAAGGCGTATACTTTGGAACTGTTGCAATTGTTGAGAAGCTGAGGTATGTCACCACTTTCTGATAACGACGATTTGCGCGAAAAGATGAAGGCGCTTGGCATGCGCGTTGGTGCCAGGGATCTCAAGCCGGTTGCGCCTGCACAAAAGGTCAAAATTGAAGATGTGATCCATGCCCATGAGGAGCAAACGCCTTTGGGCATGGCCCTGGTATACGAAGAGGTTTTCCCTCAGGAATACAGGCACGGTGATATTCAGCTCAGTTCGCTGGAGAATTTCCAGTTTATCAACAGTTGGGCAAATATCGATGATAAAGCGGTAAACAATCCGCAGAAGCTGCTTTTTCTGGATACCGAAACAACCGGACTTTCACAGGCTACCGGTACATTTGCTTTTCTCATCGGTCTGGGTTTTATGCGAGATGACGGTTTTCACATTCTGCAAATTATCATGCCCGCGCCCCCGCATGAAGCAGCCATGCTGGCAATATTGGGCAGGGTGATTGTGCAATTTGATACAGTAGTCACCTACAATGGTAAATCGTTCGATATCCCGTTGCTGCAAAACCGCCACATCATGCACCGCATCGCTCCGCCTTTTTACCGGATGGAGCATATCGATTTACTGCACCTGGCAAGGAAATTGTGGCGCAACCGCCTGAGCAGCCGGCGACTGGGAGACCTGGAGCAATCCATTCTACATTTCAGACGAACCCAGGAAGAAGTTCCGGGGTGGCTTGTCCCTGAGATCTACAAAGATTATCTCCGCACCGGCGATGCCAGGCCGCTCTCGGGTGTTTTTTATCATAATGCTGTGGATGTGCTCTCTCTGGCTGGTCTGTTTGTTCACATTTCCAAAATGCTTGATCAGCCCCTGCAGAATTCGATGGAAGACCTGGATCTGGCTGCTATCGGAACGATTTTCGAGGACATGGGGTCGTTTGAAGCTGCCAAAGAAATCTATGCCCGTTGCATGAGCAATGCTTTACCGGAAGAAATATACCTGCGTACCTTGCGAAGGTTGGCCAATCTTTTCAAGAAAGAACTTCGCTGGGAGGAAGCAGTTACGGTGTGGGAGAAGCTTTCTGACCAGGACCTTTATTCCTGTATCGAACTTGCAAAGTACTATGAGCATATTGCCAGAGATCCCCATAAAGCGATTATTTGGGCTCAGAAAGCCCTGGAAATGAACCTGTATCACCGTGCGAACTGGTTAGAATTTGACCAGCAGGATCTTCAGACTCGTGTGCGTAGATTGACAAAAAAGTTGGATAATATTAAGTAATGATTTGGGAAAAGGAGTGAGCCATGTTGAGATGCATTTCACAGCCCAGTCAACTCCGCCGCAGGATTGCCATGCTGGCCAGATTAAGCCAGATGAACAGCAGATTTGTTAACCTGCCAGGTCTGGGTGAATTACAGGAAGCGGTCGAAGATATACGGATGGAGTTGGTTGATACAGCCTGTTCGGTTCTGCAGGGAAGCCTTCCGGGTGAGGCTGCTGATCAGATGAAGGATTTGCTCAAGCGGTTGGAACAGACGGTTCAAACCTCTGCTTATTCCTCCACACTTCATTTCAAACTCTCCGAAATTCGCCGGCAGGTGGATCCCATGATCCTGCTTTGTGAAGATCCGCAATTTCCTGAAGCGCTCACCTCCGAAAGAACCCCAATTGCTTCTTATCTTCACCAGAGTGAAACCGTATTATTGGCGAACGGATCGCTTATGGCTGAGTCTTTCCGCCTGTTCCTGGAATCATTTGGCATTCAATGCATTTTAGGCCGGGAGAGCGCCGGCGTGGTTTACGGACTTACGGTTGGGCCGCTCGGCGAAGTGGATGTAAACGTTTCACCTGAAAACGCGATCGATGCGAAAATATTGTTGAGCGCCATGCAAAACGGCTATTTTATCCGACCGGAGGATGCTGATGAGGCGCTGGCGGATGACGATGATCTATTTGAATCCGAATGGGATGATGAGGATGCTGAAGACCTGACTGATCAGGAAGACAGCCAGGATTAAATGGTTTCCAGTTCCTTTTCGATCTTCGATTCAAAATCACGCATTAAACGTCTGGTAACAGGTCCGGGTTTCCCGCTCCCGATCCGGTGATGATCAATTTCCACGATCGGTAAAATGGAGCGGCTTGTACTGGTAATAAAAGCTTCATCGATCGCATATAGCTCAATAAAGGGCAGCCCCTGCCGGATGACCTTGTAACCGCCTTCAACGGCCAGATCCAGCACGTTGTTGCGCACGGTTCCTGAAAGCACTTCTTCTTCAGCGGTCCAGATTTGATTCCCTTTGATCGCAAAAAAGTTACTGCTCAACCCTTCCAGCATGATGCCATCTTCGGATAGTGTGATTATTTCATTCACCGGCTCATCGGCAAACAAATTCCGAATCCTGGCAGCGATTTCCAATTGCCCGGTCATCTTCGCCTTTGGATTGCTTCTTTCAAGCTGGTAAGTAATGGCTGCTCCCCCATTCTCATAGACAGCCGCAGGAGGGGTTTTCAGACACTCCGTGGATACGTACATGGTTCCGGGAATTTTCTCCAGATCGATGGTGATACGAAACCGGAGATCTCCATTGGAAAGCTTTCCCAGGATCTCATGCAAGGCCGCGTGCAGTGACTTGTGATGTATCTGTACCGGTTTACCAGCCAGTCTTGTGGTTTCTTCCAGCCGTAGAAAATGCCTGGTCAGACCAAGTACCTGATTATGATGATACGTGCGAAAAGTGGTGTAAGCACCGGCCGGCAGAAGGGTGGATATTTTATCCAGTGTTTTGATAGAATCAACCAGTGGGAATTGCTCAATATGCCAGGATTGATCGTCGGTTGTTACTTTCCACAGAGAAGTTGAGAGCATTTTTATACCTGTATTCTTTGATATCGCACGACGATTATACCTCTCACAGAACGGGAAATGGACATGGAAAACTCACAAAAAGGCACTCTTCGACAGACCATTTTAGCCATCCTTTTGACGTTATTACTGGTGGTTCTTTCATTTGCGGCCGGTGTACTGGCCAGTAATTATTTACCAATATTTTTCAGCGTCGGTAACTATCCACAGGTGAACCAGACAATTTCACTGTTGAAAGAGTACTTTTATGGGCAGATGCCCGAAAAACAGGATCTGCAATACGGGATGATCCACGGGATGCTTCAGAAAGTTGGAGACCCATACACCATTCTGGTGGAACCCGTGCAGAACGAACTGCAAACCAATCAACTCAGCGGCAGCTATGGTGGCCTGGGTGCTCGCCTTGAGTGGAATGACGAAGGTCAGTTATTGCTGTATCCCTTCCCCGATTCAGCCGCGCAGAAAGGTGGCGTTCAGGACGGTGATCGTCTACTGGCAGTCGATGATCTCCAAATACAGCCCTCTTTATCCACGGAAGAAATTCAGGCAGCTATCCGCGGCGAGGTAGGTTCAAAAGTACAAATTACCATTATTCGTCCGCCGTCAGAT
>DAISXR010000023.1:6398-33646 GCA_036825755.1 Anaerolineaceae bacterium
ATTGAGGAACAATATCGCGGAAAACCCGTGGATCAAATTGGCACAGAACAGGATGGCCCTTACATTGATCTTCCTCTGGCGGTGTTGATCAACCAGAACTCGGCCAGCGCGGCTGAAATCATCGCCGGGGCACTAAAAGGCAGGCAAAGGGCTGAGTTAATCGGTACGCCTTCGTATGGCAAGGATACCATCCAATTGGTGTTCGATCTGCACGATGGGTCCAGTGTGCATGTTACCACGGCGCAATGGTGGATACCGGGATTAGGTTACTCCATCCATGAGCAGGGACTTCAACCGGATATCGTGGTGTCTGATCAGGATACAGATCCTCAGGCAGGCGTGGCAGCAGCCGTACAGCAACTGCTCCAATAAGCAGCTTGAGAATTAACTGCTCCATTCAGCTAGAACCCGCTCATAATCCGCTGGAGTATCCACATCCAGCGGCAGGCGTTTGTCAGGCCAGTCTATTATGGTGACGCTGAACCCTGGAGGCAGCGCTCTGGCACCCACATCTCCGCGCAGCTCCATCACCGCGCTGAACACCGTCCGATCGAGTATGACCGGATTGGATCGTTTTCCATGCACAAGCGGGTAAACAATCTGTAAGCGGGTACTGTTGTACTCAGTCGTCAGCTTTTGGAGCAGCTCAACGGTGATAAAAGGCTGATCCGCCAGAACCACCATCGCTGCGTCTGCATCTTCGGGGATATTCTGAATGCCTTTTTGCAATGATGTGCTCATACCCAGATGAGCATCCGGGTTGCTGATCCACACACAATCCAGATCGGATAATTCCTGGTGCAGCATATTATCCGGTTCTTTTGTGACAATAATTGGTTTTTGAAAACCTGCTCCCAGAACAATATGAACAATCTGCCGAATAATCGACAGATTGTTGGGTAGCCTTTGTAGAATTTTATGAGCGCCAAACCGGTGCGCCTGTCCTGCTGCCAGGATGACTACAGAGATATTTTTCATCTGGCAGTACTTCCCGGCGTCATGAGACATCTAGAACGGCTGGAGTGTGGATGAAACCAGTTCAGGCGTAAACGGGAAGCGGTTGAACCAAACACCAGTAGCCTGGTGGAGCGCATCTGCGATGGCAGGTACAAGCGGCAGATAGGGCATCTCACCCATGCCGCGAGCGCCATACGGCCCAATCGGATCCTTGATCTCCATAACACGCGATTCAACCTGATCCGGAATATCCAGCACGGTGGGGATGAGATAAGTTGACAACTTATCGGTCACCACTTTCCCATCACGCTGGATAAAGTTCTCGAGGATGGCATACCCACCGGCTTGAACAACCGCCCCTTCAATCTGGCCTACCACCTGCTGGGGGTTGATCGCCTTGCCCACATCGTCGGAGCAGGTCACCTTGAGCAGGTGGATTTCACCGGTCTCAACATCCACTTCCAGATCCACTGCTTCAGCCACGTAACCATACGAAAAATTCGGCATGGCTTCGCCCGTTTCTTTGTTCATCGGCGTGGTTGCCGGAGGTCGATAGACAAACGTGGCGATGGCCGGTCGATCTTCCTGTTCCCAGCGGGCAAGAGCTTCTCGCGCTGCGCCAATGATGGAATTACCGGCCATGAAGGTCATTCTGGAGGCCGATGCGCTGCCTGAATTGGGGGTGAATGCGGTATCACCCGTCACCAGCCTGATTTTTTCAATCGGCAGGTTCAAAGTTTCAGCCGCGATCTGTGCAAATACGGTGTGGGCGCCCTGTCCCACATCAGAACCGGCATGATGCACCACCGCGTAATCGATCTCGGTTTGTCCATGCAGTTCCACCATCGCGGTACAGGATTCCGGAGCGCCAAAGGAAAATCCGACATTTTTATAGGCACAGGCGATACCTCTGCCGCGCCGGAGGTATGGTTTTTTTGGATCAGGCTGAGAAATTTCTTCCACCTGTTTCCAGGCGCCGTCTACCAGTTTCCAGCCGGAAGCCTCCGCACAGTCTTTCAGCACTTCACGGATGGATACGCCTTTTGGCAGTTTGCTGTTCATGGAGATGGTCTTTTCTTCATCCAGCAGGTTTTTCATACGGATCTCAACCGGATCCATCTCCAGCAATTCGGCCAGCTTATTCATCTGCATTTCTGCAAGATAAGCGCCTTGTGGACCCCCGAAACCGCGGAATGCACCGTTCGGCAGATTGTTGGTGTACACAACGCAAGAATCCACATGCACATTGGGGATGGCATATGGCCCGGTACACATCAACGTGGCATTCCCCAGCACTTTGGGTGAGGTATAACAGTAAGCTCCACCATCTGCTACCAGGTTCACTTCCGCGGCTACCAGGGTACCGTCACGTTTGGCGCCCCAGCGCGTGTGCATATAATAGGGATGCCGTTTTCCATGCCCGAACATCGATTCTTCACGGCTCCACACCAGTTTTACCGGGCGGTGAATACCCCGCTGTGCCAACCGGTAGGCGGCCAGAGCCAGCACAATCTGGATGGAAATATCCTCCCGTCCGCCGAAAGCTCCTCCGATGGCGGGCTGGATCACGCGTACTTTGTCCATCGGCAGACTCAGGGCGTGCGCGATCTGTTCCTGTTCTTCGTGTGCCCACTGGCCTGCCGCGACTACCGTCACCCGATTTTCTTCATCCATGTAGGCCACGCCAGCTTCGGGTTGGAGAAATGCGTGTTCCTGGACAGGGGTCTCATACGAAGATTCCACCACAATATCGGCTTCTTCAAATCCCTTTTGAAGATCACCTTTGCGGATTCGGTAACTGTGGATCACATTGCTGCCCCGATCAGGATGAAGCAGCGTAGAACCTGATTCGAGCGCTGTGTGCGGATCTGTGATGATCGGAAGTGGTTCATACTCCACTTCGATGAGTTTCACTGCATTCGCTGCAATTTCTTCGCTTTCTGCTGCCACCACAGCGATCTGGTCGCCAATAAACCGTACTCGATCGGTGTAAGGTTTCTCCGAACCTGGCCCGCACAGGACCGGCTGGTCTTTGATACCCAGA
This sequence comes from Anaerolineaceae bacterium, assembly GCA_036825755.1. Lineage (GTDB taxonomy): Bacteria > Chloroflexota > Anaerolineae > Anaerolineales > Anaerolineaceae > JAJFTV01. The sequence goes on from DAISXR010000023.1 coordinate 9,400, forward strand.
CCATACTCATTCACCGGCACATCTTTGCTGGTGAACACCGCAATAACACCTTCCAACGCCTTAGCTTTTTCGGTATGGACGGCATGTATTACGGCATGAGGGTATTTTGAAAACAGCAACTTCAGATAAAGTTGATTTGGGTTATTGAAATCGCCGGCATACAGCGATTTGCCCATCGCTTTTGCCATGGCGTCGAGTCTGAGATTGGAATTCCCGATTGACATGGATATCCTTTGAATTATCGGCGGTGAGCCTTACCGTGGAAGGCAGATTGTGGAGCATCCATTGGGCCGACCCGTGAAGGCCCAAATGCCCGGTAGGTAAAAAATGTGATCATCATGAATATGATGTAGACGATAAAGACAATCACAACGGTTCCCAGTATTTTGACGTACAAATACGGATCAGACCCATTGGCAAGCAGCGACCTGGGAATGGTGAACCATTTGCTGGTTGTGTTCATGGTCAGCAACAAAGTCGTTAGGAAAAAGGCGAGGATTGGCGTCAGCGTCATGAAGATAAAACCGATACCTCTCCAGACAGGATGGATCCTGACAGCATTAGAACCGATCGGGCTTTTGATATCGTTATACTTTCCCATTTATCCTCCCTTTTTCGCTGCTGCCTCAATGGCATCAACGATTTTGTAATACCCGGTGCAACGGCACAAATTTCCGGTGACCGCCTGCTTAATCTGCTCTCGGGTCGGCAGCGGTTTTTCTTCCAGTAATTTTACAGCCGACATGATAAACCCAGGAGTACAGTAACCACATTGCACAGCTCCATGTTCGACAAATGCGTTCTGCACCGGATTTGTCTTGCTGGCAGAAACACCTTCTATGGTGACAACTTCTGCCCCATGCGCACGCGGCGCGGGAACCAGGCAGGCCATCACAGCCTTTCCATCCAGGAATACTGTGCAGGCTCCGCACTCACCCTCGGCACAGCCTTCTTTGACCCCGATCAGCAACCCTTCTTCACGAAGCAGGCGTAGCAGCGTTTTGTGTTCACCGGCGGTAAACTCAGTGACCTGACCATTGAGATTAATACGGATGGGCTGACCGCTCTTCCATTCGACGGGTTTCGGTTGTTCAACTTCTGCTCCCATCAGATAGGCAGGATCTTCCGGGAAACCGGTTTTCTCATCGCGTTCGGCAATGGCTTTCAAAGCCCGCTGAATGGTGATGTTCACAATCCGTTTTCGATACTGGTCCGAGCTGCGTAAATCACTGATGGGCATGGCATCTTCTGCAGCCAGCAGAGCGGCCTGTTCAATCACGCCAGCGTCGAGGCATTTACCGGTCAACCAGGTTTCAGCGTTATTTGAATGGATGATCCGCGGAGCGACAGCACCCAGTGTAACCGCTGCTGAGGTAATGGCGGATTGCCCTTTTATATTTTCAAACGTCAGCACTACCGCAACATCCACCACCGAAATTGCCTGAGCGCGGCGCAAAGCGTACTTGCTGAACACGCCGCGTTGTTTGCGAGACATACCTGGAAACAGGATATCCGACATGAATTCATCGGGTTCCATGACGGTTTTTCGCACACCAGTGTAGAACTGATCCAGCGGCACAACCCGCTCCCCTCGGTTGGAGATCAGTCGAACTGACGCTCCCAATGCCATCAGAGGCGGAATCGTATCGTTCGCGGGTGAACCGGTAATCAGGTTACCTGCCACAGTCCCTCGATTGCGAATCTGAGGTGAGCCAACCTGCCAGCAGGCCTGCGCCAGAGGGAAAGCATATTCGCGAATAATCCTGGATCGAACACAATCATTGTGTGTCACCATGGGTCCAATGTGGATGGTTCCATCCTCATCCATTGTGATCAAATCCAGGCCGGGTATACGGGTAATATCGATCAGAAAATCGGTACCCGGCCGGATGCCTCGTTCCAGTTCAAGAATCAAATCAGTCGTACCGGCAGCGATTCGCGCTCGGGTACGATTTTCGGAAAGCAGGTGAAGAACCTGCTCAACAGATAAGGCATTTACATAGTCATGCCACATATTTTCTCCTGTGAGATCAGGCTGGTGAGAACGTATCGATGAGCAGCCTGACATCTCCTCCCACCGGATACAAAATCGGGCAGGTACAACCATTGTGAATGTATTCCTGTACCTTCCGGCGGGCCTCCTCAGGGGTACCCGAGGCAGTAATTCGGTCAATTAATTCACCTGGCACCAGATGTTTTGCCCTCTGGATTTGATCATAGGTGGCCGGCCAACCCAAAATGGATTGAATTTGTTCCACAACGCCTTGTGATACACCCGATGCCTTGGCAATATGCGGCTGCTGAGCCAGGTACTGGGTTAGCAGCGCGCGGGTGGTATCGATAGCCTTCTCACGGTCATGGTCTACCGAACAGACGATCAACTGAGGCCTGTCCAGATCTTCCATGTGCCGGCCGGATTTTTTTGCACCTTCTTCGATTAACTCCAGCGCTTTGATATTATATTCAGGCGGCACACAGTAGTTCAATACCACGCCATCCGCAATTTCGCCGGTCAGCTTCATCATCTGGTCGCCGGTAGCCCCGATCATAACAGGAACATGCCTGGGTTCAGTACGGCCGTGAACCACATCCAGATTGATGCCGTTCACTTTAACAAACTCGCCCTGGTAGCTGACCTTTTCCATGTTCAGTAATTTTTTCAGGACGTACACAGTCTCTCGCATGGCAACCAGCGGTTTTTCACGGTTGATCCCAACATTTTTTGCCAACGGGTCCCACCACGCGCCGATCCCGCAAATGATGCGATCGGGTGCCAGATCATCCAAAGTCAAAAAAGTGGAAGCCAACAGACCAATATTGCGTGTCCAGTTGTTAATCACACCGGAACCCACCTTCAATTTGGTAGTTACCGCGGCATAAGCTGCCATCGGCACGATGGCATCCCGAACCAGGCGGCTTTCTGCCTGCCACACCGCCTCAAAACCTTTTTCTTCAGCGTACCGCACATAATCCAAACCATCACGTAAATCATGCGCATCCTGTAAATACAAAGCGACTCGAGCTGTCATATGTGCTCCTTGTGGGTTCCTGGAAACGAAACAGTGTGAATAATGAAATTATACCGTATTCAGGAAATTCGAAATTACTGGGCTGGCTCGACTTTCAATTTCGCAATTCGTTCAACTCTGGCGTCCTCTTCCACCCGTGAAAGATAGGAAACATTATCAATGATGATGTTAAGTGAAAGATCCCGGTGCAGCAGGCTTTTGAGGGCACAGGTCAAAGTATCCAGGGTCACGTCGCCATAGCCAATGGTGATATGCGGTACCCAATTTTGAGGGGCATAATATGAATTGATCTCTTTGACTTTATTCGAAAAAGAGTTCCAGATCATCTGGTGATAAGTCAGAAGTTGCTGTGTTTTTATGATGGGTAGATAGATGATGGGTGATTCGCCTGTAAATACACCCAAACCGGCTGTTTTGATTTCAAAGGTGTTCATTTGCTGACTGATTTCGGACAACGAAAGACTGATCTGATCATCAACGAAATCCGCTCCCGTCAGCCAGGAGAAATGTGGATACGGGATGCTCTTGATCCCAATCATCTCGCATTCCGACTCGAGCAAATCCCAGACCTTGCCGGTTTTTTTGGTGGATTTTCGATCAAAAAGAGATGCAATCGTGATCATAGTTATCGAAACAGGTCGTTTTGTTCAAGGCGGAGCATTTCTTTCAGACTGCTCTCCCGCAGAGAATAGGGAAAACCGCGCGCATGAACAACCGGAATCCGCTCATCAATTTGCCCCATCACCAACGAAGCCGCTCCAGCGAGTTCATCGGCAGCACTGATGATAGTATATTGCATCTTGTATCCGTACAGGTCACTGTAACCACGCAAATCTACAACCCCAGGAACACCGGCCAAACCGATCGTGGTCCCCACCGTGCCTACTCGCCAGGCCCGGCTGTGAGAATCGATAATAAGCACTCCAATGGGAGCAATCCCGGTGATTTTTTGAATTTCGTCCCGGATGCTGCGCGCTGAAGCATCTGAATCCTCAGGCAGCAGCAGAACCCAGTCGCTTTGCTCGCCCCATGGCCCGCTCACGTTTGAATGGTCGATGCCTGCATTGGCACAGATGAAACCCTGTTTGTGTTCCACAATCAAGACGTTATTTGCTGCCCTGATGACTTTCCTGCTTTCCAATAACACCAGTTCGACCAAACGGGCATCCTTGTTCACCTGTTGTGCCAGTTCCACCGCTCGCGTGGACGGCTGAACTTCGGATAAATTAACAAAACGGTTCTCCGCTTTGGAGACAATTTTCTGCGTGATGACAACAATATCATTTTCGACCAATGAAAGATGGCTCTCTTCCAGAGCACGGCATATAAGCTGCCCCAGATCGGCGCCTGGTTCAACGATGGGTAGTGTATTGATACCGGTCAGGGTGAGTGTCATCAGTTGTCCTGGCTTTTTTGAATGCCGGTGATTCGGATACCGGATGATTTGACTTTATGTTTGATGTTCAGGCCAATCAAAACTGAAGTCAGGCCTTCTACCACCACCGAGTTATCGATCGGCCCTGCATCATAGCCGTTCAGCCCGGCATCTTCAACCAGTCGAATGACAACAGCTCGTGTCTCTTTATCTTCACCGCACACAAGCACATCACATTCAATCGGGTCATCTTTCAGCAACAGTTCATGTGAAATGTTCTGAAAAGCACTGGCAACACGAACAGTATCGCCAAGGATATTTTTTGCCTCTTTTAAGGCGCTGCCTGCTTCGGGCATCTGCACTTTGGAGACTTTTGGCGGAACAAGCGGCGCGGTCACATCGATGAAGATTTTCCCATGTAATGCCTCGCGAATGGCTTCCAACGTGGAACGATGCGCCGAGTATGGGACGGTCAACACCACAATCTCCGCTTCCTGACAGGCTTGAAGATTTTCCATGGCAGAAACCGCTCCGTTTTGAATTAACAGACTTCGGATTTCTGCAGCGGCTGCTTCGGCTTTCTCCAGTGTTCTTGAGCCAATGATGATGGAATGTCCGCACTTTGCCCAACGGTATGCCAGCCCCTTTCCTTCATTTCCGGTCCCGCCGACAATACCGATTTTTATTTTTTCAACCATGAATCCTCCACTTTACGATATAAGATGACCAGTCGGTCATATATTTCCTTTTATGCCGGACTGCTCAGATTCTGATATCTTTTCCATGTTTCACCGGCGATCTGCAAAGCCTTTTCCGATATTTCATCAATATCCAGCGTGAGCAGCTTTCTGTCTGACATCAGCACCTCCCCGGCGACTATAGTGGTGGTCACCATGCTCTCATGGAACCCAAAGATCATGTGCCAGGGTAAGTTCTCGGCGGTGAGGGGAGTAAATGGATGATAATCGACAAAAATAAGATCGGCCTGTGCATCTGGCTCAATCACCCCGATTCGCTTGCCAAACATCATTTCTGCCAATGAGGCATTCTGGTATATTCCCATTTCCGCAATATCGTACCCGCCGCCGCGCCGTGGATCCCGGTTCCAGAGTTTCTGGGCGAAGTAAGCCGCTTTCCACTCTTCCCACATAGCGTTGGAAAATCCGTCATTTCCCAGACAAAGCCGCACACCGGCTCGCAGCATCGATTCAATATCTGCCATTCCTACAGCGTTGTTCATATTGGAGCGCGGTTGATGCGTCACCCATGTACCGGTATCTGCGAGAATCTCAATTTCACGGGCATCCACGTGAACACAATGCGCCAGAATGGTCCGCTCACCCAGGATCCCAAAACGATACAAACGATCGACAACACGCGTGCCGCTTTTATGCAGGCAATCGAACTGATCTGCCTGGTGTTCAGCCGCATGTAAATGAAATCCGACACCATCGGGGATGATATCTCTGCACATTGCCAGTGTTTCATCGTCAAGTGTGAGACTGGCGTGCATACCAAAAGCCGCGCCCAGTAATGAAGATTTCTTTCGTTTTGTTTCTTCAATAAAACGAAGATTTTCTTGGATGCCGTCCTTAATTTTATGTGAGCCATCACGATTTGTTGTTTCGTAGCAAGTGGCTATACGCATTTTTGATATTTTTGCAGCATCTACAATTCGATCAAGCGAGCCCTCAATATGGTATTGAGATGCGTGGTGGTCGATGAGCGTTGTTGTGCCATGCTGTATGGCTTCAGCCATGCATACCAGCGCGGAATATTCCACTCCATCCAGGTCCAGTGCCTTATCTAACGGCCACCAGAGTTTCTCCAGTATTTCCGGGAAGTCTCTGGCCGGTTTCCCTGGAATAGCCATCCCACGTGAGAATGCACCGTAAAAGTGTGTATGCGCGCAAATATTCCCGGGCATGATGATCTGATCGTGGGCATCCATCACCGGCTCATCCGGGTATTGCTGCAACAATGTTTCCTGTGGTTCTACTGCCTGGATGGTATCATTCTGAATTCGGATGGCGTATCCATCCAAAATGCGGTTGGGCTTCTCCCAGGTGATGATTTTCCCGTTTGTAATGATCATGGCAGGTCCATTCTACCCACACAGGCAGATTTCAGTTTCCCTTGGGGGCATGACCGGTTTCAGCAGCGGGGTCATTTCTGAGTAATTCTACTGCATGAGAAAGCACCGGTCGGATGATCTCAAAATTCTCTACAGCGGCCTTAGGGCTGCCGGGCAGATTGACAATCAGTACATTTCCGCGGATCCCTGCTACCGCCCGTGACAGCATGGCATGCGGGGTAATTGACAGACTGGTAGAGCGCATAGCTTCACATAACCCGGGCGTTTCACGCTCTATCACCAGTTTTGTGGCCTCCGGGGTAACGTCTCTCGGAGCAAACCCGGTACCACCGGTTGTCAGGATGATATCCGAACATTTCTCATCACACCATGACAGCAAAACATCCCGGATTTGAGACAGTTCATCCGGGATGATTTCAGTTCGATTGATTTCCCAACCTGCCTTTTTCACACTTTCAACCAGCGCAGGCCCCGAAAGGTCCTCCCGTATACCTGCCGCTGAACGATCTGATACAGTCAGGATGGCAAATCGTATATTTTTCAAGGTTTTTCGAAACGCCTTTCGTAATCAGTTCTTTTTTACATCAATATATTGACCTGAATTAAAAGCATTTTCGAAGACTTCGTCAATGGTTTTCACCATTGAAAACTGGATTGAATCCAGCACTTCTTTGGGAACATCATCCAGATCGACCTCGTTTTGCTGGGGCATGATGATGTTTTTGATCCCGTAACTGTGCGCGGCTAAAACTTTCTCTTTAATCCCGCCCACTGGCAGCACCTGGCCTCGTAAAGTGATTTCCCCGGTCATGGCCAGATCCGGTTTTGTGGTCTTGTTAAGCAACAATGAGGTCAATGCCGTGGCAATTGTCACACCGGCCGAGGGGCCGTCTTTTGGCTGCGCTCCACTGGGAATATGCAAGTGAATGTCGATATTGTTATAAAAGTTCTCATCCAAACCTAATTCGGTAGCCTTTGAGCGGATGTATGAAAGGGCTGCGCGTGCGGATTCCTGCATTGCTTCGCCAATCGAACCGGTAATTTGAAAACCGTGGTTCCCTTGCATCTTGGTGGCTTCAATAAACAGCACGCTGCCTCCATAAGGCGTCCAGGCAAGACCCACTGCCACACCTGGTACAGATGTGCGCATGGCCATTTCTTCGCTCTTGGGGAACCGCGGTCTGCCAAGATACTTTTTTACATCATCAATCGTAATTTCATGATCCGCTTCTTCGTTCAGGCTGATCTGCGTGACGACCTTGCGGAGTATTTCACCTATTCGGCGCTCCAGGCTGCGCACACCGGCTTCGCGGGTGTAATTCTGTATGATGAACTCAATGGTCTCATGACTGAAAGTGACCTCATCGGGCATTAATCCATTTTCACGTAATTGCCTGCGCACCAGGTAATGCTCGGCGATCTTGTTTTTTTCCTCTTCGGTATAACCTGAGATCTGGATCACATCCATACGATCAAGCAACGGCGCGGGGATCGATTCAAGCGTATTGGCTGTGGTGATAAACATCACCTTTGAGAGGTCAAATGCGACCTCAAGGTAATTATCACGAAACTCCTTGTTTTGTTCCGGATCCAGCACCTCCAGAAGTGCGGAGGCGGGGTCGCCACGAAAATCAGAACCCAATTTGTCAATCTCATCCAGCATAAAAATGGGATTGTTCGATTCTGACCGTCGCATGGCCTGTAAAATTCGCCCGGGCATGGCACCGATATAGGTGCGCCGATGCCCGCGAATTTCAGCTTCATCCCGTAAACCACCCAACGACATTCTGATGAACTTGCGATTGATGGCACGCGCAATGGATTGCCCCAAGGAGGTCTTCCCTACACCGGGAGGGCCCACGAGGCACAGGATAATCCCCTCACGCGTGGTGCGGATCTTATCCAACCCTTCTGATTCATCATAAAGAGTGCTGCGCTGCTGGCGTAATTTTTGAACCGCCAGGAATTCGATGATACGGTCTTTCACGTCCTTCAGACCGTAATGATCTTCATTCAGCACATCCCTTGCGTGGGCGATGTCGAAATTATCATCGGTTGAGAGTGCCCATGGAAGCGAAACCAGCCAATCCAGGTAGGTTCGAATAACACCGTATTCCGCCGCGGCGGTGGGCAGTTTTGACAGGCGGTCCAGTTCCAGAGTGGCCTGCTTTCTTGCCTCTTCCGACATCCCCGAAGATTCAATCTTTTTGCGGAATTCTTCCACCTCAACAGCCTGCTCATCGGCTTCTCCGAGCTCTTTTTGAATGGCTTTCAATTGTTCCCGCAAAAAGTATTCTCGCTGCACCTTGTCAATTTCAGACTTGGCTTCTTTTTGGATTTTTTGGCCAAGTTCCAGAACTTCACTTTCACGTGTCAGGATACCCACCAATCGGGTGAGTTTATCACGTGTCGATTCCAGCTCCAGAATTTCCTGCGCTTCACCCAGATCCATACGCTGGAAATTGGCAATTGTGTAAGCGGTTTGAAGAGGATCTTCTAACGCGGAAACCGAGATAATCAATTCCTGCGGCATTGAGGGAAGCATTTGTGCGATATGAGTGAACTGGTCTCTTACATTGCGCGTTAATGCTTCAATTTCAATACCGGTCTCCACGGTTTCCGGATCCGTTTCGATGCGAGCCATCAGATACGGTTCAGTTTGAGTGATCTCAAGGATATTGAACCGCATCACCCCCTGAACGAGTAACCGTATCGTATCATCCGGCGCGCGGAACAAACGATGAACCTGAGCGATCGTTCCTGTTTTGTACAGATCATCCGGTCCAGGGTTTTCAATGTTGATATCTTTTGACGCTACCAGCCCAATCAAACGATTCCCTGCTCCGCCAATGGTGTCATCAATCAGACGTATTGAACGAGGCTGTCCAATGGTGAGCGGCACCGCGGTTTGTGGGTATACCACCAGGCCACGTAAAGGCAGAATGGCGATCGTTTCTGGAAAACTCTGCGGTTTTTTGTCAGAGGGTTCCGTGTCAAAGATCACTTCTTCCAAACCGGATTCCGGTTCCTCAGGCTGTTCCTGATTGGAGGGTTCTCCGAAAATTTTCCATTGATTAGTCACAATAACTCCTGTCGTGATCCCCTGAGCACGGCTACTCTGGTGTAATTCTTACCTTCCTGGATTCCGCTTTTGGAAGTTTGATGGTTAAGAAACCGTTTCGATATTCAGCGAGGATCCCGCCCGGATCAATCGGGATATTGATTTCAAATCTCAGACGGAAATATCCGTATCTCAATTCCATCCTGTGAAATGCCTTCTTCTCCGCAACTTCCGGTCGTGTGCCTTGAATGGTCAAAATTGAATTGGAGTAATCGATATTGAAATCATTCGTTTCCATACCGGCCACTTCAACTTTGACCACGATCTCTTTGCCGGTTTCATATACATCTGCCGGTGGACTCCAGTTTTGTTGATTTGAACGAAAATGCCAATCTGGAAATTCGCCATTCCTCAGATAAGCTTCTGATTTTTCTGGTGAGGCCTGTTCATTTTTTGCGCGCATTTTTCCCACTTATTGACGATGTAGAAAATTGGCGCCCCTGGCGGGAGTCGAACCCACAACCAACAGCTTAGAAGGCTGCTGCTCTGTCCATTGAGCTACAAGGGCCTGCAATATTCTATTAATAAATAATCCCCCAAAAACGAATTCTATCATTTTTTTGGGGGGAGTGGAAGACTTTTAATGACTAGCTTTTTGGATTCCCGACGAAAGGACGTAAGCCTTTGTAAACTCTTGGCCCGGCTAATGTCCGCAATATCACATCGGGGTTACGCCCGGTTGCTGCCCCTATTTGTTCGGACGAAAGAGGCGAATTACCGTTGGCCAGTAATGTTCGAAATGCCACATCCACAACTGTGGTGAAACTGGTGATGAAATCAGGTTGATTGGCACAATGCGACATCAGGATATGAAGAAGCCCATCTACCAGCCTAACCTCGGCTGTCTCCGGGTCGATCGAGTCAATGGTTTCCATTTTCTCAAGATCCGCAAATTTTGCGCGGTGCTCGTCACAAAGGCATGCCTGTAAATGAATTTTCCAGTTTGAATCAGTATTCATCCACCAATCAAAATCAATATGAAAAGGTGTTTGAATGGTTGGTTTGATTAGGCTTCTACGAGGTACATCAGGCGAGTCCATCGCTATTTCTCCAGAAATTCACGGTTCAGGTTGAAGTATAAATCGCCCAAATGTGATGCCCACGGCTGTTCCATCAAAATGCTCAGTATCACCCCCGGAGGGCAGCGGAACCGTAAATTGACGGCAGCATAAAGTTCCTCGAAGTGAACATGCCCCTGAGGATTGAGTTTGATCAGTTCCCGCATCATACCGATGATGATGCGTGTCAATTCATATTTACCGGGTTTCGTGGTATCCCACAGTCTGTCAAGAGCATCTTTATCCGAGACATAAATCGCCATACGATCGTCGGTATCGGTGGTGATCATCTGCTTGAGCATCGCGAAAACAACCCCGCCATCCGCGCCGACCAAAACCGTACGCGTCCAATCGCGGGTGGGCCTTCGCCTTCCCAGCCCAATAATGACTTCGCCATCGCGTTTGCCCTTGCGTAAATGGATCATCGAACCCGGTATCACCCCATTTTCGTCATACCATTCCAATAATCCCCCAATATAATGCATAGGCCTGACAACCCATCCTGAAAATATCTTACCGGTCTGCTCGTCGATGAATGTGAACTGTACACGATCTGATTCAAGTGCTGTTGGGAAAAGATGTGATACCTCTACCGCCAGCGGCAATGCGCCTGAACGCCAGTGCGGATATAGCAGGTTGATGACTATTTCCTGTTGCTGGTCAACTGGCCTCGGGTGATCTTCCAACTCATCCACGATTTGCCTTGAGATCATTTCAAGCATCGACTGAACAGAGGGTTGATCATAATCAACAGGCTGGAACTGCAGATATTTTGGTTGACGTTGAACCCACTCGGGTTCAAGTCGCTTTAAGAACCAGTTCACCTCGCCTGTCGCACCCACCTCATCAAAGCGATCATCCTGGTGTAGTGCATAATTAAGAGAGAATTCCGTAAGTTCGTCATTCACATCTGTCGGCAGATCAATTTGCTTTAAAATTTCCTGCGATGTGAGCGGCCCTCCGCCTTCCATATCCAGTAAAGCTTCCGCTAAATTTCGGTATCCGATATTTACATCTACCAGCAGAGCCCTGGCAAACCACTTGTTGGCAATGCATACCAGGTCAGGATTTTTGGAAATATTCTTCTCAATGGTTTCAGAAATGGCTTTCCCGTGTTGCTTGATGATTTCATCAGCCTTTAAAGAATCCCGATCACCTTCCTGGACCATCGGATTATTCAGGGCGTGTTCCGCCAGGCCTGTAGCGATCAACCTTTGCGTTCCATCTTCCATTTGAACGCCAATCACTTCAAAAGGTGGGACCTCAGGGTTGTTGCCTTCCCTTTTAGAGGTGACTTCTCCCTTCTTCCAATCAAAAGCCGGAAAGACCAGTTGATCCCCAACCTGATAGGTCTCTTTCGGGAGAAAAATCTTCCCTTCGGCTTGCATTTTCTTATCAAAAACAGCCTGGATCTGCTTAATCCGTGCAGAAACAAACACCTCTACCAGTTCGCTGAGAGGGGTTGGTTTTTCTTCTTCAATCAGGTAATTATACAGATAGTTGATATCCGATTCGGAGATATCCAGTTGTTCCCAATAATCATCACGCAGAGAAAGTTCTAATCGTGTCATAAAATCCGTCTGACAAACTGGTCTATAGAAAAACTTGTACGTTGCCCAGTTATTATACCCTACTTACTCTAAGGGAAAAATGCGGCTATGGAAATTCAACTTCCAACCATTCCGATGGATCTACCTGGGTACCGTTCACCCAAACCTCAAAATGAAGATGATAGCCTGTTGATCTTCCGGTCGTTCCGATGATACCTAAAATCTGTCCGGTATCGACAATGTCACCTTCCTTGACTGACAGACTGGATTGATGCCAGTAACCGGTAAAAACGCCCCACCCATGATCAATAATGACTGCGTTGCCCCGGACCGTGAGTGGACCCGCAAAAACAACCCGGCCGGGTGCAGCGGCATAGATATTGGCATTCGCTGCCGTGCAGACGGCAAAATCGATACCGGTGTGATAGTAATGAAATGTGCCATTATAGACTCTGCTTCCACCATAACCACCACTTAAGCAGGGCTCATCCACCGGATACTGGAACATACCGGACCAATATCGTTCAGGGTTGATCACCGAGGTGATTCCTTCAACAAGTTCCTGCTCGGGTTCTGTCACGGCAGGGTCGATTGTCACCGGGTCAACATTAATTGCCGGGTCTTCACCGTAATAACCGGATTCCACTAATATCCGCTGATCGAGCGCGAACAGTTTTTCACCTTCGCTGGTCCCCTCCAGTTGAATAGAGATCACACCCGTATCGGCCTGGGCAGAGATCCCATGCAAGGCCGCATACTCTAGGTCTGCTATCTGGAAAAACGGTATGGATTTACCGCCAATCGTCCCAGTCAGATCCATGGGTACAAGCGTTTTTACTCTGATTTCGATGGTCTTCCCCTGCACAAAAGGCAACGGGGTTATGCTGAGGGATTGAATGCCCGGAATGGAAACCAGTTCTGTTTGTTCTTCTGCCGAAGATGTTGTATACAACATATCACCTTGAAGGTTTCGGCTGGATGACACATCCTGGTTATCCAACACAATAGACCACGGATTGATCAGCTTACCTGCACCAAGCTCCAGTCGGGTTTGGTCATCGGTTTGGATGGCAAATATCTGCATGGGCTGCCGGTCTTCGGCGATGGGTAGAATTAATCTCGAGCCGACAAAGATTTCATCCTGGCTCAACAATCGATTCAGTCTGGCGAGCAGATTTGCAGGAAACTGGTATTGTTCCGTCAAGGATTGATAGCTTTCCCCTAACTGAATGGTATGCAATACGAGCTCACCCTGCACGCCCTCAAAACCGGGTATCTTCAAGGCATCGCCAATAGCGATAGCGTTCGGATCTGCGATTTCATTTAATTTGATAATTTCATCCACAGAAACGCCAAATCGTTGCGCTACCACATTGAGCGTGTCACCGCTCTGGATGACGTAATAAGGGTATTCAGGTTCTGTTTGAGCCTTTACCGTAACTGGACTGAAGAAAAATACTGCTATAACAAGATAGGAAAACAAAATTTTTACTTTATTCATATCTGAATTCAAGTTGATCACCAGTTGTAAATTGATCCAGTAGCTGGACCGGTCCTTCAATGATATATCTTGCGGGAGATTTGGGCATATATGCGAGCGCCCAACGTTTTGCCAGGCGAGTATCCACTACCTGCATGGCAGCGTTAACCCAGATGGCAGCAATATCAAAATTCATAAACAGCATGTGAATGGAACTGTCCAAACGGCTGTCACGCTTCTGATCCAGTATCAGGCTGGTGTCCTCTGTAACCGTCTTTTGAAACATCAGACCGCGAAATGTTCCCCAAAAATCCAGGCGTATCTCTGCTGATATGCGTGAGATATGGGGTTGGTTTCGGTTAATAATCAGAACTTTCCGTTTCATTGTTCAACCTGGCTGTCTGATCTCGTTTTCTTTTCAGGAAGTCCATCCGGGTAGATACTGATGATTTGGGATCCATAATTTTTCCAGTACTTTTCAAATAATTCTGCCTTATCCCAATGCACCTCACTGGTTTTATAAGCTGAATCAATAAATCCATAACCGCGATTTGGATCATAAGCGGTCAGAATTTTATAATGAGCCCAACTCGGGAAAAAACGACCCACAATGACGATCAGCATTACGTTTTGAGATAGCAGAGATTGCAGGGTCTCCACTTTTTGAAAAACGCTCCACCGGGCAGGTATATGCTCATCTTTCAACATGTTTCGAATCCCCCAGGGAAAGGTAGCCCAGTTGCGAATGCGATAGATTTTTGGCAGAATACCTTTCCATTTGACACCAGCCATCCGTTGCCCCAGTTCAACGCCTGAAACTTTCTTCCTCTTAACGGTATGGATGACGGCTGCTGTACAATAGGGCCCGCAATCATTGGATCGGCCCTGATATTGGTGCCCATTTCTCAATTGATCCAGATAAGGGGATCGAATGGCGTCCGGAGAGATTTGAACAGGTTTTTTGTCTGTCATCGTGGTTACGTACTTTCTGCTTTCACTGTGATGGAAAGCTGATAAAACAATGCGACATTATACTTGCATTCTGGCCTGATCCTAATTATACTGAACTAATCTGGAGAAATTAAATAAACATGAAAAAGCAAAAAATCCTCCTGGTTGATGATCACGAAGTGGTTCGTTTAGGCCTTAAAGCCCTTCTCGAACACCATCAAAATTTCGAGGTGGTCGCTGAAGCAGCCTCTGCCAAAGAAGCCATTGAGAACACATCCCGGTATCATCCTGATATTGTTCTCATGGATATTCGGCTGCCCGGCGTTTCAGGAATTGAAGCTTGCGAAGAGATTATCCGAGACCATCCTGATACCCGTGTGGTCATGCTCACCTCGTACGCAGAGGATGAAATGCTCTTTTCAGCAATCCGCGCTGGCGCTTCCGGGTATGTATTAAAGCAAATCGGCGGTGGGGACCTCATCCGCGCGTTGGAATCGGTTGCGCGTGGTGAATCCATGCTGGATCCGGCCGTTACCCAGCGTGTATTTCAGGAAGTACGCCGTGCAGTAAAAGAAGAAGAAGCCTCTGCCTTTGCTAATTTAAGCCAGCAGGAAAAGCATGTTTTGCAACTGGTCTCTGAGGGTAAAACAAACCGTGAAATTGCCAAGGCGCTTTACCTGGGTGAAGGTACCGTAAGGAACTACGTGAGCAGTATTCTTTCGAAGCTGGGTGTCAGTAATCGTGCTGAAGCTGCTGCCTATGCAGTGGAACACAATCTGAGAGAGTACCTATAAATTTAGCCGAATAAAAGATGGGACAATGGCGGCCCAAAAATGATCAATCCAATCACCACAGAAATCAGGGCCGCCACCAGAACAGCTCCGGCCGCTACATCTTTGACGACTTTTGCCAGAGGGTGATACTCAGGACAAAACAGATCCACAGCCGTTTCAAGCGCAGTATTCAATAACTCGGCCAGCCATACCAAACCAATACAAAAAATAATTACCGTCCACTCAAGGGCGGTGATTTTTAGTAAAACACCGGCACAAATGGCCGCGATGGTGAAGAATAAATGGATCCAGGAATTCTTTTGGGTCCGGAGTGCATATCTCAAGCCGGAGAATGCGTATTGAAAAGATTTTCCACGGGTCCGGAAAAATTTATCCATTAAGTCTCTTTACCAGACTCAAATCTGCTGTTTGATAAAATTGACGACTTCCGCCTGTTTTGCCCACATCACTTTTTGCTCCTGATCGGTCGAATGGTCATAACCTAACAGATGCAAAATACCATGCACAATCAAGGTGCGCGTCTCTTCACCAATCGCCGTATGAGTTTGCTCAGCATTATGGGCGAGGGTTTCAGCGGACAATATGATATCGCCCAGATACTTTCGGCTGGTTTCCGGGTCGATATACCCCATCTCGAAGCTCAACACATCTGTGGCGGAATCAATCCCACGATACTGGCGGTTCAGGTTTTGAATAAAGGCATCATCATCCACAACAATGGTCAGATCGGATTGCTCTTCTCCCAGGCATTTCAGCGCGTTCTCGCCAATAAGCTCCAGAAAATCTTCCGGATACTGAGTGGAAAACCGTTCATTAATGACCAGATTAATCATGATGCCAGATTTTCTCCATTGGTTGGTGTCATTTTTTCGATGTGGTTTTCCGAGTCCTCGGATGTGACCAGATCAGGGTACTTCAAACGCAGATGATGAGTATTTCTCAGGGTTTTGATGAACGATTCCTGGATCAGATACAAATCGTGCAGCGTCAGTTCCGTATTGAGCAACTGCCCCTGCGAATTCATGTAATCAAACGTTTTACGTACCAGTTCACGCAATTCATCTTCTGTTTTTGGCAAAATCGCCCTGGCGCGTGCCTCAACATTATCTGCCAGCATGAGCAGCGCTGTTTCTTTTGACATGGGCGCCGGGCCAGGATAACGATATTTATTCGAATCCACCTTCTGAGGGTCATTTCCTGCGTTTTGAACTGCGATTGAGTACTGGTAGTTGGTGATCATGGTACCGTGATGTTCGCGGATAAAATCCTGAATTCGCGGTGGCAGGCGATACTTTTTTGCCAGGTACACCCCATCACGAATATGTTTTGTGATAATCTGGGAACTGACTTGCGGATCCAGGTTATCATGCGGGTTGGACATGCCTGGCATCTGATTTTCAATAAAATAGGTCGGGTTGATGGCCTTTCCTGCGTCATGATAAAGTGCGCCTACACGCACCAGCAAAGAATCTGCGCCGATCACATCCGCTGCCTGTTCAGCCAGATTGGCTACCTGCAAGCTGTGCTGATAGGTACCGGGTATCTCGCGCAGTAGATACTGCAAAAGAGGGTGATCCGGTCTGGAGAGATCGATCAACCTGAGAGGTGTCGTCAGACCGAGTAACTGTGCGATTACAAACTGGAATAAAAGCGTGAAACCCGCAGAGGCCAGGCCGCTCATAAAGGCAGCCCCAACCAGGGGAAAAATCTCAGTCCAATCGATTACGGTATTCAGTAACTGATAGGCCAAAATCACCGCAATACCGGTGGCACTGACAGCCAATCCTGCCCAAAAGAAGCTCGCTATCCGGCGCCCGTTGCCCAGGACCAGAACGCCAATCAAACTGGTGAGCAGGTAGTACACTGTGAGCATGGTGCTGTGATTCATTCCAAAAGCAGCGAAAATACTGATGACTGGGATAATCCCAAGGCTGATGTCGCGTTTATACAGGAAGGCAATCGATAACGCCAGGGCAGAAACCGGATAAAGGAACAGCAAAAATTCATTGGCCGGGTCAAACAACCTGGCTCCCGTCAGGAAGAGGATGAAAAAAATGGAAACCATCAATACGCAGTTCAACTCTTCCAAGTCAGGTATCTGGCGATAGTGGAAATAGAAAACAAGGTACGCACAACCCAGGATCACCAGAATCAATGCCGCAACGATGGTTCTTGGATTACTGCCTGGCTGAACGAGTTCAAAAGACACCAGAGCTTCATACACCAAAGGCGAAATGATCTGTCCCCGTTCAACGATTTTTTCCCCTTCCAAATACGTTGAAATCGCTGGTTTTACCGCTTCGACCGCCTGCAGAATGGCCTCATTGGTCAATTCAGGGCTGTACAGGCTATTGGGTACGATATAGGGTGTGACCAATGCAATGACGGCATCAGTCTGATCTTCGGTCAGTGAAAAGCTCACATAGGCTGAAACATTTCGCTGAGCATCGCGCAGCCGGTCATCCCGGATTGTATTTCGCATCACCTGTTCGAGCACGCGCAGTGAGTCGGTTCGTACCAGATTCCATGTTTCATCATCCGCCGTCAGCACCAGTCGGATGACGTTCTCATTCAATTGCATGGCTTCGATCGCCTGCAAATCGGCAACCTTTTGAGCAGTGCTGGAGTGCGGATCAAGTCGTGTGATTTCGATAAAATCCAGTGCTTTGCTCAACAGATCAATCTGATTTCGAGCGATGGCTGTATCAGGCGGCAAATAAACCAGGGAAATTTTCTCTTCAGCCTCAAGTTGCGCCTGATTGGTAAGAATTTCGCTCTGAAATGAAAGATTTCGCGGTGCAAGAATATCCTGCGGAGCAACATCCCCTGCCTGCAATGGAAATGAATACGGTCGGATGGTAAACGGGTAAACCAGCGCCAGAAGAGCAAGCGCAGCCGTGATAATCAATATTGCAACACGAAACAACTTCGGGTTGCTGATCAATTTGCTGAAAAATGGCTGTTTTTCAGACACGCTCATTCAGTAGAGTTTTGACCACTTCACTCACGGCACCGCTTGATGCTCGTCCGGCCACTTTGGGCAGGAGAGCCTTCATCACTTTTCCCATATCGGCAGGTTTGGTCGCACCGGTCTCAGAGATGGCTTCCAAGGCCAGGCTGGTAACTTCTTCACGGCTCAATTGTTTGGGGAGGAATTCCTTCAGAACATCGATTTCAAAACTGGCTGTTTCAATCAAATCCGTTCGGTTGGCTGCTTTTGCGCCTTCGATCGATTCTTCTCTCGTTTTGACTTCCTTTTGAAGAATTGCGAGCTCGCGAGCGTCATCCAACGCAGCCCCGCCGTCAATTTCTGCCTGTTTTATACTGGCCAATGCCAGGCGGATCGTTCGTTTTCGTAATTCATTTCCCGACCGCATGGCTTCCTTCAATGAAGCTTCCAGTTTCTGTTTTGTATCCATTCTTCTCTTACTCCACCACAATGAGATCTTTAATCGTATCAAACGTCGTCTGGCCGATACCAGGGACGTTCATTATATCTTCAATTCTAACAAAGTTCCCATTTTCCTGGCGATACAAAATGATCTGCTCGGCGGTTTTAGGGCCGATATCTGGCAGTGTTTCCAGTAAATCACCTGTTGCGGTGTTGATGTCAATCTTCTCCGCCGATAAAAGAAGTGCAGCTTCGTCGTCTGGATCTGTACTAACAAGGGTCTGCCCTTCCTTGGGGATGAAAATCCGGGTTCCATCTGAAAGGAAGCTCGCCTGATTGACTGCTGCCGTGTCAGCTCCAAACGCAAAACCACCTGCCGCTTCAATTGCATCAATCACACGGCTGCTGGGCGGAAGGGAATACACGCCGGGATGAACGACCTCTCCATCCACATGTACCATGATGTTCGATGCGATGGGTGCAGCGGATAGAATCAAAGACCGGCCTTTTGGTCGACCGGTGATCAGAAGCAATACGGCAGCCAGCATCAATCCAATGATGATCCCCAGAAATATTTGCTGCCATTGTTTCATGGACCACCCCGTTTACCAGGCCAGCCTCGAGAAAAATTGGTAAAACTAATACGCTTCCGGTTTCAAAAGAAGTTCATCTTCGTGGGCGGCTTTATTTGCCTGCTCTTCCTGCCAGGCTTTCTCCGTCTCATACATGGCGTTGAAAGCGGTAATAGAAACTTCCAGAATATCCAGATCAGGTTCCTGGGTGGTCAGCCTTTGCAGCATCAAATTTGGCGTTACCAATATCCGAACCCATTTTTTATCCATATTGTTGGCAGTCCAGCGCATATACTCATAAGATATCCCGATAATGATGGGGATAAACAGAACACGTGTCGCCAGCCGCCAGAAAATGCTCATCGGACCTAACAGCGTAAATACAAAAATGCTGACGACTGCCACAATCAGCAGGAAACCCGTCCCACAGCGCGGATGCTCAACAGAATACTTTGAAACATTTTCAGGGGTCAATTCTGCCCCATCTTCAAACGCGTTGATCGTTTTGTGTTCTGCCCCGTGATAGGCAAACACCCGCTTGATATCTTTCATTCTGCCCACTGCCCAGATATACAGAATGATCAAAATCAGGCGGACAATACCTTCCAACAGGTTGCTGAACCATGGATCCCAGGTCAGAGCAGTTTCGGATAACTGCCCCAACAGCGCAGGCAGCATGAAGAACAGTCCGACCGAAATCAGCAGCGCTACAGCGATCGTCAGGAATATCGCCGGGCCATCAATTTTTTCTTCCTCTTTTTCAGCCTGCAAGTTGGCTGAAAGCGTTAAAAAGTGAGTTCCCAGCCCCAGCGAATCCCATAATCCGATCAATCCTCGCAAGAATGGGATTTTCCGAATTCGACTGAGGTAAATGCCGGAAAGGTCTTCTTTTATGATTTCAATGGTTCCATCGGGTTTCCGTACGGCAGCGGCGGCGGTACGCGATCCGCGCATCAGCACGCCTTCCATCAAAGCTTGACCTCCATAGGAAGGTAAGCGTTCTTTATTCATCGTTTTCTCCAATCAATTTTCCTGTTCAATCGTGGTGTAGGTTGTTATGAAAATGTTGATGCAAAATCCCGATCTACAGGTGGTAATCGCCTTATTTTACCTGAGTTTCTGGAAATCCGTGTTCGATGACCTGTTTTAAATCCTGACCAAACCGCACCACCAGGTGAGGGACTTTCCATTTTTGTAAACTTCCGACAACCGTTGAAACACCGTAATAGCGGCCAAAGCTGGAAGGATCGAGCAGAATGATCACCGGGTTCATCCCCCGTCTGATCAACGACGCAGCAGCGGCCACTGTGGATGGATGGGTGGAGGGGGTGATGATGATCACGGTACTGCCGCGCGGCAGAAAAGCCGCCTGTGTTTCTACCAGACTGATGATCGGATCATTTCCATCAGGGCTCATCAGCGAAAGCGTTTTTAGAATTTTCTTTAACTGTCGCTCTCCGCGCTCGGATGACAGAACAATACGCTTTCTGGTCTGGCTTGCAAATCCCACCACCTGCCCAGATCGGGAAAAATACCGCACAATCGACCCTGCCAGACTGGCGGCGTATTCAAATGTATCTGGAGGCAATTTATAGGTAGAGCGGTGCAGCCACCAAAGCGGGATCTGTTCCAGATCCTGTTCTGGGATTTCTGCGCGGATATGAACCTCGCTTTGAGCATCCAGTAAAACCCAGATATCTGCTTGCGGGTCCTGTTCGAATTCCTTCACCATCCACCGGTCACGTCGGGCAGTAGTTGGCCAGTGTATCCGATTGAGCGAGTCGCCCGGTGCATACTCGCGAATTCCGGCCGCATTGGGCGGCTGGACTTCACGGGTTCGCCTTCTGAAACTGCTTCCGCCAGGTACCATACCGGCAGGCAGTTGAAAACGTGCGATATCGAACAACATGGGTAGAACCAGCAGTTGCTCTTTGGTTTCAATCACTTTTTTGGCCAGAAACAGACCAAAAGGATCACCTGAGTACAAAATTGTCGGGCTTAACGCATACTCGCCACGTTTGGAAAGCTACGTATAACCGGAAAAGGTGCGCACCGATTGGGGCTTCATCATCGTAAGTACGCGGGTTGACCCGGTACTGAGCATTTTAGACGCGTCCTCGATCTCGATCCAGGGTTTGGAAAGCGGGAAAATATTGGAGACGGTGAATTGTTCCTCAAATACCTGTCCCAATTGCTGCCGTTCACCACGTGATTCCCTTTTCAAGTAGACCTTTTGAATAGATAGTTTTGCCCAGATCCAGCTCAACAGGATCAGCAGGCTGGTGAAAATGATTAACCGGTAATACACACCGGCGCGTGTAATAATCAGCCCGGCAATGGATGCCAGCAGGATCACCAGAACAGCCCAGAACGTTCCGCGGATTTGCATGGGGTTTATTTACGAGTCAGATCACCACCAGGAACAGGAAGAGTTCGTAAAATCTCTTCCACGATCAAATCCGGGTTGATTTCTCTCAATCGGGCAGCCGGATCGATCATCATGCGATGTGGCAGCACGTGACCGGCGATGGCCTTGATATCATCAGGCAGAACATAATCTCTTCCGTTGATGGCAGCCCTCGCCTGTCCAACACGGAATAAGCCCAGGCTTCCACGTGGACTGGATCCTAAATACACATCTGTATTACTGCGAGTGGAACGTGTCATTTCCACAATATATTGCTTAATCACCGGCGCAACATACACATGCCGCACCAGTTTCTGCATACTGATCACCTCTTCCACGGTAGCTACCGGTTCAAGCTGTTCAATGGGATGGATAATTTGCTGTTTTTCAAGAATGGTTATTTCATCTTTCATGGATGGATAACCCAATTTGACCCGCATCAGAAAACGGTCCAGTTGTGCTTCCGGAAGCTGGAAGGTTCCCTCATACTCAATGGGGTTCTGTGTGCCCAGTACCATGAATGGAACTGCCAGTGGATGTGTGATCCCATCAACCGTCACCTGTCGCTCTTCCATGGCCTCCAGCAAAGCCGACTGTGTTTTAGGTGTCGCGCGGTTGATTTCGTCCGCCAGTACGATCTGAGACATAATCGGTCCGGGTCTGAATTCGAATTGCCTCGTGATCTGGTTGAAGATATACACCCCGGTCACATCGCTAGGCAGCATATCCGGCGTAAACTGAATACGCCGAAAAGTACATTCAATGGATTTGGCCAGGCTGCGAGCCAGCATGGTCTTGCCAACGCCGGGCACATCCTCGATGAGCAGGTGCCCCTGACACAGCAATCCCAGTGCTACCTGTTCGAGCGCCTGCCTTTTACCGATGATCACTTTTTCAAGATTGCGGACGAGTTTTTCGACGAACGCTTGAATCGTACTGACATCCAATTGGGTAGTTGATTTGGCATCCATTCGCAAGTTCTTTCTTATCTTCAGTCTGGTGAAAATTCCTGTCTGTTCAATGAGATCAAAAAGGGAATTTGGCCTTATTGCGTTCTTCGGTTTATGCTCACCCCTCGCTCAACAATGAGATTAATTATATCAACCTTTGTTTGTTACATTTTTTGTGAGATGTACCCAAAATAGTATCGTGATGGTCACGAAGAATATGGATATTCCTAAACCGATCCAGAAGATGCCCGGCCGGTAAGCAAGCACGATCCGGCTTGTACCTGCCGGTACTTTAACTGCTAAGAACAGATAGTTGCCTGGATAAACATCAACCTTTTTTCCCTGAATCGTCGCCTGCCAGCCCGGGTACCAGCTCTCCGAAACCATCAACCAGCCGGGTTCTGTACCGGTAAGCTCCAGTTCCATATATCCTGGTTGCTCGGTAATGACGGTAATTTGATATTGACCGTTCACCTGGCATGCATTCCCATCCACGTCTCCCTCCACAATCAGGGGAAGATCATCGAGACTGGTGTTCGCACCCTCCATCTGTTCTTTCAACTCTTGCCACACCTCTTCAGGCTTTTCAACCACGGTGGCACAGTTGTACAGCCTGAAACGTTGATTATCAGGTACAGAGATACTCTTTACGCCAGATTGGCTCATGCGATCTCTTCGGATCACGGTGGAGACGTCCATCAGGTGATACCAGTTTTGTCGTTCATCTGGGGCAAGTCCGTTTACATAATCCATCCACGTCCGATATCGTTGTGTCACCAGCGGATCAAAATTATTGACAGAGCGTACGCCCTGGAAAATATTCAGATCCGGTATCAGAATGTCGTGCAGGTTAGCCCAATCCTCATCAATCTGATAGGTTTCAAATTGAAGAAATCTTTTGAATTTGAGGAAGTATTCATCGCTGGGATGCAGGTAGACTCTCCCGGTGTTGTTTTGGTCAACCAGCGACGAGACTGAGGTTTCATCATAAAAATCTTGATTAATCAATGGCACGGACGGCCAGTTCATCACACACAGATCCATACCGATGAATAAAACCACGACGATCTGCCAGATTTCTCTTTTTCTCGCGTTCTCTATAGAAGGTTGTGTCAAAGTCAACAATCCGCTTATGAAAAGAAACAATCCACAGAAAGCAGCGGCTCGGATAAAAGTGATAGCTACATCCTGAAGCGCGAATAAAGCCAAAAATGCGCCCAGTGTTACGGCAAAACCACCTGCGGTACCGAGGCGAAGCCAGTACAGGCCTTTTTTGGTTGGTTTTCGCCAGCGCTCAAAGCCGATACCTGCCAGGATGGATAGGCTGAACAATGCCCAATACATAAATCTGGCCGGTGAATTGAACATATCAAAGGTCGGAATATATTTAAATATAAAGGGGAATATTGGAGTGTTTTTCCCCAATGCAAGCACGATCGAAATAGCGGTAAGCGCCCACAAAAATCGGCTCAAC
>DAISXR010000023.1:33746-39304 GCA_036825755.1 Anaerolineaceae bacterium
CCCCAATGCAAGCACGATCGAAATAGCGGTAAGCGCCCACAAAAATCGGCTCAACAATCTACTCGACGCCGCGTCCGTCCCCGGTGAGTTTTTACGCCATATTTCCGGAAGGGTTGAAAGCGCCAGCAAAAATGGCAGCACCCCGATGTAAAGGTCATCTTCCCAGAAGCTGCCGTATCCCCAGAAGTTGCCGGTTCCCGGGTTCCCAAACAGATCCGGAGCCAGAAAACCAAGCAACCGCCAAGGCCAGAGCGAATAGGTTAATGCACTTTCAAAATCAACGGTTGAGTTACGGGATGAGAGCAATAAATATTGGGCAGTGAGAACCAGTTGGATGGCTGCCAGCCCGGCGCCGATAATCCCGGCCGGAACCAGTCGTTTCCAGGCTTCCCATACCCCCTTCCATCGGTTGGAAATCCACCCGCCGCTGGTCACCCAGGCGGCCAGCAGCAATAATGAATACCATGTCAGTTGTGCGTGACCCGCCAGCAATTGCATCCCTAAACATATTACGAGTAAAACCTGCGGACGTTTTTGAGTTTGCTCAGGAGAAGTTATTCCGGGGAAAGTGATATGGGAAGCCATCGCGATGATCCACGGCAGCCAGGCTCCGGCCCAAATCATGCTGAAAAAGCCCGCTCGCGCAACAAAAAACCCGGATAGTGAGAAGGCCAGTTCTGAAATCATCTGGCTGACCTTGCCATACCCCAGAACTCGCATCAGGTAGGCCATTCCGAAACCGGCCCAGATCAGATGAAGCATGATGAGCAGGGTATGTGTCCAGGCCAACCATCCTGTACCAAACAGATGTCCAACCAGTAAAGCGATCCAATTGGGTGGATAAAATAGCGCGGTCTGATAATTGGCTGCCAGCGGAGCTCCCATACCGTTCAAAGAATTCCAAAGCGGCAGTCGTCCGTTTTCAAGCATATTGATCGCCAGTGAGTGCCATGGGATAAACTGCAAGGCCGGTGTACCCCAAAATAGAGCTTTCCCGCCTAACACAGCCGACGAGAACAGCAGTATCGGAAAAACAAGAATGGGTAAATAATAGATATTCGTTTTAAAGTTCTTCATTTTTGTTTTTCGATTCGGTCTTTGATCGTGACCTCGTAAACGGCATACCCATTTTGCTCACAGACTTTTTGGAGAAATCCTTCCTGAACCGGGTTCCAATCACCCAGTTTCTTTTCCTGCGCACCATGAAAAACGTAATCAATCGCGTATTTCTGTAGAAGGTCAATTTGTTGATCTGATGAGAGATCGCCGGAATAGAACGATTTCACATCCCGTAATACCTCTGTGAAATTGGCACTCTCCGGTCCAAGACCGACCGGGACATAAACATCTGCCCAGGCTGGCAAGGCGTTGGCAGTTTCATAGGCTGCCAGAACAATGCTGCCGTGCTCAGCAACTTCATCCAGGCATTCAAAAGCTTCCACCTGAGCCCGGGGCTGAAAAATCGGAACGGAAGGTACCCTAACGGATTGAGTTGCCCCGATCAGAATCAAAATCGGGGTGATCATTGAAAAGGCTGTCAGTACCGTAGGAGCAACCAGAGATTTCCTGGTTTTTCCGTGCTCAAAGGCACTGATCGCGAGTATGCCGATCACCAACCAGATACCATCCGGAAGCCGTCGCTGCATATTAAACGGGGCGTACGCCAGAACAGGAAAAACGATCAACACTGTCAATGGGAAAAGCCATTTGATCTCACTGGATTTTGGCCAGGAATGAATTACCCCTTTTACAGCGAATGGAACGAAAACCAGAAAGGATAGGAGGTAATCCGGTACAGCAGGTGATGTGATCAAATTTTGTGCTGCCCATTGCTTCAGGTAAGGGTCGGTTGAAAAGCAAATCAAATTATAAATAACCCACGGGGAGGATACCAAAACCATGATGACTGCGGAACGAACAACTGGCAGAACATGCCATCTCAGGTCAGTTTTATGCTGTTGCTTCGCCAGAATGATTAAAATCCAGACACCGGTCATTCCGCCCAGATAAACCCATCCCGTAACGATCGTGAGCGGTTGAAAAAAACCGGTCATCAACCAGCAAAAACCGCCGGTAAGACTGTTCATGATATTCTTTGGGTTTCTGAAGAAGAACAGGAATCCCAAAAGTAAAAATGCCCGTGCTGCAAGCAAGTGCGGCAAACCAAACAGGGAAAGAAATCCAAATGTCTCCGGGGAGTATACTTCCAGCGGTATCCCAAAAATTAAATGACCCGGATCCAGCAGCGCAAACCACCCGCTTCCTCCACCCGCGACAGCGATGAGCGTTGCCATCCGTCGGAGCGTGATGCTCGTGATAAATTGAGCGCATAACAGGTACGTAACAAAAATCAGCAAAATCCCCGTCAGCCAGCGAAAGGCGTGAAACAAAAAAACAAGCTGATCATGCTGCCCAGACTCGCTGGTCAGTTTGCCAATCAACATATACGGAACGAAAGCCAGAAAGCCTCTCTGTTCCACGGTGGTGTATGGAGACCGAAACAGCCATTCCCCTTCTGCCCCCTGAAGCATTTTAGCGATATAGGAATTCCCGTCTTCAACGCCAAACAAAAATCCTGTAAACTTGTATTGGTCATTTTGGCTATACGCATAAATGTACGGTACAGTGGTAATAAACAACAGAATCACACTCGCTGTCAGGATCCAGTTGCGTTCCCGTTTCGACTCAAACATGAGATCCTCTTCGTTTTCGAAGGATGAGCAGACAGATGAAACCACCTGCTACAGACAGGAGTGAAATGGCCGCCCCAAGATAGACTGTTAATGGGCGAAATCGAAACACGACTTCATGGTTGCCGTCCGGTACTTCCACGCCTCGTAGCAGGCCCTCGATGGATACTAACTCCGCTGGTTTTTGATCTACTGTCACCTGCCAGCCCGGGTAAGTGATTTCTGACAGCACCAGGTGCCCGCCACCTCCCGATACCTTCACTTGAATGGAATTGGGGTTTTGCTCAATGAATTCGATCTCTGCATCCAACAAATTGCCGCCCGTCTCATCCAGTTCTTTGGAGGATTGAAGCCACGCTCGTGAGCGAAAATGTCGGTTTTCATAAATGTAGGTACCGTCAATTATCTCAACAAATTCAAAACCTTCTGCATCAACAGGGAACTCAGAACACAGGTATCGTACGTTCAATATCCCTAGCAGACCGGCAGAAGGAATTGCCTTCATATTATCCGTATCAGGGTTCCCGGTCCGAAATGGTGGGATGTTGACGCTGTATCCCGTTCCTTTTACCCCGGAAGCCTCAACCATAAATCGATCATAGCTTTGCACATGCAGTGGGCTGATACCATCTGCCAGTTCCAACCCGGCTTTCGCAGCATTGAGCTGTGATATGCTGTAGCTGGGCGAATAAACCCGAAAATCCCCATCCTGTTCCTTCAACCATTCCACCAGAGATGGTTTTGCATCGGGTAATTGATCTGTAGTGTAAAACTTACTCTTGACCAGGTTAAGCCCGCCCAGATCCAGTAATTGCAGGAAAAGTAAGAAGCCAAAACCCAATGAGACAGGCATCGTCGGAAAACGATCCAACAGGAATAACACAGTGTCAACCAGTACCCACACAACAGCGCCCCACAGAAAATTGAGGTTCCATTCATCGGTACTGATTCTCACTGCCAAGGTCAGGAATATCTCAAAGGCGGTGATGGCGAAAATCGTCAGCCGCAATCCTTTTTGAAGTGCGATCCTCTTGAAAACCAGATCACAAAAGAAACCAATCAGCAAACAGGCTGACAATCCAAAAATAAAC
Organism: Anaerolineaceae bacterium; assembly: GCA_036825755.1. Taxonomy (GTDB): domain Bacteria; phylum Chloroflexota; class Anaerolineae; order Anaerolineales; family Anaerolineaceae; genus JAJFTV01. The sequence goes on from DAISXR010000023.1 coordinate 37,528, forward strand.
ATAGAACGCGAAGGTACGCGTAGCAAGCTGAAACCCGGTAGTTCGCTGATCAGATGCATCAGCGGATTATTAATCCCAAACGCCCAAATCAAGGAAATCAAACTAACCCATAGCCAGAAGGTTGAACCGGTTGGCCTGTTTCGATTGAAAAGAAGACCAATCGCGGATATGACTCCCAACACGCCTACATAAACCCATAATTCCCAGTTGCCGAATATTTCCGGGAATATCAATCCGGTCAGCCTGTCAACAGGTACGGAATAGAGCATTCGATCCGCAAGCCCCATCTGACTGCGTGAAGACAGGTTGGAGTATTGCAGTAACGGCAGCCACAATAAAGCCGAGATGCAGAGCGTAATCAACCCATTTAGCACAATCTCCTAACCGGCCAAAATGGTTTGTGTAAGGAATCCTCGGACAGTTAGTTTCTCGTCATCTGTTTTGTGAAAATAGGCAGAAAATATTGTGGCTATACGCAGCGCCGCAAATAATAAACCGCTATATGGAGCCCAGCGAATATCGGCCAAAGCGATAAAACCCAGCACTATCCCAGAGCCGTAACGCCAAAGACTCTTTGGCTGTTCCCGGTATCGTAATTCGGTATAAACAATCCATATGGTCAGGCTGACAGCCCATACCAGTGATACATGCCCTGCGGTGTAGTGACCCAGCAGTTTTGGCATACATTCAAAGCTGACTGCGCTCAAAATGGCAGCCGGGAAACCTGCTCCATATTTTCGCAGCACCAGCAAAATACCAACCGCGCCAATCAACAGGTGCAGGCTCGTGACCAGGTTGTATCCAAACGGCTGGGGGAATACCAGCAGGATCCAGGTGAACGGATACCCTATCCCTGAAAGCGGGTCGGCTGCAAAAGGATAGCCGCTGAAAATGGTGCCGGCCCATAATGGAACGGTCCCCGTTTCCTGCAGTGATTGATTTAAAAACACCAGGTTCGGGTAATGCGAGAGGGTCAGGTCGGAGTATTCAGACCCCGCAGGATAAATAAAGTGAGTGTATCCGGGCACCAACAGCAGTAAAGGAAGGATAAGGCATAAGACCATCACAATCGTTGCACCAGACAGGCGTTTCATGGAGTAACCTTGTATACAGTCACTGTATCATTTTGAAAAGCCGGCAATGATTCTTCTAGAATTGCGGGTTCGCCGATCGTTATTTCACGTGGTCCCTGTATGACCCAATCGATGCTTTGATCAATCAGGTACTGACGCTGTTCCTCCATAGAAAGGAAATTCTCATATAAACTGTTCACTTCTTCCTCACGTACCTGGGCATCGACCGTTTCGAACGGGTGCCCGTACACCACTTTTCGTCCTGTCCGGCCGGGAATGAAGTTGCTCAAGGAGGGTGACGAAATTAAGATGTCACTATTTTCTGTGTTTTCTCGAAGCCATCGCAAAGCCGAACTTTCATCTTGCGATAGTATAAACATTGAATTTTGGCTTTGAACTATCGATAAGTTGGAGGTGATAAAAATGATATTCGTCAGGAATGATACGACTAGTATCATTAGGGAAAAATAATTTATTATTTTTGGTTTGTTACAGGAAATCGAAAATAGACCCCTGATTGCCAGGATCGATAAGGGAATATAAAGGCCAAAAATGAACCTTCGTTGTAATGAAAAAGGGATGAAGATCAATACCAGTAAAACAATGGCCCAGATAATTGGCAGTCGATCCTGTGAATTGATTGATTTGTTTTTCACAAGGAAAAACAAATAGTACATTGCCAGAAAAATAATGGGGGAAAATGA
>DAISXR010000024.1:0-3712 GCA_036825755.1 Anaerolineaceae bacterium
CGAGGCTAATATTGGTATCTTTCAATCACGGAGAGTGCCATGGCGAATGTTGAAACCAATAAAGTGATTTATTCCATGATCGGCGTCAGCAAGTTCTACGATAAAAAGCCGGTCATTAAAGATATCAGCCTGTCGTATTTTTACGGCGCCAAGATCGGGGTACTGGGTCTGAACGGATCCGGCAAAAGCACCCTGCTGCGCATCATGGCCGGGGTGGATAAGGAATTCAACGGCGAAACCGTGCTGGCGCCCGGTTTTACAATCGGCTATCTGGAGCAGGAACCGCTGCTGGATGAAACCCGCACCGTCCGCCAGGTGGTGGAAGAGGGCGTGCAGGATCAACTGGCGCTGATGCGCGAGTACGATGAGATCAACGCCAAATTCGCCGAACCCATGGATGATGACGCCCTCAACCAGCTCATCGAACGGCAGGGAAAGGTGCAGGAAAAACTGGATGCTCTGGACGTGTGGGATCTGGATTCGCGGCTCGAAATGGCCATGGATGCCCTGCGCTGCCCGCCCGGTGACATGCCGGTGAACATCATCTCCGGCGGTGAACGGCGCCGAGTGGCGCTGTGCCGTCTGCTGCTGCAAAAGCCGGACATCCTGCTGCTGGATGAGCCCACCAACCACCTGGATGCTGAAACTGTGGCCTGGCTGGAGCACCATCTGCATACTTACCCGGGTACGGTTATCGCCGTCACCCATGACCGCTATTTCCTCGATAATGTGACCGGCTGGATTCTGGAACTGGACCGCGGTTACGGCATCCCGTGGAAGGGAAATTATTCCTCCTGGCTCGACCAAAAACGTCGCCGCCTGGAGATTGAAGAAAAAGGCGAGAGCGAGCGCAAGCGCACACTGGAACGCGAACTGGAATGGGTGCGTATGTCACCCAAAGCCCGACACGCCAAATCCAAAGCGCGTATCAAATCCTATGAAGAGCTGCTGTCTGCCGAGCATGAAAAAGCCGCCGGCGAACTGGAGATCTTTGTTCCGCCGGGACCCCGCCTGGGCAATGTGGTCATCGACGCGCAAAACGTCGGAAAAGCTTATGAAAACCGCATCCTCATGGAAGACCTGTCCTTCGAGATTCCTCCGGGCGCCATCGTGGGCATCATCGGTCCCAACGGCACCGGCAAGACCACCCTGTTCCGCATGATCACCGGCCAGGAACAGCCGGATAAAGGCGCCATCCGCCTGGGAGACACGGTCAAACTGGCCTATCTCGATCAGACACGCGGCGCGCTGGACCCCGAGAAAACCGTCTGGGAGGTGATCACCAATGGACAGGAGACCTTCCAACTGGGCAGCCGTCAGATGAATTCGCGCGCGTATGTATCGCGCTTCAATTTCACCGGCACCGATCAGCAGAAACGCGTCAACATGCTTTCAGGCGGCGAGCGCAACCGCGTCAGCCTGGCGCGCATGCTCAAAGAAGAAGCCAACGTGCTGCTGCTGGACGAGCCCACCAACGATCTGGATGTGAACACCATGCGGGCGCTGGAAGAGGCGCTGACCAACTTCGCCGGCTGCGCGGTGGTGGTCAGCCATGATCGCTGGTTCCTCGACCGGATCGCCACGCATATCCTGGCCTTTGAGGGTGACAGCCGTGTGGTGTGGTACGATGGCAACTATTCGGAATACGAAGCCGACCGGCATGAAAGGCTGGGAGCTGCCGCCGACATCCCCAAGCGAATCAAATACCGGCAGCTCACCCGCCAGTAGAGCAGGTCTTATTCAGGTTTACAATTGCAGGATACCCCACGCGGAGGAAGAAGCCCATGCCAGCCGTTCCCGAATTTTTACTGCGCAATCTGTTTGTGAAGAACAGCGTCAAAACCGATCAGGACGGGTTCTCATTTCAATTGCTCAATTCTTTGTCCCCGGCCACCGTGCTGTGGTTCTCGCTGGATGTCGACGGGCAGACCGTACCGGCTGAAAACTTATCGGTGCAACTGGACGAGGAACCTCCCATGACCACCGACCAGATCAGCGCGGAAAACCCGTACGCGATGGTGCTGGGCAAACTGGTGACTGTGCGAGCCAACGGTACGCAGTACGGCAACGGTGATTTGCGGCTGACCATCCACACACGTGAGGCAGGCTCGATCATATTCAGCATTAACTCCAAACAGGCTTCACCTTCCGCCCAAGCTGCCTCAAGGGCATCTTCTTCGCCTTTTAATCTGGCATCCCGTTTTCAGCGGCCCATCAAAACCGATGTGCTGATCCGATACAACGATGTAATCGGCGAGATCAATCCTTACATCTATGGGCAGTTCATTGAACACCTGGAAGATTGCATCTACAACGGTGTCTGGACCGCCGATGGCTCGGCCCTGCGTCAGGATACGCTGGATCTGATTAAACAGTTGAACCCCCCGTTGATTCGCTACCCGGGCGGAAACTTTGTGAGCGGTTATCACTGGGAAGACGGCATAGGTCCCAAAGACCAGCGACCGGTTCGCTTTGACGATGCCTGGAAGGCCGTGGAGAGCAACCAGGTGGGCACCGATGAGTTTATGGAGCTGTGCCGCCAGACCGGGGCGGATCCGTTTATGGTGGTCAACTGCGGCAACGGCACCGCCGATGAAGCCGCTCGTTGGGTGGCCTACTGCAATGATCCGGCCGATACCGAACAGGGCCGCCGCCGCGCCGAAAACGGACACCCCGAACCATACGGCATCAAACTGTGGGGTGTGGGAAACGAAATCTGGGGTTCGTGGCAGATCGGTCACACCGATGCCCCCACCTACACCGCCCGTCTGCGCGAGTTTGCCCAGGCCATGCGCGCGGTTGACCCCACCATCAAACTGGTGGCAGTGGGTCACGCCGTCTTCAGCGACAGCCCCGATGACACCGGCCGGCAGTGGAATGAGACCGTACTCAAAGGAGCCGGTGATCTGTTTGACTATCTTTCTTTCCATCTGTACCAGCCTGATCGGGATGGCTGGCAGGATGAGTACAACCAGGATACTCTGTACAAAACGATTACGGCCGCCCCGCTGGACGCCGAACGGATCATCCAGCGCATTCAGGAACAGATTGAGACTTTGCAGCCCAAACGCCAAATTGGGATTGCCTTTGACGAATGGAATGTCTGGCTGCCAGCCCCCCAGGGTGCTCCCAGCATGCACAAGGTGGAGTTCACCCTGCGCGACGCGCTGTATGTGACCGGTATGCTGAACGTGTTCCAGCGTCAGTGCAATGCCCTGCAGATCGCCAACCTGGCTCAACTGGTGAATGTACTGCCGCTCATCTATACCAACCAGGATACTGCCTTTGCAACCCCCATTTATTATCCCTTCCTGCTGTACAAGGAAATGCAAAACCTGGCCCTGAACTGCACCGTACGCGGCAAGTTTTTTGACAGCGAAGCATTGGGCAACATCGGCGCTGTGCAGGATGTGCCCTATGTGGAAATATCGGCTACGCGCAATGAGGATGGCAGCAAGCTGGTGATCAGCATCCTCAATCGCCACCCCAGTCTGCGAACGCATGTGAACATCGATCTAAAAGATTATCCCAAAATGATGCTGTCTGAGGGCTGGCTGTTGAACAAAGACGACTTCCTGGCATCCAACAGCTTTGAGACGCCCGAAAATGTGAAGTCAAAGCAAATCGGCCTGCCGGATAAGCGCGGTACTCGCTTCCGGTTGGATCTGCCGCCCCTTTCGGTATCCATCCTTACGCTGAAGAAGCTGTAAGG
>DAISXR010000024.1:3812-11200 GCA_036825755.1 Anaerolineaceae bacterium
TCCGGTCGGTCCGTCTGTCACGAAGTATCCGCGTATAGCCGGATGATCAATCATCCGGCTAAACAACTACGCCTCATGAATGAGGCTTTTCATTCGATCCTGTTTACTGGCAGCCGGATTAATCCGGCTACCGGATTGATCCGATGCGTTCGCTAGCACGTGGATTTATCCCGTGTGGGCCAATGCGGCAAAGCCCAACGGGCGGTTTCAGATCGGGAAATGACCGAATATTTCCCCCCAGGCGATCAGCCGCCCGCGACGAAATGATACTTCAGGGAGCCCTCTGGCGTATGAAAGGCGGTCTTGAGGATGTCCTTTTTTGTCATCCCGACAGAGCGGCGTCCGCGCCGCGACAAGGGATCGGCTAAGAGGAAATCTCCGCACGGTTTCAGATATGAAAACGGTTTTTTTTGACCGCTATTCGATCCCTCGTCGCGGGGTGGACTTCACTCTAACGCAATGACAAACAGGACGTCAGTTTTGAACTTAATCTTGATTGTAGGGGAGGTTCATGAACGTCCCCTGCGATTTTCCAGATCATCCTGCCTTCCTGCGTGAGAGCAAACTCTCTTGGAAGTATGGTCTCTAAAGACGCCCGAGGTTCAAGGTGGTCATCTCATCCCACAAATACTTCAAGCCGGTCCACCATTTTTCACGGCCGATGCAGCGGAAATACGGTCTGCGGTAGGCCCGCACGATATCGCCGATTTTGTAGCGCGCCAGCACCGGCGTGGACACAATCAGATGCCCGTTCTCGCCGGGTGTCATCTCGTGCAGCAGTTTCAACCCGGTTGAGGTCTGCACCTCAAAGAAGAACAGATCATAATTGGGCATCCAGGCCCGTTTTTCATCCATCTGCTGGCCAAACATGCCTTCGGTGGCCCCGTAAATCTCGCGGATGGCCACATCGCCATACATGGCCTTCAGGGCAGGCGCGAGACGGGTATTGATGCCGGGTACGCTGCCCAGCGTCATGATCTGCGTCTTCCACAGATCTTTGGGGTACACTTTGTGCTTCGTGTACAGATAGCGGCCAAAATCCAGGGCAGTGGGGGCCACGCCGCCCACCAGCGTGACGTTTTGACCTTTACATTTCTCATAAGCCAGTTCAAAACGGCGTTCCCAGTCACGCAGGGTTTTTCCGCCGCCCAACTGGTCGATCTCATCCTGTGAGGGCACCGAACGGATGGGTGTGAATGCCGATACATAGCGTGTGTAGATGCCGGAGCTGTAGCCGTATTCGATCTCCTTACCACCCACCTGCAGGGTACCGACCACGGAGGGAAAATTCAGGTTCAAATTGACGCCCTCAAACAGATCAAAACGCTGTGTGGAGACAACATAGTTGACCATCGCCCGGCTGGCGGATATGCGCCCCTTCAGATCGGTGGGCGTCATGGGGATGAACTTGGTCTCGCCTTTGGTGGTACCGCGTGTGATGGCCCAGCCGATCACCGGCTCGTTGAGCATCGCCGGCCCATCGCCCGTCATCACGCGTTGAATCCAGGGTTTGTAATCTTCATACGTGGCGATCGGGAAATGATGTTGGTAATCTTCTACCGAGCTGATCGAGGCGGCACCGTGCTGTTTACCGTACTCGGTTTGCCGGTAGATTTGCAGCAGGGTTTGAAGCACATCCAGTTGTGCCTGCCCGGGATGATCGATCGCCCGCTGCCAGGGCTGCAGCAACCCGATGATTCGTTCTGATCCTTCCGGAAGCTTTGAGGTGGTCATTGCGCTCCTTTTTCGGTCAGGCTGCGGTTTCCATTTCGTATTCCAGTTGAGAACCGGACAGGCACGGGTCCACCCGGTCGCCAAAGGCATTGATCAGCGACGCGGTTGCCTGTAAGCCGGTGCAGTGGTTGAAATGCAGCATTTCCGGTTTGAAACGGTGCTTCAGTTCCTGCACGGTCCGTTCAATCCGCTCGGCCTTTGCGCCGCTCAGATGAATACCGCCGATCACCGCTTTGAACGGTTTGTGATACAGATCGTCGGTGTACATCAGCGTGTTGATGATACCCGCGTGACAGCACCCGCACAGCAGAACCAGGCTGTCACCCAGGTCAATTACAATACTGCGGTCATCCAGCAGCGGGTCTGGCTGCAGCGTGCCGTCGATTTCGGCCAGCATGCTGGGCGGGATGTGTTCATAATCGGTCAGGCGCGGAATGCGCCCTGTAACCATGATGCCGGGCAGCACTTCCACCGGCTCCACGCTCAGGCGCACCTCTGATAGTTCTTCGATTTGATGGCGGGAATGCGGCACGCCAATCTCGTGATCCTGACCGGTTTTGGAATTGCGCGAGACTTTTCGGTTGAAGACCAGCGGATCGCCGAGCAGCAGTGGATGTTGGGTGTGCTGCAAGACGCCCAGCAGGCCGCCGGTGTGATCATAATGACCGTGGCTGAGAATCACCTGCGAGACGCCGCCCAGGTTCAGATCCAGTATCTTCAGGTTGTGCTGAAGGATATCCCAAGTGGTACCGGTATCAAACAGGATACGCGCACCATTCGTCTCCAGCAAATAGGAGGCCCCATGCTCTCCCCAAAAAGGTTTGTCCATCCCTACGCTGTCATTCGCGAGACATGAAATCCTGAGTTTCATAAAGACTCCCGGTCCAGAGAATATGGAAAGAGCGGGTAAATGTCGAACAACCAAATTATAGTAGAAATCCCATCTGCAAGCCAGTGCAGCGGCCCTTGAAATGGAAAAACAACCTTAAAGGAAACTGTTCCAACTAAACTGAAACCAACCAAACATTCTTTTTAAGATTGGCAATCATTTTGCATGAATCAGGCTAAAATGAAAGGGTTCCAACCGCAATTAAAATTCGTTAATCAAGAATTAGCGTTATCTTAAAATTATGAAAGCGTGTATTTGCCGCATGCTATAATGATTTTGGTCATGTACATCATGGCAGGGGAAAACCGGTTGGACCTCTGTTAACCCTCCAGGTTTTCTTTTTGATTCAATACGGTTCATTACAGCGCACAGGAGCACAGGGTGTCATTCGTCCATCTTCATGTTCATACCGAATACTCGCTGCTGGACGGCTTCAGCAATATCAGCCGTCTGATGAAACGGGTGAAGGAACTGGAGATGCCCGCCATCGGAATCACGGACCACGGTACCATGTTTGGGGTGGTCGAGTTTTTCCGGGCCGCCCTGAATGAAGGCATTAAACCTGTTTTGGGCATGGAAGCCTATCTGGCCGAGCGCACCATGCAGGACCGCGACCCCGCTCAGGACAAACACTCTCATCACCTGGTGCTGCTGGCTGAAAACCAGACCGGTTACCAGAACCTGCTCAAGCTGGCATCAGCGGCGCAGTTGGAAGGCTTTTATTACAAACCGCGCATTGATCGCTCCCTGCTGGAGAAATATTCCGAGGGGCTGATCGCCACCTCAAGCTGCATGGTGGGCGAGGTGCCGCACGCCATCAAGGAAGGCAACCTCGAAAAAGCGCAGCAGCGCCTGGACTGGTATTTTGATCTGTTCGGACGTGAGCGTTTCTTCTTGGAGCTGCAGCGGCATGACATGGCTGATCTGGAAAACATCAACCAGACTCTGTTGCAGATGGGCCGCCGCTACAACGCCCAGTTCATCGCCACCAATGACGTGCATTACATTCATCAAAAAGATGCCTACCTGCAGGATATTCAACTGGCCATCAGCACGGCCGCGCTGCTGAGCGACCCCAACCGCTTTAAAATGCAGGGTGATTCCTATTTTCTGCGCACCCCGCAGGAAATGGCGCAGTTGTTCAGCGACATACCGGAGGCGTTGGAGAACACCCTGCAAATCGCCGATCGCTGCTCGGTGGATCTGAAACCCAAAGGGTATCACCTGCCGCACTTCCCGGTGCCAGATGGCTTCACCCCCCAGTCCTATCTGTACGATCTGTGCAGTAAAGGTCTGGAGCGCCGGTACGGCGCGCGCGCCAGTGACCCAAAAATCCGCGAACGGTTGGATTACGAGCTGAAAATCATCCATGAGATGGGCTTCGATGCCTATTTCCTGATCGTTTGGGACCTCACCCGCTTCGCACGAGAAGAGGGTATCTGGTACAACACACGCGGTTCCGCCGCCGGTTCGCTGGTGGCCTACACGCTGGGTATCACCGTTTTGGAACCGCTGTCGCACGGCCTGTTCTTCGAACGCTTCCTCAACCCCAACCGCGTCTCCATGCCGGATATCGATCTGGATTTCCAGGATGATATGCGCACACGCGTGATGGAATACTGCGCCCATAAATACGGCGACGACCGCGTCACGCAGATCATCACCTTTGGTACATTAGGCGCCAAAGCCGCCATCCGTGATGTGGGACGTGTCAAAGACATCCCTCTGTCCGAGGTGGACCGGGTTGCCCGGTTGATCCCAGGCGCTCCCGGCACCACCATCAAGGGCGCGTTGGAAGAGGTACCCGAGTTCAAGGCCGTTTATGACGACGCCGAAACTCCCTATATCAAAGACCTGATCGACACCTCGATTGGGATGGAAGGTTTGGTGCGGCATGCCGGTACTCACGCGGCCGGCGTGGTGATCTCCGATGAGCCCATCACCACCTACGCACCACTGCACCGCCCTACCAGCAACAACGATGAAAGCCCCATCAAATCGGTGGTGCAGTTCGAGATGAGCGTGGTCGATTATATGGGCCTGCTCAAGGTGGACTTTTTGGGGCTGGCCACGCTGAAGATCATGCATCACGCCTGTGAACTGATCGAACAACGCAAAGGGGATCATTGGAGCCTGGACAACCTCCCATCCGATGACCCGGAAACCTACGAGTTTTTACGCAGCGGTCACACAGCCGGCGTGTTCCAGTTTGAAGGTACGGGCATGACCCGTTACCTGCTGCAGATGCAGCCGCAAACGCTGGATAACCTGATCGCCATGGTGGCGCTCTTCCGGCCCGGCCCCATGCAGTTTATCCCCTCATACATCAAACGCATGCACGGCGAAGAAGAGGTTTCGTACCGCGATCCATCGCTGGAACCGATTTTCCGCGATACCTACGGAATCCCCATCTACCAGGAACAGCTCATGTTCGCCGCCATTTCCATTGGCGGATTTGCGGCCGGCGATTCGTACAGCCTGATCAAGGCCATCTCCAAAAAGAACGCCAAAGAAATTGAAAAATACCGCGCCAAGTTTATTGAGGGCGCCACAAAGCACGGCTTAAAGCAGGAAACCGCTGAACTGATCTTCCAGGATTGGGAAGGCTTTGCCCGGTACGGCTTTAATAAAAGCCACGCCGCCAACTATGCCCAACTGGCCGTTCAGACCGCCTTCCTGAAATGCCACTATCCGGTCGAGTACATGACGGCGCTGCTCACCTCCGAAGTCAACGATGCCGAAAAGATTGCCTTCTACATCGCCGATTGCCGGGCCATGGGCATTGATGTGCGCCCCCCGGATATCAATTGCAGCGACTGGGGCTTTACCATTGAAGAGGATGAGGGGAAACCCAGTATTCGTTTTGGGATGGGCGCCATCAAAAATGTGGGCCGCGGGCCGGTGGATTTAATCCTGGAAGCCCGGCAGGCCGGTCGGTTTGATGATTTGAACGATCTGGCTATGCGGGTGGATCTGCACCTGGTGGGCAAGCGCTCACTGGAATGCCTGGTGAAGGTCGGCGCACTTGATTCATTTGGGTCACGCTATGCCATCCTTGAATCGCTGGACCGTCTGCTGGCCATCAGCGCCAGTCACTTTGAAGCCATCAACCGGGGGCAGTTGAGTTTCTTTGGAGCCGAAAACGGCATTGAAGATCGCATCGTGCTGAAAGATACTCATCTTGATGATCCTCGCGAGCAACTGGAGTGGGAACGTGAATTGATGGGATTGTATGTTTCCAATCATCCGCTGACGCCCTATGTGCCCTACCTCCAATCGCGCGTCACCCACTTTTCCAGCAGGTTGGCCGACGCGGAAAAGAAATCACAGGTCACCGTGGCGGGCATGGTCACCCGCTTCCGCCCGCACCTGGCAAAATCAGGCAAGTATATGGGTTTTGTGACCGTCGAAGATGTTCAGGGACCGATTGAACTAATCATTTTCCCCGCCACCTGGGAACGCTATCGCGGCCTGGTGGAGGTGGATCAGGTGCTGATTGCACAGGGCAAGGTAGATAACGAAAGCGGCGACGCCAAAGTGCTGGTCGACAAGCTGACCCGTGTGAGTGAAAACGATCTGGAGACCTTCCGCAAAACCAGCGCCCTGCTGGAAGTACAGGAACGCTTTAACAAACCTCTGCCTGTTCAACCCACGCGCCCCGTCATCGACGACATACCCGCCGAACCAGCCTGGGATGAGGATGCCCCGGAACCGGTGTGGACCGGCGGTATCATGGACGAAGATCCCTTCTTTGGGGAGCAGCCGGTTCAAAAACCCGCTCAATCCGCAGTCAGTGAAATCCTGCCAGACCCCGAGCCAATTACCCCACAGCCCGAAGTCGCGGCCCGCAGAATCGCGGAACCAGCGGCTGATCTGCCGCATACCGCCTCACCGGAAACGCGGGTGGATACCGAGATTGTCGCCGCGGTTGAAATCATCCCGGAAAACGAGGCAATCGAAACCGCTGCCGATACAGTACCGGCCATCTTCCCGGATCCGGATCGCCCGGCTCGCGCGTTTGACCCCGAACTGGATGATCCCGAGCAGTACATCCCCACCAACACTTTGCCTGAAAACCTGGCGCCTCTCTCGTATCTGGTGGCTCCCGCCAGCCGCGCCAATGAAGATACCAGCCAGCCGCGCATGCTGAAAATTATCCTGCGCTCTACCGGTGATAAAAACCGCGACATCCGCCGGTTACACCGCGTTCACGGGCTGCTGCATGCCTGCCCCGGAAAAGACCGCTTCTCTTTCCTCATCTTTGAAAATGGTCACTACTTCCTGATGGAGTTCCCGAACAACACTGTGGAAGTTTCCACCACCCTGTGCCATAAAGTGGCCGACCTGGTGGGAGAAGAAAACGTTCAGGTGGAACAGATCAAGCTGTTGTAACGTCATAATTTATATCCGGGGTCGTTTTCTGACAAATCAGTATGCCAATTTTTCAGAATCCAGACTAAAATATTGCGAATACTTTTTTCGCATGGATCCGTCGCTGACAGGCAAACGAAAATGCCTGGCAGGTTGTCAGGCTGTCTGGGGCGGGTAGTAAAGGTCGCAGGATGAATAATATCAGAACAATTGGTGTACTTACCTCGGGCGGTGATGCCCCCGGGATGAACCCCTGCATCCGGGCGGTTGTACGAACTGCTCTGGATCTGAAACTTAATGTCATGGGTGTGATGGGCGGTTACGAAGGCTTGATCAACGGCAATTTGCGACCGCTGGGCGCCCGCGATGTGGGCGGCATTTTACAGCGCGGGGG
>DAISXR010000024.1:11300-31964 GCA_036825755.1 Anaerolineaceae bacterium
AACCGGGCTTTTATCATCGAAACCATGGGCCATAAAAACGGTTATCTGGCCCAGCACGCTGGGATTGTGTCAGGCGCTGAAATGATCCTCATCCCGGAGCTGCCGGTGGATATTGAGCAGGTGGTCAAGTCGGTTGAGAATGCCTATATCCGCGGCAAATCACACTGCATCATCGTGGCTGCCGAGGGGATTGAACCCAAAGCGACGGTCATCGCCGAGCGGATTGCCGAAATGAAGATCGGCTTTGACACACGTGTCACCATTCTGGGTCATATCCAGCGCGGCGGGAAACCCACTGCCTTTGACCGCATGCTGGCTACCCGTTTTGGCGTTCGGGCCGTTCAGTTTTTGATGGAAGGGAAATACGGCTGCATGACCGCCATGCAGGCCCGTGAGGTCATGCCCATCGCGCTGGAAGAAGTGACCTCCAAACAGAAGGAATTATCCGCAGAATATATGCACCTGGCAACCATGTTGGCCAGGTAACACCAGAGAAAAATCAGAGAAATGAAATGAAAAAACAAATCCTATGGATCGCAATGACTTTGATGGTTGTGCTGGCATCCTGCACCATGCCCAACAGCCAGACAACCCCCACCGACGGCGCCAATGCCGTCTATACTGCCGCGGCTGAAACGGTTTCAGCCATGCTGACCTCCGCGGTCACCGCTACTTCAGCCATTCCTACCCCCACCAACACCCTTGAACCCTCCGCCACTGCCACGGTCACTCAAACCATGCCTCCCACCAATACCTCGGCGCCCGTTCAACCCACCTCAGCCCCCCAGGTATGTGATAAAGCTGCCTTCGTAGCAGATGTGACCATCCCGGATGGCACCGTGATGGATCCGGGCGAGGAGTTCACCAAGACCTGGCGTCTGAAGAATGTGGGTACCTGTACCTGGAACACCGATTACGCGGCGGTCTTCAAATATGAAGACGATATGGACGCGCCCGATGAGGTGAAATTCGATGAGACAGTCGCACCCGGCGAGACCATCGATATCTCCGTCGATCTGGTCGCCCCTGAAGCAAAAGGCGAGTATACCGGTTACTGGATCCTCCAAAACGCCGACGGCAAAGAGTTTTCATCCGGCGCTTCACGCGACGGTACTTTTTACGTGCAAATCAAGGTGGGTACCGGAACCAGCAATGATGATGACGATGACCCAGACTACTTTGCTGTGACCAGCGTGTCCATTTCCGCCAATCCGGCTGCTTATGAAGGTCAATGCAACCCGGCTTCCATCACCCTGACTGCCAGTATCAAGGCCAGCCAGGCCGGTACGGTGAGCTACTACTGGAAGTTCAGCGATTCCACCAAAAGTGATACGCTATCCCTTAAATTCAATGAGGCCGGCACCAAATCGGTTGAATACCCTCTGGAACTTAACCTGGCAGCCGGCACCCATACAAACTGGGCCAGTATTTATATCGACAACCCCAACCATCAGGAATTTACAAAATTCGAATTTACGCTCGACTGCACCGAGTAATTGATTTTGCTGTTCTTACCCGCCCCCGAGACAACCTCGGGGGCATTTTTATTGGGAGATTCAGGGCGAAACACACCCTGATCACCTCGGTTTTTAAGGCCTCTCTCAGATCGGAAGATATACTGAAAAAAAAGAAAAACGGATCAATCCATCCATTGAGTGATGGATGGGAGAGGGGTTATATGTCACAAGTAACAGCTCAAATATCGATGTCACTGGATGGTTTTGTCACCGGGCCTAACGTGAAGGCCGGCAACGGGATGGGCGACGGCGGCGAGCGGCTTCACGACTGGATGTTTGACGCAAAAACCGATGCCGATGCGCGCATCACCGAGGAAAATTTTGCCTCCACCGGGGCAGTGATCATTGGGAAGGGCATGTTTGAGGTGGGGTATGAGCCCTGGGGCGATCCGCCCCCGTTTGGGATGCCGGTGTTCATCCTCACGCACCACGCCAGAGAGTCACTTCTCATGGAAGGCGGAACCACCTATCACTTTGTGACCGGCGGGATTGATGATGCGCTTGCGCAGGCGCTTGCCGCTGCCGGGGGTAAAAATGTGGGCGTGTGGGGCGGAGCAGACATCATCCGGCAGTATCTGAGAGCCGGTCTGCTGGACGAACTGCAGATCCACCTTGCCCCCATTTTGCTGGGTGATGGCATCCGGCTATTTGAGGGACTGGATTTTGAGGGAATTGAACTGCGCAAAACAGAGTCACTTGACACCCCGGCTGCCACGCACCTCCGCTTTAAGGTGACCACCCGGTGATCACCGGTTGATCAACAAACAGAGTGAAATACTTCCGCATCAAAGTTTCGCATCCATCCGATCAGCCGGTTGAGTTTTCGCTCTGCAGCATCTGCAGACTTATGGAATAAAAAAAGCCCTGAAGTTGCCTTCAGGACTTTCGAATGGTCGTCTGTTACGAATTACAACTAATTCTTGACGATGACGTTGCTGGCCTGTTTGCCCTTGGGGCCATTTTCAATGGTAAATTCTACGGTCTGGCCTTCGACCAGGTTCCGGTAGCCATCGCCCTGAATTGCGGAAAAATGAACGAATACATCCTCGCCGCCTTCGCGCTCGATGAAGCCGTAGCCTTTGCTGCCGTTGAACCATTTGACTGTACCGATGGTACGATCTGACATTTTGAGTCTCCTTAAAAATATTTGTTTCGTGTACTCGAGACGTTCCATCGGAATTTTCAAAACAAATCGGCTCCCAAGATTACCCAGGAGCCGTTGTACTTTACTTCATCCTACATGAACCTTCTGGTGTACTTCAGAGGGAAAGTATACATGAGGTTTTGTCCTGAGTCAAGGTCTGGACTGACCAAATTTTGCTGACAAAGTTAAAATGATGCGATCCGCACAGAATGTTATATGAATATCACCAGCAGCAGTTGCGCAAGCAATATTTTTATCACCATCGCTATGGGGTAAACCGTGGCATACCCAATATTGGGCAGCTCATTTTTGCTTTGTTCCAGAGCAAATCCCAATACGGCAGGCTGTGTTTGTAAACCTGCCAGCACACCCAGCATGACACCCATGGGAATATGCATCAGCTTGTACCCCACCCACAGCGTGACCGCTGCGGCAATACAGGTAAGCAGGGCACCCAATACAAGTACCAGCCAGGCATTCCCTTGTTGGAGTGTGGAGAAAAAGGCATATCCGGATCGGGTGCCAATTCCGGCCAGAAAAAATACAAGCCCGATTTGCCGCAAAGTCAGGTTGGCACTGTAAGGCATTTCCCAGATGACAGGTCCGGTTCGTCCAAGTGCGCCGATAATCAAGGCAACCACCAGCGTGCCGCCTGCACTGCCCAGACGAAGCTCCACCCCACCAGGCAGCGGAATGGGGATCATCCCCACGATCACGCCCAGTGCAACGCCCAACCCGAATGCCAGAATATCGATTTCACTGACTGCCCGGTAGGAATTCCCGAAGAATTTCGCCAGCGGATTCAACTGGTCATGGGGCGCCAACACACGTACCTGATCTCCCAATACCAGTTTGGTATCGCCATGCGGTAAAATTTCCAGATCACCACGGCGCACACGGCTGACGATGGCGCCGAACATGGTGCCCAGGCGAAGATCGCGCACCCTGCGGCCTGCCACAGAGGGGCTCGAAACAAAAAGCCGTCGCTTATCGTACACGCTCAAATCGAAAGCCAGATTATCGGGAGCTCGATTCCCCAAAACGGATGTGACCTGCAAAATTTCTTCATGCCGGCCAACCATACTGAGCAGATCACCCTCCATCAGATGATCCTGGCCGCAAACCAGACGCTCCTTTCCTTCATGCTTCAGCCTGCTGAAGATAACATCCCAACGATGGTATGAAATCAATTCGGCGATACTGGATACCTGGTCTGCCTTGATCATCACAGTGCAATTTTCAAGCGGTTCCTGTGCAACACCGTACTCGCGCGAGTTTTCCAGCTCGGTACGATAATCAACCTTCCACAGACGCTGAAGAAAATAGGTGACCAGCAGCATACCCAGAACACCGGCCGGGTAGGTCAATGAATAAGCCACCACCGGTTCCGCCGACATTGCCTCGAATGCTTCCGGCTGTGCAAGGATATGGATGCGCTCCAGCACACCTGCCAGAGCTGGCGTATTGGTCAGGCTACCGGCGAACATTCCAACAGCCATGGTTGATTTGATGTTCAGGAAAATTTTGGCGGTTGCCGTCAACAGCCCGATCAGAAGCAGTACACCTGCAACCAGCATATTGCTCTTGATCCCCTGACGCCTCAGGGAATTGAAGAAGACCGAGCCGCTGCCCAGACCAATCGTATAAACGAAAAGCACCAAACCCAGGCTGGAAACAATCTCGGGGAGTTCCAGATCGGGGCTTAATGCTCCAAATGCCAGACCTACGAATAATACGGCGGCTACGCCCAGACTTACCCCGCCAATTTTTAACCGTCCGAGGGGATAACCTATGGCGGCAACTAAAAAGAGCAGCAGCAGCGGGTTCTCGCTGAGTACCTTTACAACAAAATTGATTGTGTTCATATCAGGGGACAATGCGCTCCTGATATGCATGGGACTGTTGTACAACAGGTACGGCGCTTCCTGCCATTGAAGGGAGTAAAACAAAAACCGGCAGGCAGTTTTTATCGGCTTGATTTTTAATACACATATTCTTCAGATTGATATGCCATCCAAACCCATGAATGGCTCCATTGATGCAAAGACCCATACATTACCAGCTTTATGATCGAATTTTTCTGACGCATTATTATAATCAATTCGATGCAGGCAGTTTGACCAATCGTTCGTATTTTTGGGAGCGATAGCAGAACTGTAGATGGAACATGATTACTTATACAAATATCCCTGCGCCTGATATTGCTGGAACAGCCTGCCCCAGCCGGTTTCATCGCGCCATTGAGCCGCAATTTTTCGATATTTCAACGGCCAGTATAAAGAATCCTGCTCGATTTCACCGACCAGGGTGGGGATGACCACTAGCGGTGTACGCAAAACCAGCTTTTGCAGGAAGCGGGTGGGGCCAAACCAGGCCAGCCAGGCCAGAAAGCTGTGTGTGTTGTAACCCACTTTGAAATGCCAGTTTTCGTTTGAAACATCATCGCCCACCAGCTCAATCTCGCGCGGATCGCCTGTTCCCAGACCCTGTTCATGCGCGAGCCGGATATATTTGATGCCGAGCGGATCAAAACCCATCAACCTGGCCGCTACAGCATCAATCGCCACCTGATCGGCCGAAGCCAGGATGATATTCTTCACCACGGGCTGCACCATGCGCGGTCCAGCCCCATTGCCGGCGGTAGTCCCGTCCATTACCGCCAGGATGCCGGGATGGATTTCTTTCTGGATGGCCAGCAAATCCACCAGCGTCTCATGGATCCAGGTATGCGTGTAATGCCGGTACTTGCTCAGCAGACCCCCAAACGCGTTTTTCATCGCGCCGGTGGTGGTGGTATACATGTGTGTTTTGATGGTTGGCAGGTGAACAATATTTTTCCCGATGAAGTAATCCGGTATCAATATGCCTTCAGGATAAATATGGTTCAATGCCAACATTTTTGCCTTGGGCTGATAGGGCAGCCAGGACATGTCAGTCTTGCGGAAGTTGTAGAGCACCGGGATCTCATACTGTTGGAAGATGGGGATATAACCGTTTAGATCTTCGCCTTTGAATGCGTCTGTGACGACAGTTTGATTTTGCACGCAGGTCAGATTTTCAAAACCCGCCTGTCGCAGCGCCAGAATGGTGCCCTCCAACTGCCACGGGGTGGTGTTGGCGCCCGGCATGGGAAAGTGCCAGGTGATGTTGTCTTTCAGGATGGTGTCGGCTGAATGATCCAGGCTCTGCTCTCCGCCTGCGAGATCAAACAGGCGCTGGTAATCCTGTAATACCGTTTCAGGTTGGGTGAATAAAACGGCAACTTTTGATTTCACCGGCATTATGCCTCCTGATCTGATCGGATGGATGAATGGGTTGGGTACCCACTCATTATGCCATAAAAGAACAGGACGCCCGGTGTACAGAGCGCCTTGTGTTTCGGTAAGTTATGCCTGAGTTGCGGTGACTGTTTTACGGTGGTGTTTTTGAATCCACTTTGCAACGGTCTGGACGAGAATGACCCCGGCTGTGATCAAACCAATTTTCGCAAGGTTGTTCCACAGGCTGGATGTCCGGCTGGGACCTCCCATCCCCTGCCTGGGCCGGATATCCATCATTCCTTCCTGAGGTTGATCCGACATCTGAGCCGTTCCTTCATGAGGTTCAGGTCGATTTTCCAGGTTCCCATCAGGTGGCTGTCCGACAATATGAGCCAATCCATTTGCAGGTTCAGGCCGGTTCTCACTTGCCGCCAATCGTTGATTCATTTCACCCATCCCCATGGTTGTCGATAGGTTGGACGCGCTCGCCTGAACAATCCAGTATCCCGCCAGGGCGATCATCGCGCTGACTGCCATCACAATCATGGTTCGCAGGAATGTCTTTTTCATGATTCAATTCTCCGATCCGGTTATTTATCATCCGTACGCACAACCACCGGTTCAGCCACCTGTCCGCCGGCGGCCGGGATGCGCGAACGAATTGGATCGACAAGATATCGCCGAACAGTCTCCAGCACCCATTTCCAGTGCAGGGCAAAATGCAGACCTACCATCACCACGCAGATTTCGGCGGAGGTGGAATGCACCAGTTTCCAGATCATCGAGCTATTCAACTTGAGCCCAAACGTGCCGGAAATCGATTTTGAAATCAGGATCCCACTCAGCATGAGCATGATACTGCCCACGAATAACAACGCATCCACCGCAAAATTCAATCGCGAGGAATGCCATAATTTTTTAAAGTACCGCCCTCCCATCTGTATGATCCAATCCCAATGTAAAACAATATGGGCAATGGAGGCGGCTGCCAGTGCCAGACTGAGCCATTCGTGGATGGTTTGCCCGGTGAATTTTGGATCATATACCACCAGAAAAACAATCAAAATGGCAGCATCCAAAACGATATTGATCTTCTTTGACATCATCATTCTCCTGTCGTGTACTCATTTTGAGTTCAGTATAGAAAAATGATGTTGAAAAAGTGTTAAGCGCGCCTTTTAATACTGTTCAAATGATGTCTTTCTCTGGTTTCTAATCGAAGGATTGTCAAACGGAGGGTAACCTGAACAGGCGTGCTTCTTGCATTACAATCAGGGTGGACCAGGCAATGAATCGGAGGGTTTTCAGATGATGACAAAAGGGATCATACCGGCGTTTCTTGTACTTTTGTTTCTCACCGGCTGTACGTTGAGCATTGCCGCGCCCACTCTGCAAACATCGGCGGCAGAACTCGGCTCTCCCTCGCCGACCGCTTCTCTGGCAGCCGGTGAAACCACTTTACAGACGGTTGACCAGGCGGCTGCCGAGGAACAATCTGCCGAAACGAGCCAACCCGCCTCCACCCAGGCTCCCTTCGAACCGTTCGACGCATCGGTGTGGGCCGATCACGTCAATGTGCGCACCCAACCCGGTTATCTGTTCCCATCGCTCCTGCAACTGAACGAGGGCGATCAGTTTACGATCAACGCCAAAGCCCCCGGCGATGAGTGGCTTTCAATTGAATTAGTCGACGGAATCACAGGGTGGATTTATATCATGCTGGTGAAGATGGACTATGATCTTCGCCAGATTCCCATTCAAAAACCCGAGGGAGTGCAGATCATCACCGGGCAGTTGCTCACCCCCGCCGGTGAACCCATCAACGGCGTGCAGTTTGCGATCACCCAGGCAGGAGCATCCGGCGAGCAGCGTACCGATGCCACCACCGATCAGACCGGCATCTTTACCGCTTTTCTGCCCCCTGAAGCCGCCGGTGTCTGGACGGTCACATATACCGCCATTTCATGCAGCAGCGTGATACATGACGCAGCCTGTAATACCCGCCCGGAATACGCAGGCACCGTCAACCCACCCTCACAGACGGTCACCCTGCCCGACCCGGACATGCTGCAGTTTATCTGGAAATAACCAGTCGGAACCCCGGGAATCGAATCATCTGACCAGGAAAATCACCGCCACGCCGGCGATGGCCAGTAACGTTCCGGCTATCGCTCGCCAGCTCAGTTTTTCCTTGTAGACAAAGCGCGCGATGGGCAGCAGAAAGATGGGGGCGGTAGAGGTCAGTGTGGAGGCAATACCCACCTTGGCGTTTTGAAGCGCCACAAACGACATCCAAACCCCGCCAAACGGACCGATCAGACTGCCGATCAACACCAGCCGGGCGATTTTTGGGTTCTGCCGGAATTTATGCAGGATGCCTTCTTTGTGACGGGACATCAACACCGGCGCCCATGAAATCAAATTGGCAAATACCAGCCGCATGGTCACGCCGGAAATGCTGGAAAAGCCGTCCATCAGACCCAGCTTGGAAAGGATATTGCCCATAGCGTACAGAAGCACCGCGACCGAACTGGCCAGTAAGCCCAGCAGATAAGTTTTACGGTTCGAGCCGGATTGGCCGATTTCTTTCCGTTCCAGCACCACAACTCCCACACCCATCACGGTCAACCCAATCCCCACAAAGGCCAGCGGGGGAAAAGTTTCATCCAGCAGAAGCCAGGCAAACAGCGAGCTGAGAATGGGAGAAAAAGCCGTCACCAGCATCGCCAGCCGCGTGCCGATCATGTTGTAGGCTGTGTACATCAGGCCGTCGCCCAATGCCAGACCCAGAATGCCCGACACACCAAAATAAACCCACTTGATCGGGTCAGCTCCCAGGGGCAGCGGCGATCCTTCCACAATCAGATTGGTGAGCATAAACAGGCTCAATCCGATCAACAACCGTATCCGGTTGACCGGTCCCACGCCAAACCGCGATGTCCCCTCGCTGAACAGCGTGGCGGACATCGCCCAAAAAATAGCACTTAAAATACCGGCAATCTCACCCATAAAAATTTCACACCAGCAGAACGGAATGGAAGTAACCGAAAAATTATACCGTCATTCAGCCTGGGCGTACGGCCATTCAAACCGATGTTTGGGAACAGCGGTTAAGAGATTTGATAGATTTGGCCTGAAAATTATCAAAACAGTTGCGGGGAAGCGACCTATGCGTTACAATAAATCAGACCGACCGTTCGGTTTTTAAATTTCGATCACCATGAAAAACGAAATCCGCAGTGAAGCCACCCGCCAGCGCATTTTGCAGTCTGCCGCCGCGCTGTTTGCCGAATATGGCTACGCCTCAGCCGGTGTAGCGCAGATTTGCGACGCCGCTCAGGTGAGCAAAGGCGCTTTCTACCATCATTTTTCCAGTAAAAACGCGCTGTTCATTGAGCTGCTGAACCTGTGGCTCAACGATCTGGATGTGCGCCTGGATGCCGCCGCCGCACAGCAAACCCCGTTTCCGGAAATGCTGTCATCGATGGCGCAGGTGATCGATGAGGTTTTTGCCGCCTATCGCGACCAGATCCTCATTCTGTTTGAATTCTGGATGCAGGCCTCTCGCGACCCCGAGGTATGGGAAGCCGTGATCCAACCTTTTCAGCGCTATGAAGCCTATTTCGCGCAGATGATTGAAAAAGGCATCCGGGAAGGCAGCCTGTCCGAGATGGATCCGCAGGCTGGCGCCCGCACGCTGATTTCGCTGGCAGTCGGTCTGCTGCTGCAGGGTATGCTGCTTTCGCAATCCACGCAGTCGGGCAAAACACTCAACAGTTTTAGCGGCGGCGCTCCCGCCCAACAGAGTGTTTCCATCCTGCTGCAGGGTTTCAGGAGGTCATGATGATACTGGTCACAGGTGCTGCCGGGCATTTAGGGAATGTACTCATCCGTGAGCTGCTGGCGCAAAACCAACAAGTACGCGCCATGATCCTTCCGGGCGAAGATGTCAGCTCACTGGAAGGATTAAATGTCGATCTGGTGGAGGCGGATGTGCTCCAGCCTGCCACGCTGGAAGCTGCCATGCAGGGCGTGGATCTGGTCTATCATCTGGCAGGCATTATCTCCATTTTGCCGGGCTCTGAAGGCATCATGGAAAAGGTCAATGTGCAGGGCACCTGCAATGTGGTGGAAGCCGCCATGAAAACCGGTGTCAGGCGCATGGTACACACCAGTTCCATCCACGCCTTCAAACGCATGCCGCACGGCGTCATCGTGGATGAAAACACCCCCATCGCCGCCGATAGCCCGCGAGGGACTTATGACTGCACCAAAGCCAACGGTACGCTGGTGGTACGGCAGGCTGTGGCGCGCGGTCTGGACGCAGTGATTGTCTGCCCCACCGGGGTGATTGGGCCGTATGATTTCCGCAACTCCGAGATGGGTCAGACCATCCTCAATTTTTCACGCCGCGGCCTCAAGCTGCTGGTGGATGGTGCGTATGATTTTGTGGATGTGCGCGATGTGGCTCTCAGTATGATTCTGGCAGCCCGGTATGGCCGCACCGGTGAAACCTACATTCTCTCCGGGCAGCGTATTTTGGTGCGCGAAATCCTGCAAATTGTGCACGAACTGGTAGGCAACCGGGGCTCATCCATCGTACTGCCCATCAAATTGGCCGATGTGTTTGCCAGAGTGATGGAACCGATTTACACTCTCACCAAACGCGTGCCGCGTTTTACCCGCTACTCACTCCAAACCCTGCGCGATAACTCAGTGTTCAGCCACGAAAAAGCCCGCCGGGAACTGGGTTACAATCCCCGCGGGCTTCGTCATTCCATCGCTGATACGCTGGAGTGGTGGCGTGAACGCGAAAAACGAAAAAAGCTCCGCTAATTCAACCGTTTTGGCTGGCGCATGGCAGATGCCAGCAGCAAACCCGCTCCTGACAGGAAGAACACACCCGCCACAATCGCGTTCCAAAAGATATACCTGAGCCCAATCGTACGGGTGACATTTTCAATCACCTGAACGATGCTGGTGCTCACCTGGGCGGTCAGGCGCGACAAAATCACGTCCGATACCAGCCACGGCCCCGCCAGCAGCAGAACGGCCGAAAGCGCCAGTACAATCACACCGGTGGCTACCAGGGGGATTCCCAGCCAGCGCCCGGCATCATACCAGGATCGCACAGCCACTACACCGAGCAGCAGCAGGGAAAACAGAGGCAGCAGCGGACTGAGCATATAGGTTGTGCGCATGCCGCGGTAGCGATCTTCCATGATGGACGCTTTTACCTGCACATCCTCGTCAGCCGGTCCCGTCAGGCGGGCGGCGTTCAGGGTGGCATCAGCGGGCAGCCGCGCGATCAAATCGCGCACGGTGGAATCGACCTGGTTTTCCATCAGCCCACGGTATTCCTCGGTGGGCACGCAGAAGGGCGGGTTATCCGAGGAAAGACCCATAAAAATAGCAGCCAGGTTCAACAACTGATCGGCATTGCACACCGGGGCGGTTTCCAGAATGGTGCGTGACACCGCCCGGTAATCATCATCGGTCAACCCGGCCCGCATGCTCTCGAGTGAAAGAGAAGCCCGTACGGACTGGTTGGGGCTTTCCAGATCGTCAAAAAACTGATCGATCACGCTCTCGGTTTGGGTTTGCAGCCAATCCGGGGGCATGAGGATCCCAGTAATGATCTCCCACCGCTGGCGGTCCAGATTCATCAGATAATCGGTGGGGATCCCCAGGAAATTTGACAATCCGACCGCTGTTTCAGCCTGGCAGACGCTTTCAGCGCAATCACCGTTTGAGCCGTAGGTGATCTGTTCGGCGGCCAGCGCCGGCATGTTCTCATACACATTTTGACGGATCAGGGCGCGTTTATACGTTTCGCGCTGGAGCAGCATGGTATTGGCGTTGAACATAAAAACCGCCGCAACCGCGCTGAGCACAAACAGGATCACCAGGAGGCTCGCGATGCCGCGGATCAGGCAGGGTTTCTCCGTGGGTGTTATGGTTGACATGATAGGTTCTCTCGTTACCTTTCATCCAAAAGTAAACGGCTGTGGATCGTTGAGGATCCGGCCGGCGTACTGTTAAAATCCTGCTTTCTATTATAAATGAAATGATTGGGGCAATCTGTCCGGCCTGAATGGATCGGGATCAAAGTAAGGCGGGTTCCGTGACAGCATTCTTTTCGGTACAAACAATGTGTGTGGGATCAAGAGAAACCATTATTTTTCAGGCCACGCCGGGTTAACGCCATCCCAATTATTCCTCTGGATTCCTCTGAAATCGGCGGATTATAATGATGAAAGTTTGATTGCGGGAGAAAATCCCGTCAGGGGGTAGAGTGGAAAATCATATCGAAGCCGTAAAAGAAAAGCGCTCGGCAGCATTGAGTTCCGTGGCGGCCGCCATTGGCCTGACCGGCATGAAGCTGGTGGTGGGGCTGCTGACCGGTAGTCTGGGTATCCTGTCAGAGGCTGCCCACTCGGGTCTAGATCTGGTGGCGGCGCTGGTGACCTTCCTGGCCGTGCGTGTTTCAGATAAACCTGCTGATGACAATCATCACTACGGCCACGGCAAGGTGGAGAACATATCGGCGCTGCTGGAAACCCTGCTTCTGCTGGCAACATGCGTGTGGATCATTTATGAAGCCATTCAACGGCTGTTTTACAGACATGTACAGGTGGAGGCCAGCATCTGGGCGTTCCTGGTGATGGGCATCTCGATCGTCGTTGACCTAACCCGCTCGCGCATCCTCAAACAGGCCGCGGTAAAGCATAAATCGCAGGCGCTGGAGGCCGATGCACTGCATTTCAGCACGGATATCTGGAGTTCTTCGGTAGTCATTGTTGGGCTGGCAGGTGTCAAACTGGCGGAGTGGTTCCCTGGCCTCCAGTTCCTGCATTCCGCCGATGCGGTGGCCGCCCTGGGTGTTTCCATGATCGTAATTTACGTCAGCCTGCAGCTCGGAAAGCGCAGCATCGACGGCCTGCTGGATACCGCCCCGCAGGGTTTGGTGGAACAGATCACGCAGGCTGTTGAAATGGTGCGGGGGGTGGAGGATATTCATCACATCCGTGTACTGCCCTCCGGCGCCAATGTGTTTATCGACGCGCATGTGCTGGTGAAGGGCGCTATCAGCCTGGAAGAGACACACACGTTGATGGATGAAGTGGAAAATGTAATCCATGCGATCGTACCGGGTGCGGATGTGACCATTCACCCGGAACCGCTGGAAACAGACAGGCCGAAGACCGGCTGAATATCACATAGGGCGGATGGTTGATTGACCAAAATCATCACCGGTGCTCTGTGTTCTTGATGTGCTCTGGATGTCAGGATACACTCATCATCAGGGGGAAGCTAATGCGAAAAATAATTGTCAGCAATATCATGTCATTGGACGGCTATTTCGAAGGGTCGGCGCAAAATGTGATGGATGTATTTGAATACCGGTTTTCAACCTACCCCACCGATGAAAGTTTTGATGCGTACAACGCTGAACGCCTTATGGCAGCCGATACTCTGCTGGTGGGTCGCACAATGTATGAGCAAATGAAAGCGTACTGGCCGGGTCTGGCAGAGGACCCAAACGCTCCGGCTGTTGAACGGAATGTTTCCCGGCTGCTGAACGGCATCCGGAAAATTGTGGTTTCGGATCACCTCTCACCGGCAGAGACAGAACCATGGCAGGACACCACAGAAATCATCAGGCGGGCAGACGCGGCTGAGTTTATCTCCAAATGGAAAGGAGAACCCGGCAAGGATATCCTGATCTTTGGCAGCCGCACGCTCTGGAATGACTTGCTGAAGCAGGGATTGGTCGATGAACTTCACCTCATCATCGCGCCGGTGGTGCTGAGCGCCGGAACACCGGCCTTTGAAAACAAACCATCAGCCTCGTTGAAGCTGATGGAAACTCGCACATGGGAAGGCTCGGGCAATGTATTGATACGGTATCAGGTGGTCAATTAAGTGCAGACTGCGCATCCGAACCATTTCCGGAAGACTACGCAAGCCTGTTTCGAGAATCAGTACCCCAGGTAGGATTCGAACCCACAACCTAGGCGTTAGGAGTGCCTTGCTCTGTCCATTTGAGCCACTGGGGCCTAAGCATGTGGGATTATAGCATTTTCGCTTGGGTCAGACAAGAGTGCCGGATGGGTGGTGCGTGACAGGCGCTGTGCGGTCAATGAGATCCGACAGGCGGATCATCGGGATGCAATGATCGGGATTCTTCGTGCAGGGCTTTCAACTGCTGCCAGTGCGTCTCGATGGCGCGCTTTCCTTCCTCAGTGATGTTGATTTGCGTGTTGGGCCGGTTGCGGATGAACGTCTTGGTCATCTCGATTAACCCACCCTCTTCCAGTTTGGACAGGTGATTAGAGAGATTACCCACAGACAGTCCGGTGATCTTTTTGATAAATGTAAAATCTGCGCTCTGAACCACCGAAAGCGCCGTCATAATCGACAGACGGGCCGGTTCGTGGATCAACCGGTCGAGGTTGGCCAGCGTCTCAAAGGGTGACGTCATGTCAGGCCTCTTTCGGTAGATTTTTCACGAAGAACCAGTGGGATATGAAACCGTTGATCACCAGAGTAAGACCTACCGCCATGCAGATCCCCAGCAAGTCTGCTTTGATACCCAGCCCGGACCATAACCGGTCCAGCCCCAGCGCCGGAAGAACACTGACAAAGCCGGTCAGCATAGCCTGGATCAGCATCAGACTGGTATACCAGTTGTGGAGATAACGGCTCATGCGCAGGGTTTCGATGGCAAAAATGATTGCAAAAACCAGCCCCAGCGGGCTGAAGGGCAGATCGAAACGGGTCTCGATGAGGAAGGCAGCCAGCGCAGTCACCGCTGCTGCCGTTGATAGTATCAACTCGTTTTTTCGAGCTGATTCTGGTGCGATCATCCTGCCAAAGGTACGCCGGTAATATTGTTCGATGACCACCGCGAGGATCAAACCCAGCAATCCCAGCAGGAGCGGGATCCATAGATCCGTTGCCGGTCCGGTTTGCCGGTTGGCCCAATACGAGACGCAGAACAATAGTAATCCTATGGGGATTGCACGTAATCCCTGCAATCGTGAAAAATTAGCTGCCAGAAAGCGGATTTTCTTCATTCTACCCAGGAAAGCAGCATCCATCATATCCTCCTATTTAAGTTTGCATTACAAACTTATTTACATTATAGACTAATTTTCAATCAAATTCAACTATCCATTTTCAGGAAACATTAACGGCTGATAATAGAATCCATATCATCGATAGAAACTTGCATTTACCCTATACATATGGTATTATGTTCGAAACAACGGGCAATCGATACGTGTATCGATTATTAAATCGCTCCATTTGGAGGGATTTTTCTTTCATATATTTCCATTTACAATTGAATTCTATCCCGTTGAATGGTTTGCCACAGGGGGAAACCATTTAGTGAATGATTTGTTAAAAGAGGATGCAATGTCAACTACATTCTTAACAAAAGAGGGTCATCAGAAACTGCAGGAGGAATTGGATTATCTTCTCGAAGAAAAACGCGATGAGATTGCGGAGCGTCTCCACGAAGCGATGGAAGGGGGAGACCTGATCGACAATGCCGAATACGAAGCCGCCAAACGCGAACAATCTTTTACTG
Organism: Anaerolineaceae bacterium; assembly: GCA_036825755.1. Taxonomy (GTDB): domain Bacteria; phylum Chloroflexota; class Anaerolineae; order Anaerolineales; family Anaerolineaceae; genus JAJFTV01. The sequence continues at coordinate 26,820 of DAISXR010000024.1, forward strand.
AAGGTCGTATCAAAGAACTCCAGTACCTGCTTGCCACCGCGCGCGTAATCGAAGAAGCGCCCAGAGAGCATGATCATATTGATATTGGCTCTAAAGTGACCCTTGTTGAGGTAGGTCAAACTGAAAAAGAGTATTATCGCATTGTAGGACCGGCTGAGGCAAACCCCGGTAATGGATATATTTCCAATGAATCACCCTTTGGAAAAGCGATTATTGGTCATAAAGCTGGTGACAGGGTGAAAATTAACGCGCCGGAAGGCGCTTATGAAGTTGAGATTTTGAAAGTCGAGTAACCTGGGGCCGGATGTCTAAATGCCCCAACCGTTATGCGGTTGGGGCATTTTTGTTTATAATCAGCCTTGCTGAACAGAGGGCGTTTACAAGTATCCTGTCCGCCGGCTGTTCTGAAGAGATTGACGAGGTGAAGCATGCCATTATCAGATATTGAAAAGATGCGCGTGGACAAGATCCATCGCCTGCGCAGTGAAGGGATCGAACCGTATCCCGGCCGCGCAAACCGTACCCACACCACCCTGCAGGCCATCCGGCTGTTTGAAGAAGCGGAAGCCAAAGCGGAGACGGAAGCCATCCATGTTACCCTGGCGGGACGCATCCGCGCTGTACGCACCATGGGCAAACTTGCCTTCGCCCATATTGAAGACGGCACCGGGCGGATCCAGCTCTTTTTACGGATCAATGAAATCGGTGAGGAACAGTTGAAACATTTCGCCGATGATTTCGACCTGGGTGATTTTATCCAGGCCGAGGGACCCCTGATGCGCACCCGTACCGGTGAGATCAGCCTGCTGGTGCTCGCTTTCAAAATGCTGGCTAAAGCGGTCACACCCCTGCCGGCTGCCAAAGACGAGGTGGTGGACGGGCAGGTAATCAAGCATGCCACCCTGTCTGACCCGGAAACCCGTTACCGCCAGCGCTACGCCGATCTGGCTGTCAACACGGAAGTCCGTGAGGTCTTCAAGGCGCGGGCTGCCATCACGCGCGCGCTGCGCAAGTTTCTGGATGATCGTGATTTCATCGAAGTGGAAACCCCGGTGCTGCAACCCATTTACGGCGGCGCGGCTGCCCGGCCGTTTACCACCTTCCACAACCAGCTCAAGCAGAACCTGTACCTGCGCATCTCGTTTGAGTTGTATCTGAAACGCCTGCTGGTGGGCATGTTTGAAGGCGTGTATGAAATTGGCCGCGATTTCCGCAATGAAGGTGTGGACTTCAAGCACAACCCTGAATTTACCCAGCTTGAGTTCTACTGGGCTTATGCCGATTATCTGAAGGTGATGGAACTGACCGAGCAGATGGTCTGCTTTGTCTGTGATGAGGTACTGGGCCGGCGCGTGATCGAGTTCGACGGCCGCCAGATCGACGTTAACCCGCCCTGGAATCGTGTGGATTTACGCCAGGGTCTACTGGAAGTGACCGGTATCGACATTCAGCAGCATCCCACCACAGAATCGCTGGCCACAGCCATGCGCGCCAAAGGCATCCCGGTCAACCCGGATGCGAGCCGCGGGCGTCTGATCGATTCTCTGCTGGGCGATTATCTGGAGCCAACCTTCATCCAACCCACCTTCCTGTACGATTATCCGCGCGATATCTCGCCCCTGGCCAAGAGCAAACCGGGCGAACCCGGCATGGTGGAGCGCTTTGAGGGCTTTATCGGCGGGATGGAATTATGCAATGCCTTCACCGAACTCAATGACCCGCTCGATCAGGAAGCCCGCTTCCTGGAAATGCGGCAGGCCTATAGCGATGATGAGGAACTGCGCCATCCCATGGATGAGGATTATCTGCAGGCCATGCGCTATGGCATGCCCCCCAACGGCGGCTTTGGCATGGGTATTGACCGGCTGACCATGCTGCTGACCAATCAACGCACCATCCGCGAGGTGCTGTTGTTCCCGCACCTGCGTGAGAGAGAAGAATAAGGAATTATTCCCCTTACCCCCTGGCCCCCTTTCCCCGATGGGGAAAGGGGGAATTAATTTAATATGCCGCGCTGTGCAGAAGACTGCACAGCGCGGCATATTGGTGGGTTCCGTAAATGGCTACACCACATGCAGACAACTTCCCCCTCCCCATGATAAGGAAAGGTACTTTCTGCGGGTAAACAAAGGATCGAGGCCGTTTGCTGGAATAGTTACCTGTATACCCGATCCATGGTTTTCCCGGGCTTGCTGGCGAGTTTTGCTGTTCTGACGGCAAAACTCGCCAGCAGTTTAATATCTCCGCCCCTTCAGGGGCGGGGAAAAAGGGGTGGGGTGCAGAACTGATCATCCTGCTCCCTGGTACACTGTAAATAGCGCCGGAGTGGTAATTTTTCCGCAAAAAAGCTGCGCCTTTTGAGCGCAGCAGTGCATATTACTCATTTCCCTGTTCGGCAGGGGCGGCGGGACGGCGGCGATTTCGCCGGCGACGTCGTTTTTTGGCGGTCTGATCCGCGGCTGCTTCTTCCGTGGGTCTTGCTGACGGGGTGATCTCGTCCGCCTGTTTGCGCGGCGGACGATCTTCGCGGCGTTCACTCCGCCCATGCAGGCGTCTTCCGCGGCCCTGCTCCGAACTGCTTCTGCCACCGCTCCGTCCGCTTTCTTTCCGCTTGGCCAGAATCCCCAACGGCTCCATTTCCGGCGGGTGATGCATCCACTCGTGGTAGGTATCATCCAGCAGCATTGCCAGCAGCGAAAGAGCGTCTTCATCCTGGGCAATTTCTTTTGCCAGGGGGACAAAACGCTGCATGCGTTCAATCTGCAGCTTATCGCGCTCCCGCAAACGAGCCTCCAGTTGAGCAATCAACCGCTGACCCACCAGAGTCTGCACATCTTCGTCTTTGGGCAGACTGCGTTCCTCAAATTGAATGTTGTACTGTGTTGAAATGCGGGTCAGGCTGCGTTTTTCCTGCAAACTGAGCAGCATAATGGCGGTTCCAGCCGCCCCGGCGCGCCCTGTTCGCCCGGCGCGGTGAATATACGCCTCCAGGTCTTCAGACGGTTCGTACTGGATCACATGCGAAAGCGCCGGAACATCAATCCCCCGCGCGGCCACATCGGTAGCAACCAAAAACCGCAGACGTCCGTCGCGCAGGCGCTGAAGCACTTCATCGCGCACGCTCTGCGACAGGTCGGAGCTCAACTGATCAGCATTGTAGCCAAAACGCTGTAGCACACTGGTGACGTAAAACACGCGGTCTTTCGTATTGCAGAAAATGATCGCCTGATGCGGATTCTCAAACTCGATAATACGAACCAGGGCGCGGTCTTTTTCCATGGCCGGCACCATGTAATACACATGGTGCACTTCCAGTACATGTACATGCTCCTGGCTCAGACTGATGAACTCCGGTTTGGTCATAAAGTGCTGGGCCAGACTCATCACCTGCATGGGGAAGGTGGCCGAGAACATACAACTGTTGATCTGCCGGTCCGGCAAAAAGGAACGGATATGCGCCATATCCGGGAAGAACCCCATCGACATCAACCGGTCGGCTTCGTCAAAAATGAGCGTTTCCAGATGATCCAGGGTGAGATTGCGATGTATCAGGTGATCCAAAATGCGCCCTGGGGTACCCACCACCAGATGCGCACCCTGCTTAAAGGCATCCACCTGCGGCCGGTAGCTGGTGCCGCCATATACCGCCGTGACGCGGATGCCGGTATCACCGGCCAGCAGGGTGGCGTCAGCACTCACCTGCTGGGCCAGCTCGCGGGTAGGCACCAAAACCAGCGCCTGGCAGGTATTCCTCTCCGGTCGAATACGCTCCAAAATAGGCAGAATAAATGCGCCTGTCTTGCCGCTGCCGGTTTGCGCCTGCGCCATCACATCGCGGCCAGCTCGCAAATAGGGGATCACTTTGGCCTGCACAGGAGATAATGTCGTCCAACCGGCGCGTGCAACCGCCTGCTGGAGCATGGCAGGCAGATCGGCGCGGGTGATCTCAGGGAAAACCGGGCCTGTCTGTTCAGGCTCTGGCTCTTCGTGTAAAACTTCTTCCATACGTTTCTTCCAACTTTCTAATCAATCCAATAATGAGGGTTGTATGCTTCCCTCATTATAAACGTTGTCTGCAATGCTATGTAGCGGTGCACAATGTGGGCTCATTGATTATCTATTACATTAACATATCTCCACCCCCATTCCCAATGCTGCCAGTCAAGTACGTAGCGGCGCACAGTGTGCGCCGTCCTGACAGGGTTGAACATTTTATCGGTATCCGTCTTTGATTTTTAAGTAGAAAAATCAACGAGATTGTCATACTACGGCCCCCGGAAAACCACGGCGCACATTGTGCGCCGCTACAGACTGAATCGATTATCCGCTGATCACCAAACTTTATGCGGATTGGCGCGCTGCTACCTGGCAGATATCGTACAGCTTCCTTGCCAGCACATCCCAGTTGAGTTCTCTGTCATACCGCCGGCGGGTGGAGAGACATAACTGCCGGTAAGCTGCAGGGTCGGCGGCGTACTGACGGCATACGCGCGCGTACTCGCTGGCCGGGCTGTGTTTGGGTAGCACCACCCCGGAAACGCCGTCCGCCACCGTGGTGGCCAATCCGCCCACGTTATTGGTCAGGGTGGGTACGCCAAAGGCCGCTGCCTCGGCAGGTGCGATGCCAGCCGCCTCAAACCGGGCGGGGTGGAGAAGAAAGTTCGCCCAGCGGTAGTTATCAGCATAAGCCTGCAGCTCTTCAGGGCGGGTTTTGTTGTACAGCCCCATGAACTTCACCTGCGAGTCGCTCTGCCCCACCAGCCCCACAATTTTCAATTGAGCCGGCACACCTTCCCGGTTGAGTATCCGCACAGTCTCGATGGCGATATCCACACCTTTACGGTCAAAATCGCGGCCGACCAGCAAGATCTTGAATGGATCCATCTCCTTCACCGGAATCTCGGATGGGATCACCTGTTTGGGGATGGACGCCGGGCACGGGTACATATGAATCCTTGTGGAAGGCTGATGATAGCTGGTCACCAGGTCATCCACGCTCCACTGGCTATGCACCACAATGGCCTGCGCTTTATCATACCCTTTTTGTTCCGCCCTGTTTTGTTTCCGGTAGGCAGCCGGCGAAAAAATGGGCCATTCACGCTGGCTGCCCGCCAGGGTAGTATCCGAAAGAACCACAACCGGAAC
>DAISXR010000024.1:32064-37683 GCA_036825755.1 Anaerolineaceae bacterium
CCAGTCCCTGGTAGATTTCGTAGTCTTTTCCGCTGCCTGCGTTATGGTCAAATGGGTTGTCGGTACAGGCGACAAATAATATTTTCATTCAGCTCACCAGAATAAGGTATTGCGTTCAGATCATTTACTGCTGAAACGCTTTTGGATGCGGTAGATCAATCTCTTCGTTGACTTATTCCGATTATAAGGCAGTTTTTTCCAGATTTCCCGTTCACGCGTTCTCGACATCATCCTGCTGCGCAGGAAAAACAAAGATGCGAAATCGCCTTCCTCCAGGCATTGTTGGATATCCGGATCCTTCAGCCAGGCTGTCTCAGACACAAAGCGTTCATACCACTCCTGCGAGATCTTGTCGGATAATCTCTTCATGGGTGGTTCAAGCGTCTCGATATTCTCAACACCCAGGTATTCGCAGATGGCGGTCATGGCAGACACATAATTTTTCGCGAGGTCTTCATATACGATCTCGAATGCCGGGATACAGTTGCGGGTTAGAAAACGCTGCCAGGATAAATCAAATGCCAGCAAATTATCCAGCAGAGCTTCAATATGGTCACGATTGTACTGAGCGGGAAGCACATAATCACGGTAATCTTCTGATGTGCCCGTTGGCTCATTCCAGATACCGGTCTGCATGGCTTTCGAATACGAAATTGCCTGTTTGATTTTGTCTTTTCGTTCCAATCGCAGATATTTCGCCGAAGGAAAGAAAACTTCCAGAATCTCCGCATCCGATATATTTTCTGCTTCCTTACCGATCAAGGCTCTGGCTTTTTGTAAAAAGACCTCAAATTCGACCCAGCTCAGCTTGAGACCATAGACGCCATTCACCGTTCCGTATCGAAGTGCCGCAATGATGTGCTGATATGGGTCAGAGAAATCTACCTTATTTCCAAACCGTTCCACCAGGGCCCGCTGGCTGAAATGAAATCCCTCGGTGGGGCGGCCATGACCGATTTTCTCGAGATGGGCACATAATAATGTACTGCCGCTGCGTGGTGACATCAAAATCAGATAAGATTGATCCGGAAATGGAATTTCCGGATATCTCTGCCTCAACTCATTACGGTAAAAGGAAACGCGATCAATACCCATATTCGGTTTTCCAGTAAAGGGTTTCCAACCATAAGAAGAATCTAACTTGACTATACAATACCTGATTTGTCCTGTATTTACAATAACCCCGGTCACTGAAAAAGGTTCTCTCAGGATTAAAGCTACTCCGTCAATTCATAGAGGTGACTGCGGGGCAGGATTCGTCCCGGTACACCCATGTGATCACTTCAATGAGAAAACTGATTTGCTGGCAGAAAAATAAAAAAACTGACGATCCGGAGAAGACCGTCAGTGGATAAAAATCCAAACGATGTAAGAAGCCTCGTGAAGTGAGACGAGCAATATTACGTCACCACCGGCTTCAGGCGATTTTTCTGCCTGTGGGTAATCCACAAAACTGCCGTCACGGAAGCCAGATTGACTGCAAAGGCGATAAAACCGCCGTAAGCCCGCACCCAGGCCAGCTCGCTGCGGTACTGGTCTGATGCGAACAGATAGCCATACTGGTACAGTGACAAAAACAAAACAAGCGGGATCAGAGCGACAGCCATTCTGTCAGCCGTCTTTCGGTTCAGCAACAGCAGGCAAGACACCATAAACAATACCGGCAGGTAAAACTGCTGATTGCCAACCTTGTAAAGCATCAGCATCACCAGATAGCCTGCCACCACGCCCTCCATCCACGCCAGCCGGTTAACCCAGGCAAAGAGAAGCGTCAGGGCAACCCCCAGCCCCATGAACAGAACGTTATATTGGATCAGAAACCCCGTAATCCCGCCATCGCCGAATACACTTTGCAGGGATGCGAGAACGGAAAGCAGTTTGGCATCCCGGGTGGTATTGAAAAAAATTGCCGTCAGGGGTCCGTTACCCCAAACTCCCAGGGCGGCAAGATATCCGGCGCTAAAAACGATCAAACCGCCCGCGATCGTGCGCCAGTTGATTTTCCTTTCATCCAGCGCAATAAACGGCAGCAGCGCCAGAGGATAGTATTTCACCAAACCGGCCAGCGCAATCATCACCCCGGCTGCAAATGGATACTTATGACGCATGAGCAGCACCGCAAAGATCAAAAAGGCTGCTACCAGTGTGTCATTCAGCCCGTAAATGATACCAATGCCCAAAAACAGGATATTGGTGGGTACAGCCAGCAGATACACCAGTTGAATTTTTACCAGGCCGCGTTGCAGGACCAGTTCATAAACCATCAATCCATTCGCGATCAGCATCAACCCAACCATAAAATACTTGGGAGCCATTTTTCCAAAGGGTAACAGATATGCCAGTAAAGTATGAATCGGCCCGTAGGCATTGTCAGAGGCCCAGGGCGGTGCACCATTCAGAATTTGCCGCCATTGATCAAGATAACGATTGTAATCATGCCGGATCCCCGCCGATTGGCAGTATTTCAATAACACCAGTGTTCCAATGATCAATACCCCTGCCAGCAGGCCTGTTTGCCATGTTTTCAAAGGTTTCTTCGCAGCAAGTTGTTCAGTGACGGTCATACAGCATTCCCGGGCAAACTTGATCACCTCTCGTCAGAAAGGAGACCAGGTATATTGAATTTGATTAATCGAATATGCAACCGGTGTTTCTACCCCCAGCCTACCGGTGGCTCTGGTTTGCCAGGAGAGCCTGACTGAAAAAATCTGTAAAATCAACAGCGTGGCGAGATGGTGAAAACACACTGAGCGCCGTTTCATACGCCTTCTGTTTGATCGATGACATCAATGTCTCATCCTGGGTCATTTCCAGTTTCTTCCACCATTCCTCGGGTGAAGCCGGATCCAGCAAAAATCCATTGACGCCGTCTGTGATGATCTCACCGGTGCCGCCGATACTGGTGGCAAATACCGGACAGCCAAGCATCATCGCCTCTGCGGTGGCATTGCTGACGCCCTCAGCAATGGACGACTGGATAAACCCAGATGCATTCTGGATAATCTCCCTGATTTCCGGGTAGGTTTTCTTTCCAACCAGAGACACGGCCTTTTCAAGATGCAGAAAGCGAATCCAGTATTGAATGGCATCTTTCAGCTCACCCTCCCCCACCAGGATAAGTTCGGAATTTGGATACCTGTTAATGTATTTTGCAAAGGCAATTAACAAAATAACAAGCGATTTCCGCCAGTGAAATCTGGCAATGGAGACAAATGTTTTTTTGGAGCCCGGTTTTCGTGGCGCAGGCGCGGAGCTGGGAGGTACGGGGGTATAGATTGTTTTATGGAAAATGCTCTGCGGTTTGAAATCCAATTCAGTCTCAGCCTCATACCAGAGATTGTCACAGACCGTGTGAACTCCGGCTGCGCCTTCGATGGCCCGTTTGACCATCTGACGCTTCTCCTCGGATTGGAAAGGGAAAACCTGAATATCCGAGCCGCGCAATGAGAGCGTGTAGGGAATCCCGAGTGTTTCCGGGATATGATGAAGGTAACCGGCTAAATTTCCCCAGTGAAAGTGAATCAAATCGGGCTTCAGGCTTTCAAAACAGGCGCCGATGATTTGATCGCGGATAGAACTGCGAATACGAGTGTGAGGGCGCAGTAAATACCGCAGACCGGTCATCTTTTGAAACCAGTTATTGGGCGGGGCCGGAATGCAGACCCTCCCGAAATCTATGCTCTCTTCAAGAATACTGGCCGCATTTCCGGCTCCGCCGGATGTATCTTCTAACGCAGCAAAAACTGGGTCGACTCCGTTATCACGTATTGCAGCAAAATGCCTGGCGATAAACACCTGCGGCGGATAGGTAAACAAAACTTCGATGACGCGCATAATTATGTGACCAAACTTTCTGATCAACCGGCAGATTGTTTTTGAAGATTTTTTTCTTTTCATTGTGCCGGCTAGAATGAGTATATATCAATTTTGATTTTTTGTTCTTCGAGCGACGATTATATCACTCGAGTTTCAGGAGAAAATTAAGCAAAGATTAACTCTTCGACTGTAAATCGAGAAAATAGTTAGTTTTTTGTTATCCCGCCCTGAAAATTTCAGCCCAGATCCACCCTCATTACAATACACTCCGATTTTTCCAGCGCAAACCCTGAGGTTAACGCATACGTTTTCGCCTGTTCAAGCTCGGTCGGGAACATCCAGTTCAGGCGTTTTGCCCTTCGCTCCGCACACAACTGCTTCGCAAAACGCAGGCACGCCTGCCAGTCACCGGCAAGCAGGCCGATATGGATAGCCAACTCCGGCTGAAAACGCGCCCCCAACACCGCCACGCTGCCTGCAGCTTCATTCACGTAAACAAAGCCTTTGCGTGCAAAATCAGCGCATAATGCCGGGGTGATGCGGTAAAAGGTGCGGTTCATCACCAGAAACCCGTTCCATGCCTTAGCCAGAGGCATGATGAGCGATTCTGCTGCAACCGGGTCGGTCACCGGTAAAAATTCACTGGTTTGCAAATCCGCCCATGCCGGGTTCAGCGGCAGGCGGGCTTCCGCAAAGGTCTCCTCCAGCCTGAAGCCGTACCGTTCCGCCAAGCCCTTGCTGGCGTGGTTGGTAAGTCCCGTGTACATGCGCATGGCGGTGAGATGTTTTTCGGCAGCCAGTTCAAAGAAACGCTCATAAAAGCGTTTGCCAATCCCCATCCCCTGGCATTCTGGCATGACCCGCAGCGTCTCCAGCCAGGCCGTTCGGTCCGGCAGGGTGGTGAATTTTCCACACGCGGCCACCCGGCCGTCTACCTCGCCGGTTAAGAACTCACCATCGGCGTCATTCAGAAACAGGTCAAAAACGCTGTCTACATAACTGAGACCCGGCGTGGAAAGGCTTTCAACATGGATCAACGCCTGCCGGTCTGCAGGGATGGTCTTTCGAACAATTATGGTCATTATCCCCTCATGAAGTCATTATAAATATCTACAAAGTATACCGGAAATCCCTCCGCAAATGAACCTCCCCGAAGACTCTACCTGTCCAGGAATCATCACAGATCGTTCATGACGAATATAATAAATTAATCATGGTTGTGCTGTTGAGGAAGGCGCATATGCCCTTATTGGATCATTTTGGAATAGTGGCTCCCCTCTATGAAAAGTTCATTTCGCCCGCTGAACCGGAGCGTCTGTGTGAGCTGCTCGAACTGCCGGTCAGCGGTCCGCTGCTGGATGCCGGCGGTGGCACCGGGCGGGTGGCGCAACATTTGCGTGGTCAGGGCGGACCGGTGATTGTGGCTGATTTCTCGCAGAAAATGCTGCTCGAAGCCTGCCGGAAAGAGGGCATTTTCGCGGTTCGCGCTCCCGCCGAAACGCTGCCTTTTGAAGATGAAACTTTTCCACGCATCATCATGGTGGATGCGCTCCATCACGTACACAGCCAGGTACGCACAGCCGCTGAACTGTGGCGCGTACTGCAGCCGGGCGGGCGGATCGTCATCGAGGAGCCCGATGTACACCGCTGGGGTGTGAAAGTGATGGCCGTATTGGAGAAACTGGCCCTGATGCGTAGCCGCATACTCTCGCAGGAGCGGATCGCAGCCCTTTTCGCCGGGTTTCCGGCAAAAATCCGCGTCCTGCCGGATGGGTTCGAAGCTTATGTGGTGGTGGAAAAGCC
>DAISXR010000025.1:0-23594 GCA_036825755.1 Anaerolineaceae bacterium
CGGTTACGTTCCTCATCGGGGGTTTGATGTTCAGCGCCTGCAAGCCTGCCGCTGTTGACACAGTCAGCCCCGCTACCCCACAAACCGGCGGATCGCTGAAATGGGCGATTTCATACGAGCCCGATACATTGGACCCGCATAAAACCCGATCAGAATATGCCAATTACGTCATGTCCCTGCTTGGCTCCGCCCTGGTTGCCGTTGCTCCGGATGGGAGCATTGTGCCATACGCGGCTGAAAGCTGGACGGTCTCTGACGACGGTCTGGTGTGGGATTTTCAACTCCGCACAGATATGATGTTTTATTACCGTGAGGGTGTCATAGATAATCATGGGGTTGCCGCCGGCGATATCGTAACCGGCAGCGATCCCATCACCGCTGTGGATTACGCCTGGACGTATACCCGCGCCATCAGCCAGGCCGCCCACTCCCCGGCCGCCGGTCTGCTGGATAAGCTGGTGAAAGCCGAAGCGGTGGATGATTTCTCGCTGCGGCTAACCCTATCGGAGCCCCGGCCAGATCTGCTGTACAGCCTGTCAGCCGTGGGGTACCTGCAACCGCTCCCCCGCCAGAAGGTAGAGGAAGCCGGCGAAGACGCCTTTGGCCTTAAACCGGCAGGCAGCGGGCCTTTCTGGATGAAATACTGGATCAGCGGAAACCGGATCATTCTGGCCCGCAACCCCGATTACACATGGGGTCCTGATCTGGGGCAGGGAAGCGGTCCCTACACGATCGATTTCATCGAATTTCGTGTGATCAAAGACTATACCACCCAGATGGAACAGCTTGAACAGGGCGTGATTGATCTGGCGTATGTTGAAGCACAGGATCTGGCCCAATTTGAAGACACATCACGCTTTAGCCTGTATACGCAACCGCTGCCGGGACTGCAGCCGTATATCGCGCTCAACCTACAGCAGCCGCCATTTACCGAGGTCAATATTCGTAAGGCGCTCAATCTGGCGCTGGACCGTCAGGCGTTGATCGATCAGATCCGGAGCGGGTCGGCGTTGATCCAGTACGGGCCACTCTCTGAGAGCACGTTTGGCTATTGGGATGGCATCACCGGTCTGGGAGCCGGATATGACCCCGATCAGGCGGCTGAGTTGATGCGCGCGGCCGGTTACGAACGCAGTGACGCGGATGGCTGGAGCCGCGATGGTCAACCACTCACCCTCCAATTCTTAACCGCCGATGTGGATCAGCCCACCAGCCAGTTGACCCAGGCCATCGCAGAACAATACCGGACCTTTGGATTGGATATCGAACTGCGAACGGTGGATGCCGCTGATCTTTCGGAACTTTTACGCGTGGGTGATTACCAGATGGCCCTGACCGGCTGGAGCTATCCGGATGCCGATCTGTTGTACTGGCTGTTTCACTCGTCCAATATAGATGCAGCGACTCCCGGCCCATCCAACATTCAGCGTCTGTCTGATCCGGATCTGGATGCGCTGCTCGAGCAGATCCACGCCGGAGCGGATCCGGCTGCCGCTCAGGAGGTATCCCGGCAGGCGCAGCAATATCTGGTGGAAAACGCCGTGCTGGTTCCGCTGTACACGCCGGTGGAATATCTGGTTCTGAATGCAAAAGTGGAAGGCGAGCAGTATTCGACGCTTTCCGGTTTTGATTTTTCCGGTGCAAAAATCACCGATTCGTCTTCACAATAAGCTCGATCTCAAAAAAATGGAGAACATCGTGGCTGAAAAGATTTTACTGGACACTGATATCGGTTTTGACATCGACGACGCGGTTTGCCTGGCTTACCTGCTCAGCAAGCCGGAGTGCAAGCTGATGGGCATCACCACGGTCACCGGCGAGCCGGAACAGCGCGCCAGAATGGCCAGCGCCATGTGCAGGGCAGCCGGGCAGGATATCCCCATTTACCCGGGCACCGCAGTTCCGTTGCTGGTTGAGCCCATCCAAACCACCTGCCCGCAGGCGGAGGCATTGACCGGCATGGATTATCAGGCTCATTTTCCGACCGGCGAGGCGATCGAATTTTTACGCCATACCATCCGCGCCAACCCCGGTGAGATCACGCTGCTTACCATTGGGCCGCTCACCAATGCTGCCCTGCTGTTCAGAGTGGATCCGGAAATTCCATCTCTGCTCAAAGGCTGGGTGGGCATGGGCGGTCTCTTTACGCATCGGGTGGCCGGCTTACGCTCGCGCGAATATAACATGCTGCTTGATCCGCATGCCGCGGCGGTGCTTTATCAGACTCCGCTGAAAATGCACCGCTCAATCGGGATTGAGGTCACCAGCCAGGTATATTTATCAGAGGCTGAAGTGCGCACTCGGTTTCACGGTACGCTGCTGGAGATAACTCTGCAATTTTCGGAAATCTGGTTCAAAATGTTTGACCAGGGGATCACTTTCCATGATCCGCTGGCCGCGGCGGTGATTTTTGATCCGGATCTGTGCCGGTTCGAGCGCGGTACCGTACAGGTGGAAACGGAAAGCACCCGCCTGGGCGGCTTCACATACTGGACAGCCGAATCAAACGGGCCGCATGAAGTAGCTGTATCGGTGGATCGCGAAAGGTTCTTCGAAGAGTATTTTTCTGTCTTTCGATAAGCGGGAAACCGGTTATCCGCCGGCAATGGGCGGAAGGAAGGTGACCTCGGCATTCTCAGGGATCACATCTTCATCCACAAAGATGTGGTGTTTGTTTACCAGTACCACCACATTGGCCAGTTGCGGACCCATGGCCGGGTACCTGAACTTGAGCATCTTTTTAAGATCCGCGATGGTGGCGCGGTTGGGAACGGCCATCTGCAAACGGTTCGTTCCGGCTTTTTCCTTCAGGTTAGCAAACAAAATGACAACAACTTCGTGTTCGTTCATCCCATCATCCCGGTGGCAATCTGTACCGAATTAACCATACCATATCCTCCGGTAAAACTGAAGAGAGGAAGCCAATCTGCTGGATCCGCCCGTTGCCTTCCTTGACAGGTTGATTAAAATGCTCTTATCTACTATGCTATAATGAATCTATCGAAAAGATGAGGATTCATATCATGGAGGATCCAGAGCCCACAAAAGTTCCGTATTATCCGGGGAAATACATCGGCATGGGGCTTGGCGCCGGTTTGTTTGTTGGCGCAATTGCGGGTTTTTTCGTACGTGATATACTTTTAGGCGTAATAGCCGGTATTACAGGGGGAGTGATCATTGGCTGGATTCTGGACAGGCGTAAACGTTCCAAAGTATCCTGACACACCTCTCCTGCACTCTGCAGGAAGATCTGTAATTATTTCCAGCGGAGGAAACCATGTCTGATCGTTTCAATTGGGACGAAAAAAACGAAAAGGATGAAAAAGACGAGAAAGAAATGTCGAAACACGAGGAGAAAACCGTCGACGAAAAATGGCGACGAGATCCTCTCGGGTCAATTGCCTGGGCTGTGGTGCTGATCTGGGCCGGCGTGGTTCTTTTACTCGTCAACAATACCACCCTGTTGGATAGCCTCCAACTGGAAGGGCTGAGAGCCTGGGGATTGTCATCGGTCTGGTCGCTGATTTTTGTAGGCGCCGGGGTGATCTTCCTGATCGAGGCGCTGATCCGCCTGGCGGTACCCGCGTATCGCAGACCGGTGCTGGGCTCGATCATCTTCGCCGTCATTTTGATTGCCGTCGGGTTGGGAAATGTGTTTGATTGGAGACTGCTCGGCGCTCTGGTGCTCATCCTGATCGGCATTTCCATGATTTTCCGGCGCAGGTAAGCAGGAACTGTAATGGGAGAAAAACAGCTCATGGTTCGAGCCATTTATCTGGACTACAATGCCACCACCCCAATCGATCCGGCGGCCGCGCAGGCGATGCTGCCCATTCTGTACGGGCATTACGGCAACCCCTCCAGCAGTCACGAACATGGGCAGGCGGCCAAAAAAGTAGTCGAAAAAGCCCGCAGCCAGGTGGCGAATCTGTTGGGCTGCCCGGCGGAAGAGATTCTCTTTACCAGCGGTGGCACGGAGAGCAACAATTACGCCCTCAAGGGTGCCGCGATGGCCTACCGTGAGCGCGGAAACCACATCATCACCAGCGCGGTAGAACACCCGGCGGTGATTGAGGTGTGTAAATGGCTTCAAAAGCAGGGCTTTCGCATCACCATTTTGCCGGTGGATGCAAACGGTATGGTACAGCCGCAGGATCTGGCGAATGCCATCGATGACAATACCATCCTCGTCAGCGTGATGCACGCCAACAACGAGGTAGGCACCATCCAACCCATTCGTAAACTGTCCGATCTGGCGCACAAACATGGCGCGTTGTTTCACTGTGATGCCGCCCAATCGGTGGGCAAGATCCCGGTGCGGGTGGATGATCTGGGCGTGGATCTGCTTTCCGTGGCAGGTCACAAAGTGTATGCCCCCATCGGGATCGGCGCGTTGTATATCCGGAACGGCGTCCGGCTTGAAAAATTCATTCACGGAGCCGGGCATGAACGCGGATTACGGGCCGGCACAGAGAATATCCTGGAAATGGCCGGTCTGGGCGCTGCGTGCGAAGAAGCCTGGCAGAATCTGGATGAGAATATGGCGCACTACCGCCAGACGCGCGACCGTCTGGAAGCCGGTTTGCTGCGACGTTTAGGCAGTGCTCTGGTGCGCGTCAACGGTCACCCGGAAGAACGTCTGCCCAACACGTCGAGTATCAGCTTTTTCAACATCGAGGCCAACACGCTGCTGGATGCCATCAAAGAACGCGTTTCCGCATCCGCAGGAGCAGCCTGTCATGCCGGTGATGTACAGGTATCGGCGGTGCTGCAGGCCATGAAAGTACCGGTCAACTGGGCCATGGGAACCATCCGGTTTTCCACCGGTCGACGTACCAGCGTTGAAGAGATCGATCTTGTGGCCGATCTGGTCGCAAGGACGGTGTTTGAACTCGCCAGGAAAGGTTTGGATGCCTCGGTGCATCCAACAGGATAGGCGGCAAAGCCAACCTGCGGTTTTGACGTCAGAAAGCCTGACAAAAATTGGATCATTAAGAGGTTTATCGTTTTGAAGCAGTGCGACCTCCGGGTGAGATTGCCTGGAGAAAACGCTTTAGGTTTTTAAATTCATCGTATTGGAGGGTATCAATGCTACATGACATCATTCTGAAAAATCGAAGCTACCGCCGTTTTGATCAAACCTTTCAAATCGAAGAGTTTACATTGCGACACCTGGTTGAACTGGCACGTCTTTCACCATCGGGCGCCAATTTGCAGCCTTTAAAGTACATCCTTTGCTGCACCGAGGAAAAGAATGCGCTGGTGTTTCCCCATTTGCGCTGGGCAGGCTATCTGAAGGATTGGGGCGGCCCCCAGGAAGGCGAGCGACCGACGGCCTACATCATCATCCTGGGTGACACCTCCATCCGGAAAGAGTTTGGTTGTGATTACGGTATCGCGGCCCAGAGCATGATGCTGGGTGCGGTGGAAGAAGGACTGGGAGGCTGCATGATCGCCTCCGTTCAAAAAGACGAGCTGCGTTCGGCATTGAACATCCCCGAAGCGTATGAGATTTTACTGGTACTGGCGCTTGGAAAACCGGTTGAAGAGGTGGTGATCGAACCGTTGGACGCAGACGGCAGCATTCGTTACTGGCGCGATGAACAGCATGTTCATCATGTGCCCAAACGCGCTCTGGATGATTTGATCCTTGAGCTGTAGCTTGAGCATACACATTAATATTAGTGGGTTTACAGTTTAAACACTGCGGAGAAAAACAGATGAAAGAAAAAATCCTGATCATTGAAGATGACCATGCCATTGTCAACTTATTGCAACGCGGGCTCGTCTATGATGGGTATGACGTTGCAGTAGCAATGGATGGTTTTACCGGCATGCGTTCTGCGCGCGAAGAAAAGCCGGATCTTGTCATTCTGGACTGGATGCTGCCAAAAATGGACGGCCTGGCAGTCTGCCAGGATATCCGCGAAATTGGCAGTATTCCCATCCTGATGCTCACCGCCAAAGATACGGTACGGGATCGTGTGCAGGGCCTGGATGCCGGTGCAGACGACTACATGGTGAAACCATTTGATCTGAATGAATTACTGGCCCGGGTACGCGCACTGTTGCGCAGAACGCGCCAGGAACGGGTAACTGTGCTGGAATTCAACGGCCTGCAACTGGATACCTCCACGCGTATTGCTACACGCGGTGACCGCAAGATCATGCTGACCGCGAAGGAATATGATTTGCTGGAACTGTTCATGCGTCACCCGCGTCAGGTGTTGACCCGAGAAGTGATCTTCGATCGGGTTTGGGGCTATGATTTTGGCGGTGAAAGCAATGTACTGGATGTCTACATCCGCTACCTGCGCCAGAAACTGGAAACAGAGGATGAAACCCGCTTGATCCAAACAGCCCGCGGGGTAGGTTACGTTTTGCGCGAACAGGAATAATGTCGCTCAGACTTCGCCTTACAGTCCTGTATACCTTGCTGGTATTTGGCGGACTGCTCATCTTTGGCTCACTTGCCTTCGGGTTGGTGAGCCTGACTTTGCTTTCACAGTTGGACAGCGACCTGGAAGATTCGGCTACCCAGATTATTCCCAGTATTCGCATCAACCAGGAAGATCAGGTTGACCAGTCAGCCCTGAACGGGCAGGCGCGCTCCGAAGAGTTGATTTTTCAGATCTGGAACAGCGAAGGCAAGCTGATCTATTCTCATCCCACCTTTTTCCAGAGCCCCATCACCGGCAATGAGGTGGTGTATTCATCCCATGTGGATACCTACGCCAGCCAGCGCGGCAATCTGCGTGTGCGCAGTATTCCTATTCAGACCTCTCGCCGTCCAATCGGGGTTCTGCTGGTCGGGCGATCCATGGTGCTGATTGAGCAGGCTCAACGCCAGTTGGTAATCATCATGATCGCGCTGGGGTTGGTGCTCACCCCGCTTTCAGCACAGGCTGTCTGGCTGATCAACCGTGAAGCGCTGAAGCCGCTTCAGGAAGTCACCCACATGGCCACCAGTATCAGCAAGGCAGATGATCTGCATAAGCGGATCGATCTGGAAAGTCAGCCAAGCAGTGAAATCAAAGAGTTGATGAAAGCCTTCAATCAGACGATGGAGCGTCTGGAGAACCTGTTTAATTCACAAAACCGCTTTATTGCCGATGTGAGCCATGAACTGCGCACCCCGCTCACGGTCATTAAAGGCAATGTGGGCCTGATGAAAAAGTTCGGCAGCGGAGACCCCGAATCGCTGGATAGCATCAGCAGCGAGGTGGACCGCCTGACACGCCTGGTGACCGACTTACTGATGCTGGCGCAGGCTGAAACCGGAAACCTGCCCATGGATTTCAGGGTGGTCGAGCTGGATACAGTCTTTCTGGAGGTTTTCCAGCAGATGAAAGTGTATGCCGGTCAGCGTATCCGCCTGAAGATCGAGGATATCGATCAGGTTCGCGTCAGAGGAGATATTGACCGCCTTAAACAGGTGATGCTGAACCTGATTTCCAATGCCATTCAACACACCCCCGATGACGGACAGGTTTCGGTGAAACTGGGCAAAAAGGATGGCATGGGCATGTTCCAGGTGACCGATACCGGTCCGGGTATTCCATCGGAAGATCTGCCGTTTATTTTTGACCGCTTCTACCGGACAGAGAAATCACGCAAACGCGAAAAAGGCAGCGGATTTGGCCTGGGGTTGGCCATTGTGCGCTGGATCGTCAACAATCATGAAGGCCGCATCGAAGTGGAGTCTACCATTGGTAGCGGCACCACCTTCAGGGTTTATTTGCCGCTGTGGGATGACCCCGCCCGCTGGGAACCCCCTGATTAATTTTTTCCCAAAACTGTCCACTAAATGAAATGCCCTTGAATGGATCCGGGTCCGAATCCATTCAAGGGCATAGTTTTTTTAGGGAAAGAGAGAAAGTGTTCCGCCGAACCAGGATTATTCGGTTGGGGTCACGTCTTTCTCGAACACCAGCGCATCCTCGCGACCGCTGTAATAATGCCGCCAGATATCAATTTGTCGATAACCCAGGCGAATGTACAGTCTCTGAGCGTTAATATTGGTCCGCCGTACACACAGGCGCACTTTAGGCATTTGCAGGTTGATCTCAGCCACCAGCATCAGCGCGGTGGCGATGCCCTGGTTGCGATACTCCGGCAGTACCCCCACCGTGGTCACCCAGCCCACGTTTTCACGATGATGCTGGTCACCGGCAATGAATCCCACCATTCTGTCTTCGATGGTCGCTTTATAGCGGATGGACGCGGGCAGGGTAAGCACCGCAATCAAATCCAGCATCGGCCAGGCATCTTTCTCAAAGCAGATTTGCTCCAGCCGGTGAAGGTCCTTTGCATCACGCCAGGTGGCGGGTGAGATGGAAAATTGGTTCATGGCTCCTGATATAAAAAGAGGGCAGGCATAGTTTGCCTGCCCTCAGGTCACATTTATTCCTGTTCGCGTTTCTTCAAAAAGTCGGTTAACAACGAGGTGAATTCCATCGGGAAGATGAACTTGGTTGCGGGGCTTTCGGCCATGCGCTTCAGCGTTTCAAAATACTGCAGTGTCATGGTTTGCGTGTCAACGGTTTGGGCGATCTTGTAAATTTCGCCCAGCGCATCGGCAAAACCTTCAGCGCGCCGCAGTTGTGCTTCGCGTTCGCCCTCAGCCACCAGGATCGATGACTGTTTGACGCCCTCTGATCGCAAAATGGCGGCTTGTTTTTCGCCTTCAGCTACATTGATCGAGGCTTCACGCTTACCGGTTGATTCGGTCACCATGGCGCGCCGTTCGCGCTCCGCCTTCAACTGGCGGTTCATGGCTTCCTGTACTTCACGCGGCGGTGAAATCTCCCGGATTTCTACATTGGTTACCTTGACGCCCCACCGTTCGGTGACCTCGTCAAGGCGCGTCCGCAGCGAGTTGTTGATCTTTTCGCGTTGAGATAGCACATCATCCAGCAGAATACCGCCGATGACAGCCCGCAGCGTGGTGGTGGCAATACCCTGCGCGGCCGCTTCAAAGTTGCCGACTGCCAGTACGGATTGTACGGGGTCAAAAACCTTGAAGTACCACAGGAAATCGATGTTGATGGGGGCATTGTCGAGCGTGATGGAGGTCTGGGTGGGGATTTCACGCACCAGTTCGCGTAAATCTACACGCACTGCTTTATCCACAAACGGGATGAGCAGAATCAGACCCGGACCGCGCGCACCGATGCAGCGACCCAAACGGAACACCACCAGGCGTTGGTACTCAGGCACGATCTTGATGGCGTTGATCAGAAAAACGACCAACAGCAGGATCACACCGCCTACCAGACAGGTTGTTGTGGTCAACAAGTCTTGCATTGCTTTACTCCTTTCCTGGATTACCCAAAAGATGAATAACAGAGATCCGGGTTATTTTTCCGGATCCGTTGATGTTTCTGATGACTGTGTCTCTTCAGGATGGGATATCTTCTCAACCCGCAGGACCAACCCCTCACGACCGGTCACCTTCACCTGATCGCCAGCCCGCAGGGGCTGGCTGGTACGGGCTGTCCATTCCTCACCCATCACGTACACGCTGCCTTCTTCATCAATATCTTCGCTTACCTCGCCGGTCTGACCGGTCAGAGTATCCAGATCAAAGGCGGGGTGCTGAAAAAAGGCTTCCACGCTTCGGCGGCCAATAATCCACAGGATGAACAGAACGGCAATGGAAACCACCACCACCAGCAACGGGTCGATGGCGGGTTTACCCTCGACAAAGGGGAACAAAAACACGGTGCCAACCGCCAGACACACCACGGAAACCAACAGCAGAAACCAGCGTTTATACCATCGCAGTGAGACGACGAAGGATACTGCCGAAATGAGGATCAACGCCAGCGCCCAGATCTGCACCGGCAGCCTGAACAAAGCGTAACCCGCCAGAAAGAGAATAAACAGAGAAAATACTTCGAGCAGACCGGTGCCCGGAGACATCAATGCCAGCACAGCCATGACAAAACCGGTCATGAGCAGCACATAGGCAACATTGGGATCGAGAAGAAAGTCCATCATAAGCCGTTTTCCTGTTCGCCTGCCCCGCTGAGTACCATGATGCTGTGGACTTAAGTGATTGCACAATAACTGGTTCCATTATACCTGAAGCCGATTCGGAAATATACCGGATGGGTTGCTTTTCCGCCTGGCAAACCGGTTACATCAGGCGGGAGGCGTATTCTGATGGTGACCCGGTACTCAGGTCGCATTCAAAGATGCACAGACTATCCGGAATGGGTATCTGCCCATGCTCCACACGAAATAACTCATCGGTGACCAGATCCTTCACCTCGCCATCCGCTGCATGCACCGGAATATTGCCGGCAGCCCCGCTGATGTTGAAGATACCGCACAGGCTGTTTTTCCCATTCAGCCAATAAGCGGTTACAGCCGGTTCGGCGGTGCTGAACACCAGCCGGCCGTGCTGTTGAGCGGGATGCTTCTTTAATGCTGTCAGGCGTGTGAGCAGCGGTTGGTGTTCAAACTGGCCCCACATTACCGGCTCTGCATCAAAAAGGGAGGGTCGTATCCTGGCCCCTGATTCCTGGCCGGCGTAGATGAGAAATGGTCCCTGGTTGAAAGCCTGCAAGCCCGTCCAGGCCAGCGCCCGGGGCGGGGCAGGAATCACAGCCATCACACGGTTCTGGTCATGATTTTCCACATAGCGAAGCTTGTGCGCGTTGGCAGGATAGAGAGCGCTTTGAAACTGGAGCAAGTCCAGAAAGTCGGAAACCGGGATTTGACCGGTCATGGCCTGCACCTGAACCGGCCAGATGTCGTAGTCATAACAAATATCGAAAGCCTGAAACAATTCACCGTCTGAATGCGCCCGTAAACCGTTTGCTCTCCGGCTGGTCACAAACCCGGCGTGCACCGATTCGGCCAGCCAGATCAGTGCCGGATTGACCCTCTCCAGTTCTACACGGGCTTTTACCCAAAAAGTAAGCGGCACCAGCGAAGCCACATCGCAGCGGAAACCGTCCACCCCCATACCCACCCAGAAGAGCAGTGTATCGATTAAGTAGCGTTCCAATGCCGGGTTGGGATACTTCAGGTCAATCACATCACTCCACTCCGGCACAGTGGTGACAGGTTTACCCTGCGGATTCTGATGAAACCAATCCGGGTGATCCTGCACCAGCAGGGAATCATGGGCGGTATGGTTGAACACCACGTCCAGCATCACCCGCATCCCTTGCTCATGGGCTTGAGCCAGAAAGTGCTGAAAATCGGCCAGTGTGCCATATTCAGGATTGATGGCGCGATAATCGCTGATAGAATACGGGCTGCCCAAAGTGCCTTTACGGTTTGGCTTGCCAATGGGATACACCGGCAGCAGGTGTAGCACATCCACCCCCATGGAGCGAATGCGCGGCAGATCAGCTTCCAGGGCCGTAAATGTACTCTGCGGTGTGTGATTTCGTACAAAAATCTGGTAGAAAACCAGGTTCTGATATTCTTGAGGTGTGCTGTCTGCCATTTTTCCCCTTGCCGGGGTTACCGGTGAGAACCCCGTCTCCGGTTTGTACTGAGATGTCTTATCAATCAAATAGTAGGCAATTTGCCTGTATGAACAAATGTTTCCTTAATGATTGTTGACATGTGTATACGAATATTATACAGTTTTTAAGTCGTCGCCAATCCCAATTAATGTTTTTTTACAATCTAGGTTTTTGAGAAAAGGAGAATTGCATGAAAGGCAAGTTTTTCGTCGTATCTTTTCTTATCCTTGCGCTGCTGACCAGTATGTCAGCCTGCGCGAAAGCGCCTGCTGCAGAAGCAACCGCACCTGCAGAAGAAGCCGCCGCACAGGAAACAGCAGAGCCAATCCTGATCGGGGTGCTTGCTCCTCTTACCGGGCCCATCTCCGCTTACGGTCAGGATCAGGTCAATGCCGTGAAAATGGCCATTGAAGAAATCAACGCAGCCGGCGGTATTTTGGGACGTCAGCTAACCATGCAGGTGGAAGACGATGAAAAGAAACCTGAACTGGCAGCATCTCTGACCCAAAAGTTGATCGAAGACGGCGTGGATGTCATTATTGGTGGTATGTCCAGCTCATCCACCATCGCCGGCGGCCCCATTGCCGAACGCGCCCAGATGCTGATGATCAGCCCGTGGTCCACCAACCCCAAGGCTGCTGAAGGCGATTGGGTATTCCGGGCCTGCTTCTCCGATGAATTCCAGGGCCGCATTGAAGCCACCTACGCGGTAGAACAGCTCGGCTGCAAAGCCCCTGCCATGCTGCTGGATGTGGGCGATGATGGCTCCAAGGGCCAGGGCGAAGTGGTGAAAGCCACCCTCGAAGAACTGGGTGTGCCGTTGGTTGCGGTTGAAAACTACTCAAGCGGTGACCGTGACTTCAAAGCCCAGCTCACCAAGATCAAGAGCTTCAACCCCGACTGCCTGATCACCCCCAACTACTACGGCGAAGATGCCCTCATCCGTGTTCAGATGAAAGAACTCGGCATGGATCTTCCCATGATTGGCGGCGATGGTAACGACGCCCCCGAATTCTTTGAGATTGCCGGTGAGGCCGCTAATGGCTTCAGAATGACCACCCACTACGCACCGGATGATCCCCGCCAGGCCGTGCAGGATTTCAGCGCCAAATACAAAGAGCTTTACGGCGAGGCCCCTCGCAGTACCGCAGCCCTTTCCTATGACGCCGTGATGCTGTACAAACTGGCCGTTGAAAAAGCCGGCTCCTTCGATAAGAACGCCATTCGCGAGGCGCTGGCCGGTCTGAAAGACGTGACCAGTCTGATCACTGCATCCGTCTTCAGCATGGATGAAACCGGTACCGGTATTAAAGCCCTGACCGTTGTAAGAGCGGAAAACGGCGGCTGGGTATTTGATTCAATCGTCGAACCCTAATATCGTAATTTCGTGAACACGCAAACAAGCAGGCGTCACCCAAAACGGCCGCCTGCTTGTTTGGGATTTATTTCCTTCTTTGGCTGAATTCAGCAGAATGAGAAAATTTTATGGATGCTCTTTCAACAGTTCTGCAGCAGGTGATCAATGCCATCCAACTGAGCAGTGCTTATGCGTTAATCGCCGTGGGATATACCATGGTGTATGGCGTGCTCAAATTGATCAACTTTGCTCATGCAGATATTTTTATGGTGGGCGCGTACGTTTCCTACTTCGTTTACCAGTGGATTAAAGCGCCCTTCCTGGTTTGCCTGGGAGCGTCGATGATCTTTTGCGCGCTCCTGGCCGTGCTGATCGAGCGGATTGCGTACAAACCGCTGCGCAATGCCCCTCGCCTTTCGGTCCTGATTACTGCCATCGGTGTTTCTCTCACCCTTGAACATGGTACCCGCGCCACCATCGGACCGGAGTACCGTCCCTTTCCCGAAATCCTTCCCAAAATTACCCACCAGTTCGGCGGGGTATACATCACCGAAGCCATGTTTTGGGCTCTGCTCACCTCGGTGGTGTTGATGGGCATTCTTACCTACATCGTCCGTTACACCTATCTGGGAAAAGCCATGCGCGCCGTTTCATTTGATAAGGAAGCGGCTATGCTGATGGGCATCAACATTGACCGTGTGATCACCTTTACCTTTGCACTTGGTGCAGCCGAAGCCGGTGCCGCCGGGGTGGTATGGGGTCTTGCGTATCCCATGATTGATCCCTATATGGGCATGATCCCGGGCATCAAAGGCTTTGTCGCTGCGGTTGTGGGAGGAATTGGCAGTGTACCCGGTGCGCTAGCCGGCAGTTTCATTATTGGTACCGTCGAAACTGCCACAGCGGCCGTTCTGCCATCCATGTATCGTGACGCCATCTCGTTCGCCATTCTGGCGTTGGTTCTGATTGTTCGTCCCACAGGCATCTTCGGCATTGGCTCAGTCGAGAAAGTATAGGATAAAATGGCTGACCTGATTAAATCTGAAGCAATAAAAACGAAGAGCAGCCGTTTCTTTAAAGGGCGTATCGCCTTTATCGCCATCTGGGCACTGGTCATTGTGGGGCCCATCTTCCTGGTCCCGCTGCTGCGCAAGGCTGAAATACTAACCGGTTACTCCAACGATGTGTTAGCCCGCGCCTGCATCGCCGTGATCATGGTGGTCGGATTGAACCTCATCAACGGGTTCAACGGTCAGTTTTCCATCGGCCATGCCGGGTTTATGGCGGTAGGTGGATACCTGGCTGCCATGTTGACCACCAAACCCGAGTTTTCCGCCTTTCTGATCGGCCCGGAATGGTTCAAATTTCTCACCGCCACACTGGCGGGTGGGTTGATCTCGGCCAGTATCGCGCTGTTGATCGGTATTCCCTCCTTCCGGCTGCGCGGTGACTACCTGGCCGTGTTGACGCTTGCCTTCAACATGATCATCGTCAACTTCTTCACCAACCTTGAATATCTGGGCGGCCCGCGCGGTTTACCGGGCGTAATGGATTACACCAACTTTACCTGGATCTGGATCTGGCTGATGATCACGGTGCTGGTGGTGCGCAACTTGATCCACTCTTCTCACGGGCGGGCCATCATGTCGGTGCGCGACAATGAGACCGCCGCTGAGCTGGGCGGCGTGGACACCCGCAAGTACAAACTGATCTCCTTCGCGGTTGGCTCTTTCTTTGCCGGTGTGGGCGGCAGTTTGCTGGCGCATCATGTGATGTTCATCAACCCTTCCATGTTCAATATTTTCAAATCCTTCGATTATCTGTTGATGCTGTACCTGGGCGGTGTGGGAAGCATCACGGGGTCAGTGGTGGGCGCCGTGATCTGGACGATTTTGCAGGAGCTTTTACGCGGGTTGGGCGCCTTCCATATGGAAGTCTGGCGTCTGGTAATTGGTCCCGTTCTCCTGATCATCCTCATGATCTGGCGTCCAAAAGGTCTGCTGGGTGGATTTGAGATTGGTCTCTTCAAAAAGAAAGATGCAGGTAAAGATGACAACGCTTCTTAAAATTGAAGGACTGTCAAAGTATTTCGGAGGGCTGGCTGCCGTTAATAATTTCCATCTTGATTTGGGAGAGGGTGAACTGATCGGTTTGATCGGCCCCAACGGTGCAGGTAAAACCACCATCTTTAACCTCATCACCGGTGTGTATAAACCCACAAGCGGAACCATTACATGCGGCGGCAGAAACCTGGTCGGTTTGAAATCCCACCAGATCACCGCGCGGGGGATCTCGCGCACCTTCCAGACCATTCGTCTGTACGGCGATCTTTCGGTATGGCAAAACGTAGCCATGGGCAGCCAGTTCCGCGTGAAGTACAACCTGGCCGATGCCATTTTGCGGCTGCCGGCTTACTACCGGGAAGAAGAAGCCATCCGCAAGAAAGCCTTCGAATTGCTGGATCTGTTTGGTCTGCATAATCGCAGATACGAGCTGGCCAAAAACCTGCCGTATGGCGAGCAGCGCCGGTTGGAGATCTGCCGCGCTTTGGCCGCGGATCCGGAGCTTTTGCTGCTGGATGAACCTGCCGCCGGGATGAACCCCAACGAGGTGAATGAATTGCTGCGGCTGATCCGCTGGGTACACAAGGAATTCAAGCTGACCACCATCCTGATTGAACATCAGATGAAACTGGTGATGCAGATCTGCCCGCAAATTGTGGTGATCGATTTTGGCCAGATCATTGCCACGGGAACCCCGGCGGAAATCCAGAACAACCAGAGTGTGATTGAAGCCTATCTGGGAAAGCTGGAGGATTAGAACCGATGAGCAAACAACAAGAAATCACCCAAACCGCATCCGCGCCCGCACAGAACGAGGCGGTGCTGGATGTGAATGACCTGCATGTTTCCTACGGAGCCATCCGTGCTCTCAAAGGGATTTCCTTCTACGTGAACAAAGGCGAAATCGTCACGTTGATCGGTGCGAACGGGGCCGGAAAATCGACCACGCTGCGCACCATCTCCGGGTTGCTGAAACCCACCCAGGGCAGCATCACCTTTCTGGGGCAGGATCTGACCGCGATCACCGCCGACCGAATTGTTCAGGAAGGTGTGGCGCATGTACCCGAAGGTCGGCGTATTTTTGCAAATCTGACCGTGCTGGAAAACCTGGAATTGGCTGCCTGGGTGCGGCGAAATCAAAAATCGGCTGTTGCGGCTGACTTTGAGCGTGTATACTCGCTGTTTCCGCGCCTGAAAGAGAGAATCAAACAGCGGGCCGGTACATTAAGCGGCGGTGAGCAGCAGATGCTGGCCATCGGGCGCGCCCTGATGACGCATGGCAAACTGGTGCTGATGGACGAGCCATCCATGGGTCTGGCGCCGGTGCTGGTGCAGGAAATTTTCCGCATCATCCAGGAGATCAATGAACAGGGTACCACCATCCTGCTGGTAGAGCAGAACGCGCGCATGGCGCTCAAAGTGGCCAGCCGCGCCTATGTGATGCAGACCGGCGAGATTGTCCTTTCAGGCAACGCCGCCGAGCTGGCCGCCAACGAAGAAGTGCAAAAAGCGTATCTGGCGGGGTAAGAAACTCTGCCAGCCGTAACCTTGAAGATCAAATGAACTGAAGGATCCATTTATAATAGGACTGTCACCAGACAGTCCTATTATTATATTGAGCCAAACGGGAACGGGAGGTAGACAGAGATGAAATGCAACAAAGGCGATTGGGTGCAGATCAGCACCGTGGTCCTGCCAGCCGGGCAGCGCGCCAAGCAGGTACCGCCGGAAACACAGGCGGTTCCGTTGGTGATGTTCAATAAAGGTTTTGCAGAAGAGGCAGCCGAGATCGGTCAGATCGTTCAGATCACCACCGTGATTGGCCAAAAGCTGGAAGGCGAATTGGTAACCATTAACCCGCGCTATATTCATGATTACGGCGATCCGGTGCCGGAGCTATTGCAGATCGGTATGGAACTGCGCAAGCGGTTGGAAAGCGAAGGCGCCGCATGACCGCACAGACCCATGATATCAGTTATGACGCTGTAATGTCTCGCAAAAACGAGATCATGCTCAAATCGGTGGGCATCGATTACTCTACCTACGCGCTTGGGCCGATTGCCTTCGACTACGAGCGCATGATGCGTGAGACCGCTTACGATTTCGCCGAAATCCAGCGCATCCAGCAGTATGTGCATGTGGGTAATACCCCCATGATTGAGCTGCGAAACATCACCCGGTTGGTGCGGCAAACCGCTCCGGCCGGCAAAGGTGCGCGCATCTTTATCAAAGATGAAGCCAGCAACCCTTCCGGCAGCTTCAAAGCCCGCCGGGCCTCTGTTTCCGTCTATCACGCTCATCGCATGGGATACAAGGGCATCATCACCGCCACCAGCGGCAACTACGGCGCGGCGGTGGCCTCTCAGGCTGCCATGAAGGGGGTGAAATGCATCGTGGTGCAGGAGATCTACGACAGCCGCGGCATTGGTCAACCGGAAGTTCTTGAAAAAGGGCGCGCCTGTGAAGCATACGGCGCCCAGGTGATGCAGCTTACCGTGGGTCCGGAGTTGTTTTTTGTGATGCTGCGTACCCTGGAAGAAACCGGCTATTTCAACGCCTCGCTCTACACGCCGTTTTCCATCAGCGGGATCGAAACCCTGGGCTACGAAGTGGTGCAGGATATCCGCCGTATGGCCGGGCGCGACCCCGATGTGGTGGTGGTCACACATGCCGGCGGCGGTAATTTGACCGGCACGGTGCGCGGTCTGCGACGGGCGGAAGCGAACGATACCCATGTGGTGGCTGCCAGCGTCGATCTTTCAGCCCTGCACATGGCCTCGGATCAGGATTTCAACCGAAAATCGTTCACTACCGGACACACCGGTTTCGGTGTGCCGTTCGCGGTCATCCCCGACCGTTCGGATGTTCCGCGCAACGCTGCCCGTCCGCTGCGGTACATGGAACGCTATGTCACCGTGACGCAGGGTGAGGTATTTTATACCACTGAGATGCTGGCCCAGATGGAAGGGCTTGAACGTGGACCGGCCGGCAACACCGCCCTTTCAGCGGCCATCAGCCTGGCGCGTGAACTGGATCAGGACCAGATTATTGTGATCCAGGAAACCGAGTACACCGGAGCGGGCAAACACCCCAATCCGCAGCTCACCTTTGCCCGAAAAATGGGCGTGGAAGTACGCCGGGGCGATCCGCGCGAGAACCTGCCCGGGAAAACCATCGTCATTCCGGAAGATCTTTCGCAAATCTCCGCGGTTGAGGTGAACATGGATGATCTGCGCACGCGCTATCTGCGCCATGCGGTGAGCGGTCTGAATCGCCCGCTGGAAGCGCATGAGATCCGCTATCTGGCTGAAGAGACCAATAGCAGCCCCGAATTTGTCCTGTCAGTTGTTGGTGAATCTGCGCCGCATAATGCCGCCTGATCGAACTCCTTAAGATATTTGACTGCCCGCGAAAATCATCGCGGGCAGTCTGCATTTATCCTCCGGCCAGTCTGATAAACAGATAAAAGAAGGAAAATGAATTTTCAGGTAAAATGAAAGTCTGACCACATCTTTGGAGATTCATTCATGACAACAGGTTTGCGAAAGGGCGGATTAGAGGACGTTTTTTCTTATCCTGTCTCCGATTCGAAATCAACCAATAAGTTATTGATCCTGGCGCTCATCACGCTGGCGGGTTTTATCATTCCGCTACTACCCTGGTTTATTCTGTATGGATATATGCTGGAAATCGAGCGAAAACTGGTGCAGATGGGTCACCTGGAATTGCCGGAGTGGAACAACTGGGGCCGCTACTTTGTGGATGGCGCGAAAGCCAGCGCGATTGCCCTTTTATACAATTTACCGTTGATCTTGCTGATGCTGGTTGGTTTTGTGGTGGTGTTCATCCCCGGCTTTTTACTGGTTGGCACTGAATCACTTGATATTTTCAACTCCTCCCCGCTGGCAGTGATATTGGCCGGTCTCATCACTTTGGGCGGGTTTATCGGCTTCAGCCTGATCGTGATTCTGGCGCTGGCGCTCAACTTTATCCTGCCGGCGGCGGTCACCCATTTTGCGGTGCACGGTGAATTCAAGGCGGCCTTTCGCATGCATGAAGTACTGGCGATCGTCCGCAGAAATTTCTTCGATTATTTGATCGCTTATGTGATACTGGTGGTCATCGGCATTTTTTCCGCGCTGATTGTGCAGATTCTCAGCCTGACCATCGTCCTGTGTGTGCTGATCCCGTTTATCCAGAGCGCCATCACAGCTTACTCCATGCTGCTGTATGCCGCGCTGTTTTCAAAATCATATCGGGCCGGCCTCGAAAAATATGAAAGTGAAGCTTACTTCAACAAAAAGGAATAATATGACCAAACTGTTCGAACCAGGAAAAATCGGTTCTCTTCAACTCCCTAACCGGCTGATCCGGTCGGCTACCGCAGAGCGGTTGGCTTCAGAGGAAGGCAGCGTGACGCCAAAACTGGTTGCGTTATATCAGGAACTGGCGCTCGGCGGGGTAGGGTTGATCATCAGCGGACACCTGTATATTCATCCGCAGGGTAAATGCCATACTGAAATGACCGCCATCTACGAAGACCGATTTATCCCGGGTTTGCAGGCCCTGACGGACGCTGTTCATACTGCCGGCGGCAAGGTAGCCGCCCAGATCAACTACGGCGGCCTGGGTTGCAGTACTGAAACTGTGGAAACTGCTTTGAGCGCTTCGGATGTGTTCTCAAAACATTTCAACCGCCCCGCCCACGCCATGGTGGAAGAAGAGGTGCTGGATGTGATCCAGGCGTACGGCAAGGCTGCCCGGCGAGCGAAAAAGGCCGGGTTTGACGCCGTGCAGATCCACGGCGCGCACGGGTATTTGATTTCTCAATTTCTATCTCCACTGATCAACCGCCGTACAGATCGCTGGGGTGGCAGCCCGGAAAAGCGTATGCAATTCTTGCGAGATGTGGCCCAATGTGTGCGTGAAAACGTGGGACCGGATTACCCCGTACTCATCAAACTGGGTCTGATGGATGGGATCGAAGGCGGGTTGAGCCTGGCGGAAGGTTTGGATGTGCTGGCTGCCCTGCCTGAGATGGGCATCGACGCAGTGGAGATCAGCGGCGGTTTCAGCGGTGAAAAGTTCATCAATTCGGCCAAGGGCATCAAACCCGGGCAGAATGAAGCGTACTTCCATTACTGGGCTGAACAGGCCCGCCCGCGCGTAAACATCCCCATCCTTCTGGTGGGCGGTTTTCGCTCCAAAAATGTCATGGAAGAGACGCTAGCCGGCGGTTCAGTCGATTTTATCTCCTTGTGCAGGCCATTGATCAGCGAGCCGGATCTGCCCAATCGGCTTAAGCAGGGATTACAGGATCATTCGATCTGTATTTCCGGAAGCCTGTGCTATCCGGTGGCCACCGGGCAAGGTATCGCATGCCGTTGCAAGGTGGAACGCGCTCCTCGCGAGATATCCATTAACGGATCGGCCCATTAATCTCTTTCTGAACAACTGAATCACTCATGTACTGTATGCCAACAGAACCTTCCGGTTCTGTTGTTTTTTTCAAGGATACCTTCCTCTTTCTTCACTGATCCTGCCCTCAATTGACCCAACCGAGAAAACTGTATGTACTACTCACG
Organism: Anaerolineaceae bacterium; assembly: GCA_036825755.1. GTDB lineage: Bacteria > Chloroflexota > Anaerolineae > Anaerolineales > Anaerolineaceae > JAJFTV01. The sequence continues at coordinate 20,492 of DAISXR010000025.1, forward strand.
GCATTATTTATTGACTTTTTATTGGATGACCGTCTCTTCCCTGCGATAATATTCTTGTGAAAAGGCTGATCAAGATGCGGGTAAAAATTCAGTTCTTTGGTTTGTTAAGCGTGATCGTCGTGATGGGCATCACCTCCTTGATCCTGGTTCAAACGGCGTTTATTTTTTCAGACAAAAGCGAGGATATTGATTTTCAGCAAAATTTCGCGCGCGTCGACGTCATGATTGACTCGACCTCCGAAGCTATGACCCGCACTGCCATGGACTGGGCGACTTGGGATGATACCTACCAGTTTGTTTTTGATCAAAATTTTGACTATATTGATACCAATCTGAAAAAAAGCACGCTGGTCAGTCTCGATCTCAATTACATGGTTTTTCTGGATGAACGTCAAAATGTTGTTTTTGAATTGGAAAACCGCACAGAAGGTTTGCCTCCTTTTTCACAAAGCCTGTCTCTGGAGAGACTCATCAGTCCCAATTTCACACCCGATTATGAAGATGTGACACTAATCAAAACTGGCTTTCTGAGATCCGGTGATCGCCTTTTTCAGGTCAGTGTTGCTCCCATCACCACATCCAACGGGTTTGCCCGCCGGAATGGTACTTTAATCCTCGCTCGCATTATGGATGAGACCTTCATCGAATACCTCAACCGCGCGACACAGGAGAAAATCGATCTGCTGCATACTGAGGTCTCCTATCTGTTTGCACCCGCAGAAACAGACTGGATGCGGTACTCTTCCCTGGATAAGGATTTGTCCATTGTCACCCTGAATGACACCTCCACCGGTTTGAAACTGTACCCTGATATTTTTGGTCAGTATAACATCCCCATTTACATGACCATTGACCGGCATAGCGTTCAGAACGGAAAAGGATATCTGTTTCATTTTATCGGGGTATTTGCTCTGGTGATCCTCCTCACCATTTGGGCAGATGTGGTCATCTTTGACCAGTACTACATCAATCGGATTAATAAACTGCATGATTTCGTGGGCAAAGTGGCGGAGCAAAAAGATCCGGAGATGCGGATTGAGATTTCCGGGAATGATGAGATTGCGGATCTGGCCCGTTCCACCAACGCCATGCTGATGGCGATCGACCAGGCGAATCAAGAAATCAAGGTCATGGATGAACGCTTCCGCCTGGTGCTTGAATCCACCAATGATGGCTTTATTGACTATGATCTGGTCACCGGTGAATTGTATACCAGTCCGCAGTGGATGAAATTCATGGGTATCCAAAGCCCAATACAAATCAAATCCATGAAGGATTATGCACAGTTGATCCATCCGGATTATTTTCCAAGAATGTCAGCTTACTTTGATTATTTTATCCACAGCATTGATGAGACCTTTCAGCAGGAATACAAAATGAGGCGGATGAACGGAGGGACTGTCTGGGTGCTCCACCGCGGCAAGGTGATTTCGCGGGATGAGAACGGCATGCCGGTCCGCATCCTCAGCACGCTGTCTGATATCACCTCACGGAAAAAGTATGAAGAAGAAATCCTCCTATTCAGCTATTCAGACAAACTGACCGGTTTAACCAACCGGGCTTATATCGATAAAGTTCTGGAGGATCTTTCCCAAAAGAAAGAAACAAATTACTCTATCATCATGGGCGATCTCAACGGCCTTAAACTGGCGAATGATGCTTTTGGCCACAAAGAGGGTGATCGGATGCTGGTTTACGTGGCTGATATTTTAAAGCTGGCCTGCGAACCCGATGATATCATCTCACGCTGGGGTGGCGACGAACTCATCATTGTGGTGGTCGGCAAAAGCTCCTCTTACGTATCCAACCTGATCGAACGTATCAAAGAGTTCTGCGACCGCTTCAACGGCTTGCCGTTGAAATTGAGTATCGCCCTGGGCAGCGCCGATAATGCCCCTGACAATAATGACGTTGAGACGACTCTTCAACTCGCCGAAGAGAGAATGTATCGTAACAAACTCATGGAAAGCAAGAGCGCCCGAAGCGCAATTATCCTCACCCTGGAACGGTCACTGTCTGAGAAGCACAACGAAACTGAAGACCATACACAGCGTATCCGCGATCTTTGCCTGCAGGTTGGCGAGCAGTTGAACCTTTCACATGAAAAAATGGATGAACTGTCGCTTCTGGCAGCCCTGCATGATATCGGCAAGATCGGCATACCGGATCGTATTCTCACCAAACCCGGAAAACTAACTTCCGAAGAATGGGAAATTATGAAAGGCCATACTGAGATCGGCTATCGGATCGCTGCGTCAACCCCTGAACTGGCTTACATCGCGGATGCCATTTTACATCACCATGAGAGATTTGATGGAACCGGGTATCCGCACAGGCTAAAGGGCAAGAATATCCCGCTGATCTCCAGAATTCTCAACATTGTCGACTCGTTTGACGTGATGACGCATAAACGCTGTTACAAAGAAGCAGTTTCACTTGAAGAAGCCATTGTCGAGCTGCGCAGGTGTTCGGGCAACCAGTTTGACCCTGAGCTGGTGGAGATTTTTATCCGCCTTCTTGAGGAAGAACGCATCGCCCTCGAAGTGTAACGATCAGCTCGCATTCTAAAAAAGCACTCATTTACCCCTTGCGGTGTTGCTCCGCGATCCATTTTGGATTATGATATCTGGTTGGCGAGACCATCCGCCAAATATTGTTTTATGGGGGTATTGATGCAAATCAATCTTTTTTCTTCAATTGACGATTTTCTGGCTGAGGTTCAGCCCGTTCTGCGGGAGAATGAAGCAGCCAATAATTTAATGTTGGGTATCGCACTGCGCATCCAGAGTGATGGGCAGGCTTATGGAACCGGTTACCATTGCGCCGCTGTATACCAGGATGAAGTGCTGGCAGCCGCGCTGTTGATGACTCCGCCGTATCATCTGGTGATCCATTGCACCGCAGGGGATGGCAGCGACCTGTGGCCGCAGGTGATCTCGGAGCTGCGTCAGGCTGACTGGCCCATTCCGGGAGTATTTGGACACAGCGAACCGGTGCATGCCTTTGCTGAAGCCTGGCAAAAGGTAACCGGCGAAAAGATTCAGTACAGCGAGCGTATGCGGACCTTTGAGCTCAAACAGGTGATCTGGCCCAAAATGCCGGG
>DAISXR010000025.1:23694-29419 GCA_036825755.1 Anaerolineaceae bacterium
GGTATGCGATTACGACCAGATCAAATTCGTTCCGGATTTTCGTACCGAAAAAGCCTGAAGTTGGTTTACTTTCCCGGGCTTATGCCCATCCAATCAAAAAACTGGAGACTACAACTCGCCGTTGGTTTCTGAAATCAAACGGCGAAAGTAGTCATCCAGGTATTGTGAGCGCTCCGCGGCGATCTGCCGGGCGGTGCGGGTGAACAACAGGTCTTTGATTTTCACCAGCTTGAAAAGATGCTCATGATACGCACTGTGGGGCTCGCCGGGCTCTTTGATACCGGTCTGTAAAAACCGCTGAGAAGGCGGCGAATATGAAGGCTGACCCGCCATGGCAGCGTAAGCGATGGTTCGAGCCACACCCACCGCGCCGAGCACATCCAGCTTATCAGAATCGAATAAAATCTTCGCTTCCAATGTCTGAGGTGTCTCCTCTTTATGCCGGAAGCGGTGCGAACGGATGCAATGCTGCACGGCGGAAATCCGGTCAGGAGACCATCCTTCATCACGCAATACCGGTTCTGCGGCATCCGCCGAAGCTATATGGTGATTTTCTCGTTCCGGTGTACCGGCGGCGCTGTCGGCTACATCATGCAGTAGAGCAGCTGCCTGAACAATCTCCACATCGGCGCCTTCTTCCCGCGCCAGACGGGTAGCCATGGCGTACACCCTGCGGATGTGATCAAAATCGTGCACCCCATCGCTGCTTCGATACCACTGCTCGGCCTGGTCCAGTGTGGGCATATTACACCAGTTCCTGTCCGCGTACCACCGGCCAGCCCTTCTTGATCACCGTATCCACCAGATTGGTCGCGAAACGGTACCCCAGGTGACGGTAATCGCTCACATTCAAAATCAATATATCTGCCTGTTTGCCCGGCTCCAGTGAGCCGATGCGTCCTGAAGCACCCACCGCCGCCGCTGCGTTGATGGTAGCCGCCGCGATGGCCTGCGCCGGGGTGATGCGTAAATACCGGCAAGCCAGTGCAATCACAAACTGCATGCTTTCGCCCCAGGCTACACCCGGGTTGATATCCGAGGCGATGGCCAGGATCCCGCCGGCATCCAGAATAGCGCGGGCCGGGGTATATTGCTGTTCAGCCAGGCCAAATGGAGTACAGGGAAGCGCCACTGCCACCGTGTTGCTGCCGCCCAGCGCGTCGATATCAGCCTGGGAGGTCTTCACCAGATGATCCGCTGATATTGCACCCAGTTCTACCGCCAGGCTGGCGCCGCCCAGATTGTCGAACTCATCCGCGTGCACCTTCAGCGGGAAACCCATTTCCTGCGCTTTCTCAAGAATACGGCGTGTCTGCGCCAGGCTGAAAGCTCCCGTTTCGCAGAATACATCTACAAACGGCAACGGGCGTCCGGCTGTATTTTCACGCCACCAGTCGCGCACGGCCGGCAGCATTTCATCACAAATCAGGCGGGTGTACCCGTCCGAATCATCTTTGTATTCGGGTGGAACCGCGTGGGCTCCCATAAACGTGGGGATCATCTCCAGCGGGCCTTCTGCGTCCAGTTGCAGAATCGCCTGCAGCTCATTCAACTCGGATTGGGTATCCAGACCGTACCCGGTTTTTACCTCGGCGGTGGTGGTGCCGGTTTTCAGCATGTTCAACGCACGCGCACGGGTCTGAGAGGCCAGCTCATCCACACCGGCTGAACGGGTCTGCCGCACGGTGGAGAGAATACCCATCCCGGCAGCCAGAATCTCAAGATAGCTTTTGCCCTGCAGCTTGAGTTCAAACTCTTCCGCCCGGTCGCCGGCCCACACCATATGGGTATGCGGATCGACAAAGCCGGGCATCACTACCCGGTTTTGGGCATCCAGACGCGGCTCGTGCGGATACTTTTTCAGCATATCGATAGAACTGCCGGTCTCCACCACCTGTTCGGCCTGGATGAGGATCGCTCCGTCAGGTATGATACCCAGCCGGCCCAAATCGGATCCGCGTTGCGGGTCGCCGGCCAGGGTAAGCAATTGGCTTGCGTTGTGAATCAGCATGATAACGCCCTTATGACTGTATGTTTATTATTTATATGGATGATTATACAGGAGGAAATTCAGGTGCTGCAAATCTCACCGCTGAGAGGCTGATTCCAGCACGGGAGACTTGTCCGAAGGGACATCCACCCGGCTCAGGAGGAACAGCGAAATCAACGCCAGCAGACCGGATACCAGAACATTGCCGGAAAATCCAAAGGCATACAGGGTGGAGGCGATCAATGCTCCAAATCCGCGCCCCGCCGCGTGAGCCGCTACATCATACGCCAGCAAAGTGGCTCGCGCCCGCGGCAGCACCTCTGACATGACCGGCAAAAAGCTGACAATCACAAATTCAAAGGAGAGGAAAAACAGAAACAGGCTTGCCATAGCGCTCCATAGCGTCTTCCCGGCGAAATACAGCAGCACCAGGCTGACCAGGTTGGCGATCAACCCGATGGCCACCGCACGCTTCTTGCCCAGCTTATCGACGAAGATGGCGCTGAGGGTTTCCCCCAGAAAATCGGCGATGCCGATCAACAGGGCCGCCGCGCCCAGCGCCGCGATCTTGAAGCCAAAACTGTCTTCCAGCCACACTCCAAACACCAGATTGACCGTCTCGTTGCCGATGTGGAACAACAGGCTGAACAGCAAACCCGCCACCGCGGCGCGGCTTTTCAGAATGGTTTTCAGCCCTGCCAACAGGTTGATCTCCTGCCCACTGCCGGCTTTGGGACTGGGGATCATGCGGGTGATGAGTGCGAAGGCAATCAGACCGATGGCGGCGAACACTGGAAACGGCGAACGCCAGCCTGCCCGGCTGATGAGCAGACCCATCAGCGGAACGCCGATCACAAAACTGAGCGACCAGGAAAACTCAAAAATGGCCGCGATACGCCCGCGTACCGCATAGGGCACTTGATCTCCCACATAAGCGTGCACGGTGGAGTACATGATGTACAGGCTCAAATAACTGATGCACTGCGTCACCAGGAACACCGCATACGTGGGAAAGAAATACAAAACCGCGTTGGCCAGTGTGAACAGCGCCATGGCCAGTAACATGCCAAACTTGCGCCCTCTCCGTTCAACCGAGGGGGCGATAAACGGCGTGCATACGGCGGTAAACGAACGCGCCGACATTACCAGTGAGATGCCTGCCAGATCCACACCCAGCCCTCGCGCGAAAACCGCCAAAAACGGGTACACCATGCGGTTGGCTGTGTTGAAGGTGGTACGCGTGGCCGTTAACAGCAGCACCTGCGGCAGAATCCGCTGGCTCTGGCTGCGGGCATCAGTAGACGTGCTCATACGCCGTCCGGGTCAAAGTCAGTCATATCCACCACCGCGTCGATATTGAGCGGCCCGTACAGGTGAGGGAAAGATTCCCCCACATCAGCAGCCTGTTCCACACGGAGTTCAGCGCGCAGGAGCGCGGGATCAATCCACAGCAACACCAGCCCGCTTTGACCGGCATAGAAACGCCGCCCGGTAGCAGCCGTCTGATGCGGATAGGAGAAATGGATAAAACCCTCCTGCTGCAATGAAGGGGGCTGGTAGCCCCCTTCCTGTATGGCAGTTTCCCACACCTGGCGTGAGACAATATGACAGATCAACGAACCCGTTCGTGCCATGCCTTCAGTACCTTTGCTTCCTTTTCCGGTGAGATACCGGCTTTCAGTTGATAGTCCGCCGGGCGGGTTTGCGCGAAGGCCAACGTATCGCGCACGATCTCCGACAAGGGTCGGAAGGTCAACCCGTTTTTCACTGCTTTTCGCACGCTCACCTGCATCAGGGCGGGTCCCAGCTCCGGAATACCCTCCGGAATCCACATGGGCAGTTCCATCCAAGGCCCTACTTCCTGCTGCATGAGGAAGGGATCCGGCACATAGGTGAAGCGGGCATCGCTGCCGATGGTTTCCTTGCAGGTAACCAGGAATTCCCCCATTTCAAAGGGCTGCTCCGGTCCGGTAGCGTTGAAAATGCCGGTGGTGCCTTTCTCGGCCATGCGGATGTTCCACTCGGCCAGGTCGCGCGCGTCGATAATCTGTGATTTGTATTCAGCGCTCGGTGATAACACTTCACCGCCGCGGGCTACACGCACGGGCCAGTAGGTAAACCGGTCGGTGGGATCATGGGGTCCCACAATCAACCCGGGGCGGATGACCAGTACTTTTCCGGGCAGCACGTCTTCAGCCGCCTGCTCGCTCAAAGCCTTGAGCGCGCCGTAGTAGGTCATAAATTCTTCAGAGGTTTTGTCTTCCACCTGAGCCAGCGGGGCATCTTCGGTGGTACCGACTTCATTTGTTTCGGCATAGACAGAAATGGTGGAGATAAAGGTGTAATGCCCCACCGAGCCGGCCAGCGCTTCGGTAACAAGCCGGACTGCGCGGGGAAAATATCCGCTGGTGTCGATGACCGCATCCCAGGTGCGGCCTTTCAGCGCACTCGCATCCACGGTGCGATCACCGGTGATTTTTTCAACCTGCGGATACAGCTCTGGATTGGAGATCCCACGATTAAAAAGTGTCACGTCATGACCGGCAGCCAACGCTGCATCGACTGCAGCCCGCCCAAGAAACCTGGTTCCCCCGATGATCAGGATTTTCATGCCATTTCTCCTATGGATAAAGTTGTTCAATGCGTTGAAAAAAAAGAAAACAACCCCCCGGTGATCCGGTTTGGGTACAACACGTAATTACTTTCCGGTAAGCCCGGTCTTTTCAACCCCTGGAAGCTTGGTGTCAAGCCTGTGATGATGATTATACTCGTCGGTTTTCTTCAATGCAGACGCAATCTTGTCATCATCAGGCGGCCGGTACTGCAGGAAACGCTGCAGCAGCGAAACCGGTGAATCATCCCAAAGCACCATGTCGAAATACGTCTTACTGATGAACCCCTGCTGCTGAACCTGCTGCAGGAACGCAATCAGATGGTCATAATACCCCGCAATGTTGAGAAAACCGCACGGCTTCTGATGATAACCAAGCTGCGCCCAGGTGATCACCTCAAAGATCTCTTCCATGGTGCCATACCCGCCCGGAAGAGCGATAAAGGCATCTACCAGGGAGGCCATATGAGCCTTGCGCTCGTGCATGTCACCCACGATGCGCACATCTGCCAGCCCATAGTTTTCAATGCCGCGTTCCACCATGGCGCGCGGGATTACCCCGATCACCTCGCCGCCGGCTTCAATGGCTGCCCGCGATACAGCGCCCATCAACCCGAGCACACTCCCGCCGTACACCAGCGTGATTTTTTCCCGGGCCAGCAGAGTACCCAGTTCTTCGGCTGCCCGCATGAATATGGGGTTCACCCCCGGGCTTGACCCGCAAAAGACGCAAATACTTTTCATGGTTGTGTGCTTTCCCTCTCGGATGGGTTTCTGCCGCCGCATCGACCGTTCTGCCCGGCGGCTGTCTGTTCAATATTGTATAGCATATCTAGCCGAATATATCGGCCAATTTGGAGGTATTTTTTTAAATGATTTTTCGCCCGCCGGATTACAATAAAGAGGGGGTATTGAGACCTGATGAAACTTGAAACATTTCCATCCGTTTTTCCGAAGCTGGAAACCGCCAGATTGGTGCTGCGTCAGCCCATGAGCAGCGATGAAGTTATGATCTATGCGCTGTACCGTGACCCGGAAACCGTGCGCTATATCATGCAGCCGATCGAAACCCGTGCGGAGGCCACAGAAATCTTGCGCTCGTACATGGCCGATTTCACCAACCA
>DAISXR010000025.1:29519-31479 GCA_036825755.1 Anaerolineaceae bacterium
TTCATCAAAATAGCCGCGGTTTTTCGGTCGGAGTGACTTTCACAGGCGCTGACAGGAACAATGACAGCGCCATGATCAATTTGTTCAATGATATAATTTGCTCTCTTGTAACCTTTCCTGGAGAGACGTTTTTACATGATGACTTTTGCCACCACATTTTTCATTGCCCTGGGTCTGGCAATGGATTGTTTTGCCGTGTCATTGGGGATTGGCACCTGTCCGGTCAAACTGAACCGGCGTTTGATCTTCAGAGTGATCTGGCATTTTGGGCTTTTTCAGGGCGGCATGACGCTGATCGGCTGGCTGGTTGGCAGCACCGTGGTGGATCTGATTGCCAATGTGGATCACTGGATCGCCTTCTCGCTGTTGGTGTGGGTGGGCGCTCGCATGATCATCTCCGGTCTGAAAAAAGGGGATGAAGACTGCTACTCGGAAGACCCATCGCGCGGTAAATCGCTGGTGATGCTCTCGGTTGCTACCAGTATCGACGCGCTGGCGGTGGGTTTGAGCCTGGCTCTCATGCAGGTGAAGATTATCGAATCGGCGCTGCTGATTGGCGTTACCTCGTCTGTGCTGTCATTCATCGGCCTCATCCTGGGCGACCGGCTGAGCCAGCGCTTTGGCAAGGGCATGGAAGTGCTGGGCGGAGCGGTGCTCATTTTCATCGGTCTCCGTATTGTATTCACCCACCTCTTCCCGGGGTAAATCCGCATCATCATCCAGTTCCATATTTCAAATCAACCGGTCTTCATCAAAAGGCCGGTTTTTGTTCGTCACTGTTAAGGAAAACCAGCGGCCGATGAACCTCCCCGGCGCAGTTTTCGATATAATGAGCCTGGGGATTACTGGAGTGTTCTCACAACAGTCACTTCACAGGAGTTGATATCAATGAACAATCTGGATGAAGTCCTGCAAACCCTGCACAACCTGGCCGATCCTTCTCAACTGGAGGGGATGGCCCGGTTTGGTATGACCACCAGATCCAGGCTGGGGCTGAGCATGCCGCAACTGCGCGGTCTCGCGAAGAAGATCGGCATCAACCACCCGCTGGCGCTGGAGCTGTGGCAGACCGGCCTGGCAGAAGCGCGTATCCTGGCCGGCATGACCGCCGACCCGCGCCAGCTCACACCGGAACAGGCGGATGCCTGGGTACAGGATCTGGATTCATGGGATGTGTGCGACCAGTTGTGCATGAACCTGCTGGAACGTGTGCCGTACCGGGTTGAAAGAATCAACCAGTGGGCAGCACAGGATGCGGAATTTGTGAGACGGGCTGCTTTCGCGTTAATCGCCTGCCTGGCGTGGCATGACCGTCAGGCCCCGGACAGCTTTTTCACCGGTTTGTTCCCGCTCATCGAACAGGCAGCCGCAGATCCGCGCAATTATGTCCGCAAGGCGGTCAGTTGGGCGCTGCGCAATATCGGTAAACGCAACCGGTATCTGAATGAACAGGCGGTACAGCTTGCGGAACAAATCGGTCAGCAGGAGACCCGGTCAGCACGCTGGATCGCAGCGGATGTACTGCGCGAACTGCAGGATGAAAAAACCCGGGCCAGGCTGCAGAAAAGATCCTCTGCAGAACCTAACCCGGGGTGAGTTAAAAAATACCTGGAGCCTATCTCGCTTCTTCAGCCACCGGAAGCTCGGTCGGCAGATCGAACCCCTGTACCAGGTTGTTGATCCAACGGCGTGAAAACACGCGCCGCATCCCGATGGCAGCTTTCACCAGCTCATCACTGAGCGCCAGCAGATATACATAATAGACCGGCAGATGGAAGACAAAACTGCCCAGCAGCGCCAGCGGCACGCCAATCCCCCACATGGAGAACAACTCCAGCAGCAAGCCGTAGCGGGTATCACCGCCGCTGCGCAGAATGCCCACAAAGATGATCATGTTGGCACCTTTCACCCACATAGCCAACCCGCTGATGGTGAGGATACTGACCGCGAATGACTTGGA
>DAISXR010000025.1:31579-35418 GCA_036825755.1 Anaerolineaceae bacterium
GTCCCGATATGGGCATAGATAGCTGAATAAGTCGTGATCCCCAGCGACCACATGGTTTCATTCAGCACCACCGGCAGCGTGGTTTTGAAGAACCGCTTCAGGAAAGAGAAATCGACCCGGAACATCTGACTGAAGGTAGCTGCCAGCGGAGTTCTGCCGGCATAGGTGAGTACGATCATCAGGGTGAACTCGACGGAACGGGAGATCATGGTGGCGATGGCCGCGCCTTGCACACTCAGCGCCGGAAAGCCCAGGTGCCCGCCGATCAACAGGAAGTTAAGGCTGGTTTTGAGCCCCAACGCCAAAATACTGACATAAATGGGCAATTTCACGTTACGGGTGCTGCGATGGATCATCGCAAAGACGTATGAGATCACCCAGAATGGATAAAATAACCCAATCTGGCGTAAATATCCGGCCCCCAGGTTGATTACCGCTTCATCACGGGTATAAATCGACAGTGCGGTGGTGGGAAAAAACACCGCGATCGCCAAAAATACCAGGCTGATCAGGAAGCCGATCAACAGACTGATGCCCAACACCTTGCGCAAATTGGGGATATCTTTTTTGCCCCAATACTGCGCCGCAAAGATGGCGCCGCCGCTGGAAATACCAAACGTTACCATGCCCAGCACAAAGCTGATTTCATTGGCCAGCCCCACCCCGGCCACCGAGGTGTCTCCCAACTGACCAATCATCATCACATCCACCATGTTCAAGCCATTGGAGATAAAGTTCTGCAGGGCAATGGGGATGGCAATGGTTAATAGCGTCTTCCAATATATTTTGTCGCGAAACATAAAATCCTCACCCAAATGAAAATCAACGAAGCGAAACCGGCAGTGGGACCTGCAAGTCTTCGCAAGAGTGGCTGAAATGATTCTTTCAGCGGAAAAGAAAAACCGCAGAAGGGAGGCGTCTGCGGCTGGTTATCTGCATCGAATGCAAAGCCAAATCACGTCAGGAGACGGTCAGAACGCCTGTACTGAATTGTAGAGACCCATCTGTTTCATCCATGCAGTGATTTGTCCTTTCCATATCAAAATCAGCATGTCAGTATAACAGAAAGAAAAATGAGGGTCAAGGAACCTCGCCAGGGGTGTCAAATTCAAGTCTGTGTTGAAAGTGGGTATAATCAGACAGTCAGCCAGTTTTGAGTCCAATATGAAAAGAAAAAAAAACCTGCTGCTGTTTTCCGTTTTCGTTTTCCTGGCGGTCTGGTTTGCCCCGCTGCAGAATGTGATGCCGCAAGCCGCTCAGCGTACTTTGGCGCTGAGTCTGCTGACCGTCATCTGGTGGGCCTTCAAGGTGGTTCCGCAGGCGTATACTTCTCTGCTGTTAATCGCCGGGCTGCTGCTTTTCCGGGTTGCGGAGCCAACCGTGGTGCTCACCCTGTGGACGCGCCCATTGGTTTGGCTGATTATTTGCGCCTTCCTCATCAGCGCCGCCGTGAGCAAAACCGGTTTGGCGCGCCGTTTTGCCCTGTTTTTAATGAGCCGCTTTTCCCCCAACTATGCCGGCACCGTGGTGATGATTTATCTGATCGGCCTGCTGATGAGCCTGTTTATCCCGCAGACCTTTCCGCGCCTGTTGATTTTGATTGCCGTGGTGCGCGAGGTGATTCGCCTTACCGATACGCCGCCCAAAACGGCCGTCGCACTGGGGTTTGCGGTGTTCTCCTCACAGGTCGCCACGTCCATGTTCTTCCTGACCGGTGACGCTATTCTCAATCTCTCGGTGGTTGAATTTTCCGGCGTACCGGTAAGCTGGATGCGCTGGCTGACGCTGATGGGGGTTCCTGCGCTGGCGGTCACGCTGGTTTTCCTGGGGCTGCAATTTCTGGTCTTTGGATCCAATCGCGAGTGGAAGATCGACCGTCTGCGGTTGCAGGACCTGCTTCGCCAGAACGGTTCGCTCTCCCGCCCGGAGAAGACCACTCTGATCTGGGTTTGCCTGGCTCTGCTGCTGTGGGCTACCGATTCGCTCACCGGTATTGACCCGGCCTGGTCGGCGGTTGCAGTGGTGGTCGGGTTGGCCCTACCCGGTATCGGCGGCGTGCTCACCGTTGATGATCTCATGCACGGGGTATCCTGGCCGGTGATTCTGTTTGTCACCGGCGCGTTTGCGCTGGGCGCGGTCAGCACCTCAAGCGGGCTTTCCGGCTGGCTGGTGGATACCCTGCTTCCGGCTGCGCCGCCCCAAAATCCATACACTTTTACAGCCGTCATCGTCGCCGGGGCAATGTCGGTTCATATGCTGGTGGGCAGTGTGATGGCCAGCCTGTCCGTCACAGCGCCCGCCATGCTGGCCTACGCTGCCCAGGCCGGTTGGAATCCGCTTTTCCCGGCGTTGGTCATCTACACTATGCTGAACGCGCACTTTCTCCTGCCGTTCCACAACATCGCCCTGGTTCTGGGCGATGGCGAACTGGGCGGCTATTCGGCGCATGAAACTATCCGTTTTGGTTTGCCGCTTACAGCAGCCACCTGGGTGATTATCCTGCTGGTGGAAATCCCGTGGTGGTCGCTGCTGGGGTTGATACAATAAATCATTATTCGTAAAGGAGATTTGAAAATGGCCAGGATCGCTATCGCAGGTATCGTGCACGAAACGAATACGTTTGCTCCCATGATCACCACCTTCCAGGATTTTGCCGGTGACGCCCCCGATATGCCAAAACTGCATAACACGGCAGTCATGCGCGCCCTCAAGGGATCGCATGCCAATATTTCCACCGCCGGTTTTCTGGATGTGATGGACGACAAGCATGACGTGGTGCCGCTGATGATCGCCACAGCTCAACCGGCCAGCACCGTCACAAAAGATGCCTTTGACCGGCTGACCGCCCAGATTCAGCAGTTGTTGAAAGAAAACGGTCCTTTTGACGCGGTGTATCTGGAGCTGCATGGCGCCATGGTGACCGAAGAATACGAAGACGCCGAAACCGAAATTCTGCGGCGTGTCCGTCAGGTGGTGGGAAATATTCCTGTGGTGGTCACATTCGATCTGCACGGCAATATCCCCGAGGTATGCATCCAGGAATTTGATGCCGCCGTGGGATACCGCACCTATCCGCATGTGGATGTGTATGAGACCGGTGTGCATATTGCTCACCTGCTTCAGCACATTCTGGATGGTAAACCGATCTACAAAGCCTTCATCAAGCTGCCCTATCTCATTTCTCCCTCCACGGCGTCTTCCTTCACCGAGCCGCTGCTGACCATTTACCCCAAACTGGAGCAGATCGAGAAGGAAGAGGGTGTGCTATCGGTCACGTTCATGCATGGGTTCCTGCTGTCCGATATCCATGATGCCGGGCCGAGCCTGTTCACTTACGGCGTTACCCAAGAAGCCGCCGATCATGCCCTGGATCAACTGTACGATTTACTGATGGATTATGAGGGCGGTTTTGCCCAGAAGATGTATTCCCCCGATGAAGCGGCTGAAAAAGCCATGCATGACGCGCAGCGCGCCGATAAACCGGTTGTTCTGGCCGATGTGCAGGATAACGCAGGCGGAGGCGGTACATCCGATACGGTGTGGATGCTGGAAGCGTTGGTGAAACACGATGCGCAGGATGCCGCGCTGGGACTGATGTTTGACCCGGCCGCCGCCGAAAAGTTCCATGCCGCCGGCGTGGGCGCGCAGGTGGAGCTGGATCTGGGCGGTAAGCTCATGCCCGGGCACAAGCCTTTCCACGGCACATTCACGGTGGAACAGCTTCACCAGGGCCCGTTTGAGTCTACCGGCCCCGTGTTGAAAGGCAGCCAGCCCGACCTGGGCAAGATGGCGCACATCCGCATTGGCGGTGTGCACGTGGTGGTCTCCAGCGTGCGCAC
>DAISXR010000025.1:35518-37017 GCA_036825755.1 Anaerolineaceae bacterium
AAATACAGGTTCATTTCGTACGGGTGCGGGCGGTTGCGCACGGCGAAGTATTCCATTTTCCGCTTGTGGTCCACCCAGTTGTTGATCAGCAGATCATCAAACACCTTTCCGGCTTTCAGGAATTCATGATCGTTCTCCAGAGCAATCAGCGCCTCATTCAGTGAGGAAGGCAGGCTCTTGATTTTTGAACGCTGCTCATCCGTCCAGGCAAAGATATTTTCGTCGATCGGGCCAAAACCGGCTTCGGTCGGGTCGATCTTGTTAAGGATGCCGTCAATCCCGGCCATCAATTGGGCGGCAAGGGCCAGGTACACATTGCAGGTGGCATCGGGCGGGCGGAACTCCATGCGCGCCTTATCCGGCTGAACGGCATACTTGGGGATGCGCACCGCCGCGGAACGATTGCCCAGCGAGAAAAAGGCGTTCACGGGTGCTTCAAAACCGGGCACCAGACGCGTGTACGAGTTGGTGCTGGGGTTGGTAAAAGCCAGCAGAGCCGGGCCGTGTTTCAGCAGACCGCCAATGTAATACAAAGCGGTCTGACTTAGAAAGCCGTACCCGTTGGCATCGTAAAAGGCGTTGACGCCGTCTTTGAACAGTTGTTGATGAAAATGCATCCCGTTGCCGGCTTCACCATACAGCGGTTTGGGCATAAAGGTGACCGTCTTGCCGGCCAGGTGAGCGGTCATTTTGCAGGCGTATTTGATCAGCATGGTGGCATCACCGGCCTGTACCAGACCCATCATGGGGGTCTCAATTTCAGATTGCCCGGGTCCGCCCACTTCATGGTGATGGTACTTTACCGGAACGCCCATCTTCTCCAGGTTGAGAGCCATCTCATTGCGAAGGTTGAAAAACTGGTCTTTGGGCGGGATGGTGTGATAACCGCCGTGCATAGGGTTGTAATGCCCATGCCCGCTTTCCCGGCTGTTCCACTCCGCTTCAGCGCATTCGATGCAGTAACCGGAACGATTGACCGTATTTTCAAACGAGACATTATCAAAAATATAAAACTCAAACTCCGGCCCCCATAGACTCCGGGTGGCGATACCGGTTTCTTTCAGATATTCCTCGGCTCGAATGGCAATATTGCGCGGATCGTTGGGGAAGATGGCATGTGTGTCTGCTTCCAGTGTGGAGCAGATAAAACTGAGGGTGGGTGCTTCCCAGAACGGGTCCATAATACCTGTATCCAGCACCGGCACCAATACCATATCACCCGCTTTCACGCTTTTCAAACCCACCGATGAACCGTCGAAGCCAATTCCTTCTTCCATGAGATCAGGGGTAAA
Source organism: Anaerolineaceae bacterium (assembly GCA_036825755.1). Classification (GTDB taxonomy): domain Bacteria; phylum Chloroflexota; class Anaerolineae; order Anaerolineales; family Anaerolineaceae; genus JAJFTV01. The sequence goes on from DAISXR010000025.1 coordinate 36,811, forward strand.
CTGGCTGGCGGGAATACTGAGGTGATGCCACCGGCCGTACAGATCTGAAAATTTAAAGTCGATTGTCTGCACACCGTGATCACGAACGTAGGCCTGCGCTTGCTCAAAAGTTGAAAACATGTCGGGTTTCTCCTCCTGTAAGGGCAAAAGACTATTAACTTAACTTGGTTGAAGTAGTGGGAAGGTGATTTTATCACCGCTAACGGG
>DAISXR010000026.1:0-20604 GCA_036825755.1 Anaerolineaceae bacterium
ATGGATGGAAATACCTTCCCGTCTGGCCTGCTCCTGATCCTCGGCCGGAACCGATTTTTCAACGAACCAGCCAAAAATATCGCCTACACCAGCCTGTCCGGCCTCATAACCAAACAAACCGGGCACGATACCATCTTCCACCACCCCCGAAATACCGGGGACGAGTACTTCTTTTTCATCCATCAACATGTGACAGGTGGAGGTTCCCATGATCATAAACAGGATGCCGGTTTCACTGACGCCGCCGCCAATGTCAGCCGCATGTGCGTCGATCAGCGATGCGCTGACCGCGCAGCCCGGTTCCAGACCCAGGCGGTCTGCCCATGCCTGGGTGAGCCCGCCTATTTTTTCGCCTGGCGCAGCGATGGGGCCGGACGCCTTATGGGTAAACAAATCTGTGATCCCCGGGTTCAGCGCCCGCAGATAATTCTCGTTCGGGTATCCATCCTGCTTGTGCCAGTTGCCTTTATAACCGGCGCAGCAGGTATTGCGAGCCAGCTTTCCGCTCAACTGCCATGCCACCCAATCTGCCCCCTCAACAATCTTGTCCATTCGCGCATAGATGGCAGGTGAATCCTCCAAAATTTCAAAAGCCTTGGAGAACAGCCATTCCGATGAGATCTTGCCGCCATAGCGCGGCAGCCAGCGTTCACTCCGCTCCGCCGCCAGTCGGTTGATTTTATCGGCTTGCTCCTGCGCGCCGTGATGCTTCCACAGTTTGGGCCAGGCATGTGGTTCAAGCCGCAGCTCCGGCAAAAAACACAGCGGGGTACCATCTGCTAAAGTGGGCAGCACTGTACAGGAGGTGAAGTCGATCCCGATGCCTGCCACCTGCTGACTGTTGACCCTGGCCATCGTAAGGACCTCCCGGATCGTACCCTCCATTGTGGAGAGCCAGTCAGCCGGGTTCTGAAGCGCATAATTGGGCGGCAATGGAATGGACCCATTGGGAAGATATTCGTCAATTACCCCATTCCGGTAGGGATGTACCGCCATCGCCTCGATCTCGCCGTTTTCGGTATTCACCAGCACGGCTCGGGCGCTTTCGGTACCAAAATCAAGTCCAATTGTGTATTGTTTCATCCGTCACTTCCTTTCAGAGCTTCGGAGGGCGGAGCTAAATCTCCTAGATCATAAAAAATTCAGTCTGCAACGGAGCCAGCGGGAAGCAGCCGCGTTGCTCGGTAAAGCAGACATCCTGCTCTTCGCTCATGGTGAGCACTTCACCATCCCATTCCGGTATCGCATCGGTAACGGACAGCTCCATGGTGAATACCGAGTTGTAGTCCAGTTTCACATCTCCGCGCCCCGGGTTGTGTTTCTGTTCCCAGGGTAAACCAATTAATGGACCGGGTTCATGCAGAAAACGGCCCAAAGAGTGTGAATAAACGCGTGGACTGGGAATACCGTCATTGCGCGCGTGGGTGAGGATCTTGTTCAGAAGCGTATTTCCGTCCAAACCCTGTTTGAATTCACTCATGAAAATCGTCTGCAGTATATTGATTCGAGTAAACATGCGCTGCAGCCCTTCGGGAACCATTTTTTCGCCCGGACGGCGCACGTACGCCCATTCTTGCAGATCACTGCACAGACCCAGATAGCGCAAACCCACATCGCAGTGGATCACATCTCCCGGCAAGATCACGCCGTCAAAAATGGGTCGGACACGGGATATTCTGTCATAGCGCACCACAACGAAAAACGGCACAAAGGAGTTCTGCAGGCCGCAGTCAGATACATCCTGCCAGAAATTCCAGCGCAGATCGTCCAGCGTGGTCAGCCCCGCGATGATCTTTTTATCACGGTAGCAATCGGCGATGATATCTTTGGTGAGTGTGATCACATGGCTGTACGCGTCGATCTCCTCTTTGCAGAGGGTCATGCCCCAATACACCGCGGCCTCTTCGGCTGAGACCAGACGGGCATGATACTCCTCGGGCAGAGCCTGCAGGAGCTGCCGGTGCAAATTGTGCGTCAGGCCTCCTGCCATCCACTGAACCTCGCCGATGTTGATGCCGATCCGGCGCGGGTTCACCTGCTGAACAAGTTCACCCAGCAACTTCCACTGCTCGGAGGGATCGGTTCCCTTCCATGGCCTCTCGTACAGGCCTTCCAGATCCGTCATGGATAAGTTGATTCGCCGTACCGAGCCATCGTCTGCGTTGCGGATAAAAATCAGCATCTGTAAAATAGGCGCCCAGGTGCGATAGCGGATCATGGTGTTGAAAACAGGATCGTAGTCATCTTCCTGGCACAGGATCAGCCACATATCCAGATCGGCCCTGCGCATGGCCTCCGGCAAAATCTCTTCCAGACGGGTCTTCAGCATCCCATCGTACCATTCGGCCTGACGGCGAACAGGCAGCACCACCGATTTATCGAACATTTTGATCCTCCTCGGGTTTTTTCAGTTCAGGAAAATCCGCCCGGGGAAGCCTCTGCTCCGGTGGGAGAATTCCAAACGATTTATGCGGTTCGTGCTGATACCAGTATGCCGTACTGGAGAAATCATCCGAGCGGCGATTGGCATGCCCGTGTTCGATGGAAACGCGGATGGAGCGGCTGAAGCGAACCGGATCCACCAGATGCCAGCGGTACCATGAGATTTTGCCCGAATAATCGTAACCGCCGGGTTTGGTCAGGCCAAAGAATGGCGATGAAAATTTGCGGTCCGGTCCCCAGGCCGTGTTGAAGTAATCCTCCGTGCCGGTACCGTGCAGCGTGGGTGGCCAGCGCGTGCCTTCGTTATCCTCATCGATAAAGATCATTTCGTCGCCTTCACCGTACCAGTTGGCTACATCTTTTCCGCGGCGCAGATTGTGGATGTTCAGGTTACAGCCGATATATTGACCGGAACCTTCTGCTTCCATCAGCAGATAATTGCCCTCATCCGACAGGTTGAAACCGTAGTGGGTGAGAAAGTGATCCGACATTTCTGGGGTTTCGGCGATGCCGTCGGTGGGGTTTTCACGCCGCCAGCAGACATGCAGGTTGCCCAGATCGGCGATCGGCTCATCCCACACTTCATAATCGATGTTGTAATACAGCCGGATTTCGCTGCAAAAGTTTTCGTTGGTCACTTCGATGCGGGCCGCAGTTTTGAAGGGCATGGGCAGATAACAGTTGAAACCCTGCCCGTCGCTGGGCGCCATCACCATGGGCAGCGAAGTATAGGTATCCGCTTCGGCGTGCCCCATGCCAAAAAAGTCGCCCAATGGGGCCAATACACTGGGTTCTTCTTCTCCATCCCAGTACATTTTGATCAGCATCTTGCGCAGATGATGAGGCTCCACGCTGGCGGAGGTCAGCCACAGATGGGTGATCATCCCGGCGCCTTTTACATCCAGCAGCACGGCAGTTTCACCATGCGAAACAAAAATGCGGTCCAGATTGTCGCCGTTGCGGGCGTAGCTTGATGCGCGCCTGGTGTGGCGGCGATTGTCAACACGGGCAAAATCGAACCAGTCAAATTGGGTCACGTTCAACTCCTGGGGGGTAGAGATGAATCACGAATAATCAGCTCTGTCTTCAATACAATTTCACGAGCCGGAGATTTGTCTCCATTAATCCGCTCAAACAGCATACGAGCGGCAAGACGGCCCATCTCATACACCGGTTGGCGTACCGCGGTGATGGTAGGTGAACACATGTTGTACCATTCCATATCATCAAAAGAAACCAGTGCAAATTCATCCGGGATGATATAGCCGGTCTCCTTCAGATACCCCATGACGCCTTCCGTGAGCAGGTTGTTTGCGCAAAAGATGGCGGTGGGTTTTTCAGGCAGGCTGGCAAAACGTTCGGCGGCCGCCCGACCCGTCATGCGATTGGGGATGCCGGTAAAGAGATACTGATCCACAATCGGCAGGTGATGGTCAAGCAAAGCGGCCTGGTATCCATCCAGCCGTTCACGCCCGGTTGTGCGATCGGGGTGCGCAGCGGCGATGGCGATCCGGGTGTGCCCCTGCTGGATGAGATGCTCCACGGCACGGTAAGCGCCCAGAAAATTATCCACCAGCACTGAATCCATGACCACATCCGAGAGGCGCCGGTCAAATGCCACCACAGGGGTACCGTTTTTGATCAATCGTTCCACCGGACCGTCGATTTCATGCGTGGGAGAAAGCAAAATCCCGGCTACCTGCTCGGATTCCATCAGATCCAGGTAGGTCTGTTCCTTTTCTGCCGATTCATCTGAATTGCACAGGAAAACCGAGAACCCATTTTGAGAGGCAGTATCCTGGGCTGCACGAACCAGCGCGGTGAAAAATGGATTGAGAATGTCCGAGATGATCAAACCGATGATGCTGGATTGCTGTACCCGCAGGCTTCTCGCCACCCGGCTGGGACGGTAATTCAACTCTCGTGCGGCATCCTGTACGCGGGTGATTACATCCTGGCGCACATGCGGTTTACCCGCCAGCGCGCGTGAAACCGTCGCGCTGGATACACCCGCCTTCTTTGCTACATCCTGGATTGTTGACGACATACGCCTCCAAAAAATTTCGAGTGGATGCCATTATGTTTTGAAATCGATTACAAACAATTATAGATGGGAAATGACCTGCAAGTCAACCTTTTTACGTGGACAAAAAAAGCCGTCCGGATAACGGACGGCTTTTAATCACATGCACTTTGTTATTCAGCCGGCAAAAAATCGACCTTTGATCGCTCGGCAAAATCAGTCATAGTGTACGAACTGATTTTGACATAGTAATCGGATGTGCTGGCTTTGACATAATAAGACTCATCCGCTTCGTCAAAAGCGCCCACCGTCACCACCAACTGCTGCGCGGCTCCGCTCTCGTCCAGATAATCGAGTGTTACCACCGCGGACGGCTTTTCCATGCCGTATTCAGGCAATTCTGTTTTACCAAGCGGTTTTTTGATTTGCAGATTCCCCAGACGGGTCAGCATGGAGACCATGTTGTTGGGATTGAAGATCTCACCCTCGGCCAGATCCGCCATGACCCAGTTTTCCTCTTCGGCGGTGCCCTCATTGGTGAACTTGAAGGTACCATTGGCGTTTTGCAGGGTCATGCCGGTCATTTTTGCCCGATCCACCGTTACATAGGTCGCTTCAATCCAGTTACGCGGTTCGCTGCCGAAATCGTAACCGGTTACTTTATCGGTCAGCAGCACCTCATTGGATCCTTCCAGGCGGACGTGCGTGGAGCTTGTACCAATGGAGGAACCAACGTACAGGGTGTATTCTTTTCCTTCAGCATCCACCAGAACCACACGGCGCAGGTAATCATCCTCGGCAACCTGCAACCGGGCATGGCTTTCGGCCGTTTTGGTGACGGTGCGGCCGGTCGAAATCTGTACCACATCCGCCATGAGGGTGTTGATGGTCTCACTGTCAGCCGGGAAGCCGTCGCTGTCGGCCAGCACCCACGCTTCACCGTCCTTTTCCAGGGTCGCAGAATTTCCGGATGTGTCAGATACGGTAAAGCTGACAATCTGATCGGCAGTCAGCCCGCCCAGCAGCGGCTCTCCCGCTGCTTTTGCCGGTTGAGGCCATAACATAAACACTGCCAGTGCAATTTGTGCAATCAGCACACCGGCTAAAATTTGCTGTGTCCGGTTCATGACCGACCTCCTTTATCCAATTTCTCCCTGGGAATAAGCGCCAGCGGTTTTTCATGCCGTTTATCGTACTGCCAGGCGGCGAAGATACCAATCAAAACGAACAACGCCACACCGTAGTTCAGGAATTCCCAGAATTTCTGCTGGTTTTCCTGCAATTCATCGAGCACACGCGTGTGAGCGCCGCGTGAACGAATGGTGAGCAGATCGGAGTCTTCTACCGTCCATTCCACCGCGTTCTGGAACAACTGGATACTGTTCAAATAGCGATCCGCGCTCGAGCTGGATGAAATCTGAAACACAAAGTCATCGATGAAGGTGGCGCTGCCGAAGACCACAATACGCGAGGTCTCAGGCGATTTGTCTACACGGGAATAGAAACTATCAGCCGGATTGGCAGGCGTCTGGGTTTCCAGCGCGGTTTCGGAACTTGAGGTTTCTTCCTGGGCTTTTGCCTCAAAGGGTGATTCTTTGCCCACAAAATAGCTGTCAAAGCTGCCTACCACCGATACTGCCAGAGGATAAGACTCCCGGGTCTGGCTTTCCTCGAACCCTGTATTGGGATAGGTGGTGAAATCCGGTTGGATGTTGGGGTTCTCAATCAGCCAGGAATCAGGGCTGGAGTACAGCAGGGTCTGGGTTTCACGGTTGGCGTTCTTCTCTTCATCGAGAGTAACCGGCGATGCCCAGTTCATGGTGACTGCCGCCAGGTTGGTGGTGATGGCGCTTTCCGAATTCATGCCGGAAGCACGCACATCCGGGAAGAACGGGTAGTCCATATACTGAATTTCATTCACCGTGGATCCGTTGACATCACGGCTCACATACACGGGGAAGGGTTCGTTCTGGTTATCAAGTACTACGCTGTTGGAAAGGTTGATTCCATAATTCGCCAGCAGATCCTGAATACCACTCTGAACCGGCTGCAAACCCAGCCCGCCCACATACGGATCCATCGCGGCCGTGTAGTTGCTGGCCGCAATCACCAGAGAGCCGCCGCGCATGAGGAACTGGTCGATGGCAAACAATTCCACATCATCCAGCCCCTGCGGAGCTATGAGAACCAGTACATCAATCTCGGGTGACACGCTGCCAGTTGAAAGATCCACATCATTAATGGTGTATTCCTCGCTCAGCGCCTGCGCCAAAGTATCGTACGATGAGACCGGATCGATCGACTGTCCCCACATATCGGTGGTAGCGGCCAGTTCCTGATGCCAGTAACCCACCACTTTGAGGAAGCCGGTGGAAGTACGTTTGATAGCCGATTCGACCATCTCTTTCACGCTCGCCTCGGTCATATCCTGCTCGATCGGGTACATGACCTCGGTTTTCTCGCCATTGGTGAGCACCAGGTGCAGGAAGAAGGTATCTTCCGAATAGAGCGACACGGTGAAGGGTTTCAGCCCCATTTCATCGATCAGAGTATCACGGGTGACCGGGGCATCTGCCGCATCGGGGTCAACCACGCTGAAAACCAGCTTGCCGTTTGAAGTATCTGCAATGCTCTGGGCGGCACTCATGGCCACATCCACATTGGCCTGTAAATCACCGGGCAGCGTTTCTTCGGATACATACAGGGTCAGTTGTACCGGTTCATCCAGGGCTGCCAGTACAGAATCAACCGTCTGGAAACCGTACAGCACTTTCTTGATGGCTTTGTCGAGATCGTACTCCAGGTTACGAAGCTTGACATCGACGGAATCGGTTGTCTGGGTGATCTCGATGATGTCGTTGTAACCCAGTGTAACCGACTGGTCGCCGTAGCGAATCAGGATATCAAAATAGGAGTTGATGATGGAGGTTTCGTTCTTGCCGGTCACCTGGAAGGGGCTGGGATCGATTCCATAGGTATCGTTCGCTTCCGCTTCCGCTTCCGGATCTTTAAAGGGGTCGACCACTTCTGCGGTCACCATCCCGTTGGAGGCAATCGCGTACTCACGAATCATATCCTCCACCTGAGGCCCCAGAGGGGCCAGCAGCGGATGGGTATCCTCGCTGATATAAGCCCGGATCAGCAGTGGCTCATCCAGATTGGTCAGCAAATCTTTGGTGACCGGGGAGATGGTGTATTCATGCGATTCGGTCAGATCAAGGCGCAAACCGTGCAGCGGGAACATCCACACATTGACGGCAACCAGGTTCAACCCGATCAATGCAGCCCCGATCATGCTCTTGGTTCGATAGGCTTTTTGTTCCTTGCTCCAGCGCGGCGTATCGAGTGACAGGGTATTGAGAAGCAGAAAAACGCCGGTCAGCGTCAGGTAGTAGACCAGGTCGCGAAGGTCGATGACCCCGCGTTGAATCGATTCAAACCGGCTGCCGGTACCCAGCGCGCGCAGGATGTTTCCAATCGACCCGCCGAAGAAATCGGTCACACTGCGGGAACCTACCAGATAGAACAACCCGCCCACAATCATGGTGGAAATGAGCGCCACAATCTGGTTGTCGGTGCGGGAGGAGATGAACAAACCGATGGCGGCATACGCGCCGGCCATCAGGAAGGCTGCCAGGTAACCACCTGCAACGGGGCCCCAATCGAGATTACCCAATCGTGAAACCGTGATGGGAATGGGCAGTGTAAGCATGAGCGCCAGGCCGATGAAGGACATGACAGCCAGGAATTTGCCCATCACCAGTTGAAACCGGCTGACGGGCAGGGTCAGCAGCATTTCCACGGCGCCGGAGCGTTTTTCTTCGCTCCACTGACGCATAGTGAGGGCTGCCAGCAGGAAAATCAGCAGAATGGGCAGCCACTCGAACAGCGGCCGTACATCAGCGATGCCGCGTGAGAAGAATTTTTCGACGGTGAAGAAAACAAACAGAACCACCGCCAAAAATGTGCCCAAAAAAATGATGGCAAGCGGTGAACCAAAATATCCCTCAAGCTCTTTGCGTGTAATTGTTAGAATCTGTTTCATTTTCTCAACCTCATTGTGCCAGAGCCAGTTCGTTGAACACCATTTCGAGGGTTCGTACATCGTGGCGCAGCTCGCGCACAGGCCAGTTATTTTTAACAGCCAACTGGTAGACCGATGTGGATAAATCCGCTTTGCCGTCTGCTTTGATGCGGTAGGATGAGTACCCGCCGGCAACCACACTTTCGTCTACCCGCGATACGCCATTAATCGTGCGCAAAGCCTGCGGAACATTGGCAGTCCGGTTCTGCAACACCAGAATGATGTTGGATGTGGATGCCAGATCCGCCAGACGGGAATCGGCTTTGACCTGTCCATTCATCAGAATGATGACACGGTCGCACAACTGCTCCACCTCGGGCAAAATGTGTGTTGAGAACAAAACCGTGCTGTGTTTGGACAGGCGTTTGATCAACTTGCGGATTTCAACAATCTGGGTGGGATCCAGACCGATGGTCGGTTCATCCAGGATCAGCAAATCGGGCCGGTTGAGCATGGCCTGGGCAATGCCCACTCGCTGGCGGTACCCCTTGCTCAGGTGAGCGATCGGCCGGGTGAGATATTTTTCAATATCTACCGCATACACAGCTTCGGAGATGCGCTCCAACTGCAACTCTTCCGGTATCTGGCGAAGTTCGGCGATCATCTTCAGATACTGCTGCACCGATAGTTCCGGGTACAACGGTGCAGTTTCAGGCAGGTAGCCAATATGTTCCTGGGCAGCCTTGGTCTGGTTCAAAACATCCAGACCGGCCACTGAAATGCTTCCGCTGTCCGGCTGCAGGTATCCGGTAAGAATTTTGATGATGGTGGTCTTACCCGCACCATTGGGGCCCAGCAGGCCAACGATTTCACCGTCAGCGATCTTAAAGCTCACATCATTGAGCGCTTTTACCGGGCCGTAGGATTTTACTGCATGTTCAACTTCAATCATACTCATCCTCCTTGGCTAAATGAGTAAATCTTGTTCATACATGATTGAAAAGCACAGGAAAACTTCATACTATCTTTAACATGAGACATGGGTGGTTTTCGTGCCAGCATGATTATCTGGCACGACCGTGCTATTATAATCCTTTTCATTTTTCGTTATTTTTAGTTTTTCTTTGCAGGCAACGTTTTATTGCTTAAGAAAACCTTAAAGCGGGATAAGGAAGCTGCGCCATTTTGGTCTAAGGATCAGTAGGTAGCACTTTCTCCCAGGGTCACATCCACCTGCAAAGTGGAAGTACCACGCGCCAGCGTCACCTTTACCGTATCACCCGGCTTGTATTCAAAAAGGATGTTGTAATACTGGTTGGCGTCATCGATGCACACATCATTGATGCAGGTGATAATGTCGTTTACCTGAATGCCGGCCTGAGCAGCCGGGCTGCCGTTTTGCACATCCAGCACATACGCGCCGTATTCCACCGGCAAGCGGTAGCGAGCGGAGATGGCGGGGTTGACGGCCTGCCAGCGGATGCCCAGATTGGGTCGGGCAAAATACCCGTTTTCAATAATCTGGGATGACAGGGTAGCCGCCAGCGAAGAAGGCACTGCGAAACCTAAACCTTCCGCCGTGGTTCCGCTGCCGTTGCGGACGATGAGGGTGTTGATACCAATCACTTCACCGGCCAAGTTGAGCAGCGGGCCGCCCGAATTGCCGGGGTTAATGGAAGCATCCGTTTGAACCATATCCTGCATCTCATAACCGTTGCCGGTATCCAGAGAACGGCCTGTGGCACTGACCACCCCCACCGTGACCGAATTTTTAAAGGATCCCAGCGGTGAGCCAATGGCAATCACAGTTTCGCCGGGTTTCAGGTTTTCCGAGTTGCCAAAAACAGCCACGGCGGGCATGGCGCCCTCCACCTTCAGCACCGCCAGATCGGCGTATGAATCGTCGCCCACTACCGTGGCAGTCAGCTCAGTCCCATCGGCCAGGACCACCGTGATATCGTTCATCTGCTCGATGACATGATGGTTGGTCAGGATATACCCGTCCGGCGAAATGATTACCCCGCTCCCGCTGGCAGTCGATTCGTCATACTGGTACAACCAGTCGTTGGTGAGTGGGATCACGCCAATCACGGTCACCACCGCGGGACCGATTTTCTCCACCACCTGAGTCACCGCCGTATCCACTTCCGAGCTTGAAAATTGCAGCACCTGAGAGGGTTCTGTGACTGCCGGTACGACTTGCGTGGTCTCGCCGGCGGCAGGCTGCGTGGTACTGCCTTCAGCGGGGTTCTGTGCCGTTTGAGCAGCAGAGTTGTTCTGCGTTGGCGTCTGCATTTGCGACAACTGTTTGTTAAAAAACTGATAACTGGTGAACGCTCCCAGGCCGAAACCGGCCAGAGCGCCAAATCCCGCGATCACGAAAACAAGCAGTAAATAAAAAATTCTTTTTGAGCTCATAGTTTCTCAGGCAACGTTTCGATTATTTGGATGAACGGCATCTTTCTCTGTATCCACTCCTATTTTTATCGCGGGATTGTTAGAAAAGTATTATATCCATGTTATGGTCCTGTTCATGAGTTCCCGATAATGCGGAAAACGCATGTCTGGAAGAGCCAATTTGGCCCACGAACTGGATTATACTGGCTCAATGTGCCTTTCATTGACCTGATGAGCACACACACCTTTACAGCTCACTTCCATGGATCAAACAGGGTAGCTCCTTTTACAGAAGGGGAAAGACATCCACATGGACACAAAGACAGAACAGTATTTACAGAGACAGAGCCCGGATCACAGGTTGATCATCGATGAAATCCGGCAGTTGATCCTCACCCATTTTCCGGACATCAAAGAAACCGGCATGATCGAGGGTTTGTGGTACGAGGGTATTTTCTATCTTGCCACCATCGGGGATCACGTTAACCTGGGTGTGGGGGTGAAAGGGCTCAATGCCGATGAGTTGAAACACTTCCAGGGTAAGGGTAAGACCCAGCGTCATCTGAAGTTTTTCTCAACCGCGGATATCCACCCTGAAGAATTACTCGCATTGATGAACCTGGTGTACAAAAGAAACCAGGAAGTTCAGGAAAACCCGCCGGAATGATTTTCGTATGGATAAAAATGGTAAGATCCATTTTCCGCGGCTCGTCTACACAGTAGAACTTTACCAGCCGAATCCATTCAAAGATCTCACCTCCTCACAGGATGGGTGATGCGGCCTGCGCATGCTATAATCTCATCAAGAGAGCTCATGACAAATCGAGACAACGAAACCTGGCTGGCTGATCTGCGCGCACCCGGTATCCGGCAAGATGATGCTTTGGAGGACCTGCGCGAGGTGATCAGGCGTGGGTTGGCCGGCGCGCTCACACGCTATCTGCGCTCTGATGATCCCCATTTTGACTGGCTGGTTGAAGAAGCCACCCAGGACACTTTGCTGAAGGTGCTGGACAAGCTGGACAGCTTTGAAGGCCGCAGCCAGTTCACCACCTGGGTGTACCGCATCGCCGTCCGGTCAGCGCTCACCGAACTGCGCCGAAAGAGATGGCAAAACGTCTCGTTGGATGAGATGAGCGAGAACTTTGATGGAGATAACCTCTTCCCCACATCCGAAGCCCCCACAGAAGACCAGATCAGTCGCCGCCAGTTGATCGAGCGGGTACGTCATATCATAGAGAACGAACTGACCGAAAAACAACGCCAGGCACTGGTGGCATTAAGCGGAGGGATGGCCATGGATCAGGTGGCCAGTGAATTGCAAACCAACCGCAATGCTCTGTACAAACTGATGCACGATGCGCGAAAGAAGTTAAAGAAAAGGCTGGCGGAGGAAGGCCTGAATGTGGATGAAATCCTTTCCGCATTCACGGAATAGCTTATTAAGACATCATGTTGGTCTCCTGTTGCGGGGAGCGACCAGCCGGAGTTGCGATGAAGAATAAGGACCATATCAACCTGGATCACCAATCACTGAAGCGGCTCATTGAGTCGATCAGACACACCTGCGATGAGGAACCGAATTGTGAACAGGTGTATGAATTGCTGGACCAATATGCCGAACAGGAACTGAACGGGCTGAACCCGAAAGACCTGATGCCGCTGGTTCACCACCATCTGGAAGTCTGCGCGGATTGCCATGAAGAATATGATTTGTTGATGGAAATACTGCGTTCACGCCTCAAAGATCAGCGCTAGATCGACAATTTTTTCTCTAAACAGTAAACCGGGCTTTTGGATACAGCCCGGTCTTTTATCCCTGTGGTCTTAAATCGATATTATTCCACCGGGTGAAAATCCGGCACCGGTATGCGATGGATGACCGCGGCTGAAATCAAAAACAGCCCGCCATAAATGGCGAAAATGATGATGTATCCCAAACCGGGTTGCAGTGTGTTGAAGAAATCGGCCATCGGCCCGCCGATACCGGCTCCCACAATCCCCGCCCCGGCGCCGGCCAGGTTGGAGATGCCCAGATAACGGCCAGCATCCTTTTTAGGCGCCAGATCGGTGCCGAGCGCCCAGTTGACCGCCATGAAGAGCCCCGCTCCCAAACCAATGATGCAGCCGCTCACAATGACCAGCGGCATGCTGCGCGAGAACAGCAGTATCAACGTTCCCAGCGCGGCGATCAACCCCGACAGTTCAATCAGCCGTTTGCGGCCCATTTTATCGGCCAGCGCGCCGCCAAATATTGCGGATGGCATCAGAAACAGCGCCACCACCGCCAGCAAAACGGTGGTCATGGTGGCAGCATTCTCAAGCTGCAGCACATCCCTGAGGAAATACTGGGCAAACCCCTGAATGGAGCCCACCGCCGCCAGAAACAGCAGTCGGTTGACCACCCACCAGATGAATGGCTGCTGCTGACGCGCTTCTTTCCCAATACCCACCCACGCGCCAAAATATACTCCCACAAAAATGGAACCGGCCATGGCCAGCAACCCAGCCAGGCCTACCAGGGCAATCTGCAACCCCAGCGTGGCCCCGGCACCGGTAAGCGAAACACCGGCCTGTTTGACAAGCAGAACGGCCAGTTGTGATACCAGCACAAAAATAACGGTCAGAGCCACCAGACGCAAAGCCGGTTCGCGCAGGCTGCCGGTGGGTTTTTCGGTGAGGGGTGTTTCATGCACAAAAAAGAGCGTTACCAGCATGGTGGCCAGAAAGCCCGCCATGATGATGCTGACCACCAGCCAGATTTTACCCGCGTCTACCAGCGGACCGATGAACACCACCAGAAACACAGGCAGCAGCTCCAGCACCGCCTTCACACCCGATGCTTTCCCGCGCTGATTCTCCGGCACCAGATCTGGGATCAATCCCTGCACGGCCCCGTGCCCAAAGTTGGACGAGATCTGCATCAACACATACCCGAGGATGAGCACAAAGAAAGCGGTGGAGATGCCCAGAGTGGCGCCAAAAAATCCATCCGTATGCGAGCGCGAGAACAGGCTGGAAAGCCCGATTACCGCCAGGAAAAGGATGTTGAACAGTGCTCCCCCAAAAATATACGGGCGCCGGCGTCCCCAGCGAGACGTATTCCGGTCACTCAGCATGCCGGCCAGCGGCTGCACCAGCATGGCCACGCTCAAACCGATCACCCGCACGGTAGCCAGATAGGTATTTTTCTGCTCCGGGGGCATAAACAACACCACCAGATACGGCAGCAGGACAGGCGTCATCACCGCGGAGGCGATGTTGATCCCCAGCCAATAGCTGTTGATGGTGAGATGGTCGAACCACTTCATTTTGGGTTGCATGTGGATCTCCGGGGAAGGGATGGAGTAACAGACCCATTTTAACCGAAATGAGAATTCTACGCCTCGGCGCTGATGGTTTCAATTAAAGAGTATTTACAGGTAAAAAAAACGCACACCTGAGGTGTGCGTTTTGCTGTCTGCGTACTTTACAGTTCTTCAGTCAGATAATCCGGGCACTTCTCCGACAGATATGCCAGCGACTCAAGCGCCTGCTGTTCCGTCAGTTCCAGAATAATGGGCCCGCAAAAGTTTACTTCCGCCAGCCGGTCCAGCAGCCATACCGCGTCCAGATCGCCCGTGCCCAGAGCCTGATGATCCTTGCCATACTGCCTGATTTGTTGCGGTCCCTGCCACGCAGAATCATGCAGGTGAACCTCGCCCAGGCGCGGCAGCACCATTGGCAAAGCCTCCTGCAAAGTGACAGGCCCGGAGAAACCGGCCAGAATATGCCCCACATCCAGGCATATGGAAGTATCCAGTTTATCTGCCAGCTCCAGCGTCAGATCAAAGGGGAACTCTATGGTTTCCACGGCCAACTGGCGGGGCGGGATGCCGGTCTCACCCAGAATGGTTTTAATACTTTCAGCCGCCCGCTGCTGGAACTGCCTGAGCAGGATGGGTTTCACCTCTGCCGGCAGACGCATCTGGGAAAACTCGGCGGCCAGCGGCCCGGTCGCGTGCAGTACATACATCTCCGGTTCCAGCGGCAGGGTGGCGCGGATGGTCTCCACCAGCGCCTGCACCGATCCGGTGCGCACCGGGGTGAGGAGCGTGGAAGGTTCTACAGACCACAACGGCAGATGAACGGTAAAAGCCATCTGCTCATCCTGCTTGAGTTGCTGTAAATCAGCCACCGCTGAGAGTGAAAAAGCGCCCGGGAAGAATAATCTCAAATCACCGCTCAACTCCACCAGCGAAAAACCGGCTTTCTCAATGTGCCGCACCAGCGCGGCGTGATCAAACAGCGCGGCCTGTGCGGCAATATCGGCGCTTCCCGCCATTCCCTGCATCAGCAGGCCCAGCTGCATATCCATCAATCCAAAACGCATAGTTCCCTCCTGTTTGGCATATGCGCTTGCCGCCTGGTGTTATTCCCCTTTCAAATCCTGGACTGTGTAGACTACCAGTTCGTCGTACCCTGAACGCTCATCGTATTCCCGCCGGTACACCAGTTCCGGGAAGGCAGCCAGAACAATCTCGGCTGTGGTATACACCAGACAGCCCTCCAATAAATGTCCACCCAGCATGCGGCCCTCCCCATCCGAAATGGAGATGTGCAGATGCTGCCCGGTCATCCCCACCGTGCCCACCAGTGAATCGATCTCAAAATGGCCGTTCACCTGTGTGCCGCCAGGGTTGTTGGCATAGCGAATCACCGCGGTGGTGAGGCTGCCCACACACGTGAGGATACAACCGGCGCTGATATGCCTGTCATACACAAAGTCAGCGATGGAACGGGCCAGATCCTGGCCGGGAAGTAAGCGAAAGGTATAGGTTTCCATGGGTTTCTCCTGCGCTGCAATGGGTGGTTTCATGTGTTTCAGATATACTGATTGTATTATATCAACCTGTTTCTGCCTCGTTGATTGGTTTCCTGCCAGGGGGAATATGGATAATTTTTCTGCCATCGTGACGCAAATGGATCCCGAAACGGTCAAAATGGATCTGTCCGGCAAACCGGACCGCCGGATGACCGGGGAACTGCTGGATCTGGCTTTTAAGATGGACCGGAAACCGGCCGGGCGCATCTTGCTGGATCTTTCAGGGCTCGATCCACTGACCGGCGATGGGCTGCAGACATTGTGCGCTTTGCACGCCGTGCTGGCGCGCCGGTTTGGGGCCGTCTATGTCCGCGGACTGTCTGATGAAACACGTCAGATCCTCGCGCTGTCACATCTGGATCGTCTGACTCGCGAATATGCGGATGAGGATCAAACCGGCGCTCGGTCTCAACCGGGTGTCGCTGAAAATAACAGAAAAACCGTTTTGAATCACTGGAGCCAACCTGTGGAACGTGCTTCGCTTAACCAGAGCCCTGAGCAGATGATCAATCTGAATGTCGATAAACGTCCCCTCACCTCGCCGGCCGACAGCTTTGGGCGTATGTGGCTGCGCACATACCGGGTACGTTTATGCGGGGATCGATCGCCTGAAGAGGTGATGGCGCGCTGGCGGAAACGTTTTTCCGATTTTTGGCCGCCGGATAACCGGATTCACTCGAGCAGCAGCGAGTTTGAACCGGGCAGTGTGTGCCTGATCAATCTGGCCTTCCCGTTGGGTATGGTGCTCTCCACCGGTGCGGTGGTCATCCACGCGGATGACGCCTCCTTTACCCTGATGACAGTCCAGGGCCACATGTTTTCCGGTTTGATCACCTTCAGCAGCTATCGGGAAGGTGAGCATGTCTATGCGCAAACCCAAGCCCTCGTCCGCCCCAGTGACCCTCTTTATGAATTTACCTTCCGGCTGGGATACGGGCCAAAAACCGAGGATGCCTTCTGGGTGCGCGCCATGAAAAACGTAGCCACCCACTTTAACACAGGCAGTGAATTGCGCTGCCCCATCGATGATTTGCGAAAAGTGGAGACTTCTTCCAGGCTGATTGATCCCTCGATCCGGTGGCATCATTCCGGTAATCTCTGGTACAATGCCGCTGTTCGTTCTGCGATTCACCAGTTTTTCCGCCCGATCCGGCGTCTGATCAGCCGATAACTCAACCAGGCAGGCAGCCTTGAAACATACCGAAAACTATGATGCAGTGGTGGTTGGCAGCGGCCCCAACGGGCTTTCAGCCGCTATTACGCTGGCAAGGCAGGGCCTGAAGGTGCTGGTCATCGAAGCTGCAGAAAAAATCGGCGGCGGCTCGCGCACGGCTGAAGCCACCCTGCCCGGTTTTCTGCACGACACCTGCTCTTCGGTTCATCCGCTGGCGGTATCCTCGCGGTTTTTCAAATCCCTTGAACTGGAAAAGTACGGCGTGGAGTGGAAATACTCGCCGGTTTCGCTGGCGCACCCGCTGGACGGGCAACCGTCCGTGCTGGCATACCGCTCGCTTGACCAGACGGCAGAAAGCATCGGAGCGGATGGACCGGCTTACCGGCAGCTTATGCAACCTTTGTTATCCCGCTGGGACGAGCTTCTTCACGAGATCATGCGGCCGCTGCGCATCCCGGATGATCCATTTACACTGGCGGGGTTTGGGCTGCTGGCGATCAACTCAGCCGCCGGGCTGGCCAACCGGCGCTTCCGCGAAGAACGAGCCAAAGCATTGTTCGCCGGGATGGCCGGGCATTCCATGCTCCCGCTCACCCGTTTTGCCAGCGCCTCGTTCGGTTTGATTCTGGGATTGAGCGCGCACGCCGTGGGATGGCCGGTAGCCGTGGGCGGTTCTCAAACCATTGTGGATGCGCTGTATGCCATTTTACGTTCACTGGGCGGTGAAGTGGTGACCGGCTGGAAGATAAAATCTCTAAACGAGCTGCCCCCTGCTCGCGCTCTTTTGATGGATATTTCTCCCCGCCAGTTGTTGGAAATTGCCGGTGATGAACTCACCGGTTTGTACCGCCGGCAGCTTGCCCGCTTCCGGTACGGACCGGGTGTGTTCAAGGTGGATTGGGCGCTGGACGGTCCCATTCCGTGGCGCGATGAGCAGGTTCTGCAAGCCAGTACAGTGCATTTGGGCGGTACCCTGGCTGAAATCGCCCGCTCGGAGCAATCTGTCTGGCAGGGAGAGCACGCACAAAAACCGTTTGTGCTGCTGGTGCAGTCTTCGCTGGCGGACCCCTCGCGCGCGCCGGTCGAAAAACACACCGCCTGGGCCTACTGCCACGTGCCGGCCGGCTCCACACGTGATATGCGTCAGCCCATCGAAGCGCAAATTGAGCGGTTTGCGCCCGGGTTCCGCGACCGGATCCTGGCGGTTCACGCCACCAACGCGCAGCAATACGAGCAGTACAATCCCAATTACATCGGCGGTGATATCAACGCCGGGGTGCAGGATTTCTGGCAGTTTGCGGCACGCCCCGTGCTGCGCTGGAACCCGTACTCCACCTCGCGAAAGGGGTTGTATCTGTGCTCGTCATCCACCCCGCCGGGCGGTGGCGTGCATGGCATGAGCGGCTATCTGGCTGCGAAATCCGCGCTGAAAAATGTGTTTGGGATACGATACAGTCTCGAAGAATAAGAAACACGCCTTCCATAGCCAGAGGCTCAGAAGGCGTGTGAGATGTGAATCTTCCGCTTTACTCAATCACCACGCGATCGCTGGCGCTGCGCCCAAACACCTCCGGTGAGTACATTTCCTCCGCTTTGGTGGCCGGCGCGATAAACTCTCCGGGTACGGTGGCGCGGGTCACATAGGTGTACTCGTACACGCCCTCCCACAGCAGCGGGGTAAAGGCTTCGGCGCGTTCATCACGTAAGTTCTGGTGCTGATACCATCTCCACCACCACCACCAGCCGGTCTGTTGATCGCCCGGGTCGGCCGGCACGCTCTCGGATACCGCCAGGGCGGGGTTGATGATCTCCAACCCGGCCGGCAGCGGATCCACCAGCGCCACGTGGTAGCGGCGGTTGTCCGCCACCATGGTGATGCGCACACGCACCCGCGCGCCCAGCTTGATATGCCATGTCCCGTCTTCCGCCAGTACCACGTCATCCGGGTCGTCTACCGCTTCATACACACGCTGGATCACAAACCCCATATCCACCGGCGGCATCTGAAGATCGGTGGGAGCATACTGCAGCCCCAAGCGGTAATACAACCGGCCCTCGCCGTCTTTTTCCAGGATCAACTGCTGCTGATCGTTTTCATCCATTGAATCGATCAGGTATTCCATCGGAATTTCAATCTGATGACGGTCGGTGGTGTAGCCGCTGAATTCACTGGAACCGACGTAGGTATCACCCAGCCAGACCCGGGCCACAAAATCAGGCTCCACCGATTCATAAGCGTCAAAGTAGCTGTTCAACGCCAGCAGGACGAACACATTCTCCTGGGTGTTGTTCCAGCGCCCCTTCACCTGGTGAGCCATCAGGCCGTTCACAATCTTGGGGATCAAATCGCTCTGCGGATTGTCGTTGATATACGCGTCCAGCAGCAGCGCATCAGTGCGGCGGTTGGATCCCAGCAGTACATAATCCTCATCGCTGTAATCGGTGGTAAAGTTGGCCGCTCCGGCGGTTTCGACCACCCTGTTGTTGACATGCTGGCGGATTTGCTCCACCTCATCGGTGTAGCCGCTCTGGTCGATCAGCACCTGCCAGATCCAGGCGATGGCATCCAGCGAGAGCTGATCCAACCCCATCTCATCCAGCAGACGGGCGGCTTTGTCCGGATCGGAATCGCCGCTCAAATGGCGCACATACAACGCATAAGCGCTGATGGTGGCGCGAGCCTGCTGTGAATACCACGTGGGGTAATAATCTTCAATATAGGTCAGGTACACCTGTACGTTCTGCCACATGGCATCCGGAACGCTGAAGCCCATTTCGCGGGCCTGTTCCAGGGCATGAGCCACATGGACCGTGTTATACGGGATCGATTCATCACCGCGCCGCCAGTAAGGGAACCCGCCGTCATAGTTTTGCAGACCCTCCAACCGCTCAATATCGCGCTGGACAGCAGATTCCATCTCTTCCGGCGATGGCAGTCCCTCGGCCTGGAAGGCCGTCAGCACATCGCGCAGGGCAGACACGCCCAGAATACGGGAAGCGAGCTGTTCAGAGCACTCAAACGGGTACGATACCAGATACAGCACCGCATCGGTCAGCGCCTGCAGCGCGGTGGATGAGGTGGTGATTTCCAGACCGCCAAACTGTGAATAGACATCTTCGGGTTTGATCAGCGGCTGGGCAGTCGCGCCGTCATCCAGCACTCCGTAGACCGCGAAGGCCTCGGTGGTGGCGGGGGTGTAAACCGGCAGCGCCACTTGAGCCGCGTCCGCATACTCTCCGCTGACCGCGGCGATTTGAACACGCGCCGTACCGGCCAGATCGGTCTTGGCCGGGAAGCGCACCTCAATACGGTCGTTGGCCGGCACGGTCACGCGCATGCCCTGCGACCCGGTCCACTCCAGGTTACCGGCTTCGGCGGCGACTTCCACCACCATATCCTGACCGGTCTGGTTTTGCAGCACCACCGGCAGATCGAATTGATCGCCAAAATTCAGGAAGCGCGAAGCGGAAGGCCGTACCATTAACGGCAGCCGGGCCGTGATACTGGCCTCGCCGCTGCCAAATCTCTTGCCGCTGCCATCCACTGCCACCACCATCACCCGGTAGCGGGTGAGATTATCGGGCAGCTTCACCTGCACACTGGCCTTTCCGTCTGCATCGGTAGTGACGTCGGGGGCAAACAGCGCAAGCGGGTTGAAATCAGAACGGATGGTGATGGG
>DAISXR010000026.1:20704-25732 GCA_036825755.1 Anaerolineaceae bacterium
GCCAGTTGGGTGGGATCGACGAGGATAATGCTGGAACGTCCATACCGGCTGGAGAGATCCGATGGGCGGGCATAGTAAAACGTGCTGATCGGATCCAGCAGTTGATAACCGGTCAACGCCAGGATGGCTTCATCCACCACGATGACAGTCAATTCAGCACCTTCTACCGGCTTGCCTTCCGCGTCGGTCAGCTTCAGATCCAGGCTGGTTTCCTCGCCCGGAGCCAGTTGCTTTTCCTGCGGGGTTACGCTGAGCGACAGGGTGCGGCTGAGCGGCGGAATACTGAGCGACAGGCTGCCGCTGCCAAAGGCCGGTCGGCCGGGGGTATCTTTCAGCGGTTCACCGTCATCATCCAGGCGCTCCGCCTGCCCCGCCAGATCCACCTGAATGTTCAGGTTGGGAATATGAGCATCTTCAATTGGGATTTCCAGCGTGGCGGTGCCGTTCATCACCTCAAACCGTTCGGTGTATAGAATACCGCTGCGGGCTACCGTCAGCAACCCTTCCGCCGGGGTAAACGGTGACTGCACCAGGATTTTGGCTGTATCACCGGGCTGGTAGGTTTCGCGGTCCGGGATCAGCGTGACCACTTCCTGCTGCACCTCGCGGGCCGGTACCATTTCTCCGCCGGTTACCCAGCGGTCGAGCACGGTTTCGTTGGCGCGTCCCATTTCATCGGTGATGGATGCGGTGATGGAATAGCGTCCACCTGCCACCGTTTTGAAGGAACACTGTACCGGCTCCAGGGCGGAACCCACCGTACATTCCTGGGTGTCGACCGGCTTTTCGATCCAGTTACCTTTTTCAAACTTCCACTCCATGCGAGCGGCAATCACCTTGATAGGCCGATCCGCCACCGGATTCCCATCCAGATCCACCACAATCAGGTCGATGTCCAGGGCATCGCCACGTTCCACAAAATAGCTGTCGGTGCGCATGCCCACATACAACGAGGCAGGATGCACCAGCAGACTGGTTGAAGCAGCCCAGGTCTGGCGGTTGATATCCATCACCGCGCTTTGGGCTGTGATGGTTTGCGCGCGCGGTTTTCCACCGCCGTTGAAATCGATTTTCAGATAATGGGTTCCGGTCGCGTCGGTGCGCCCGGCAAACTGTTGTGAAATCGAGCTGCCAACAGAGGACCCGCCGCCATAAAACTCGGATGACCAGTATACCCGCGACCACCACGGGATCCACTCACCAAAGGTGAACTCGGGCCAGTTGGGCGGCTGATAATTGGTCACCGCGGCGGTCACATTCCAGGTCACCTCTGCGTTGTTCAGCGGTCCGCCGGCATAGTAAGTGGCTTCCACCGCCGTAATGGCTTCTCCGCCCACAAAGTAAGGCCCGGTGGTTTCATTACGGGCGCTCACCTCAAACTCGGGGCGGCGGAACTCCTGGATCTGGAACTGATGGTATTCCTGCAGCCCATCCGCGTTGGAAAGACTGCCACCGGCATTCAGGTAGACCTGTGCGTATCCAAGGTTGACGTTTTCAGGCAGGATGAATGAAAAATCAAATCCACCCAGGGCGCTGACATCGGCCTGACCGCTGCCCAGATCGTTGCCCTGTGGATCCATGATGTTGTAAGTGATCTGGTTAATCTTGCTCCCGGGCAGGGTCACATCACCGCTTTGACTGCCGCCGATGAGCCGCATATACCCTTTAACATGCACCTCTTCGCCGGGTTGATACATCCCCCGGTCATCCACCACATACCAGCGCAGCACATCGCGTGGCTCCCAGGCGGCCCAGGTTTCTTCACCCCACACATACGGCGAACGTGGCAGCAGAACCGTATCGGCGCCTGATTTGGCTACCAGATATTCGATCCCGCCAGCCGGGATATCAAAACGCAGCAGACCCTCGGCATCGGTGGATCCTAGAAGAGCGCCGTCATCCGAATGGATTTCGACATTCTTCAGAGGCTTTCCGTCTTTCAGATCGGTCGCCCAGGTGATCATTTCTGAATGATCGGAAAGAGCATCCAGCCCGATCTGGGTGACCTGCACCCATACCTGAATATTTTGGTAGTACTTTTCCGATGAGAAGATGCTGCTGGGCGGTTTGACCAGCACGATAAACTGGCTAAAATCCCCATCCATGTAGGGACTTAGGTCCACAATGCTCTCTGTCAGCACATCACTGGCCGATTCCACGCGAAGCTCGCCTTTGTGCACCAACCGTCCGGGGGGCGTGATGGCCTTGTCAGTCTGGGCGAAGTCGCGCAGATATTGCATAAAAGCCGGCCAGTCTGAGGGCTGAACGGAGTAAATCTGCACATCCAGTTTGGGATAGTTGATGGAATATACACTCAGGCCCGGCGTCTGCGCCTGCGGGTCCACCGTCACCAGCGGGTCGGTGGGGCCCATCAACATGCTTTCGGCCTGGCCCACCTTGAAAGTGAGCTTTTCATCGCGCCCCAGCGTCTGGCCGTAGATATCGGTGATACCGCCATCCACGGTGACGTTGTACGTGGTGCTTCCAGCCGTGACGCCTTTGATATTCAGCGTGTTGCCGTACAGGCTGATGGTAGCTCCCTCAATGGCCGGCTGAACGGAGATCATATCTTCCGTAAACAGTTCCGCATCAATGGAGTTGTTGAACTGGATAAAGAAGGGCTCCAGCGGATAACAGGTGTTGTTGCCGTAAGAACAGCCGTGGTTTTCGATCTTCAGCGGCGCGTATGTACGGAAGCTATAACTCTGTGGATTTTGAGTGGTCAGAGGGCCTTCGGCTGATGGCGTTTCAGGGCCGATGGTCACCACAATTTCAGAGTCTTTAGTCAATTCCGACACAGCTTTGAATGCCAGCCAGCGACCCTCCACCGCATATTTGACCAGGGAGGCCGTTTGTTCATTGGCCTGGATTTCCTCATCGGTTGCCAGGCGAATCTGCACAGCCTTGCTGTCAGCGGTTACTTTGATGGTCTCCAGCACCGCCGCCGGATCAATACGCTGGTCAAACTGAACCAGGAAGAGCGGGTTGATATCCTGCGGCTCA
This sequence comes from Anaerolineaceae bacterium, assembly GCA_036825755.1. GTDB lineage: Bacteria > Chloroflexota > Anaerolineae > Anaerolineales > Anaerolineaceae > JAJFTV01. Next base: position 23,708 of record DAISXR010000026.1, read on the forward strand.
TATGAATACGGGTAGGTGCTGGTCACCACCGGGGCCGGGGTGCTGAACGTCCAGGTGACGTCTTCAACCAGCTTATTCCCGGCTGCTGATTTCGTTCCGGCAGGTATGGTGACCGTATACTCGGTCGCTTTGGGAAGCCGGTCAATCAGATCAGAATCGTAGTTGAAGGTGAGGGTTTTGGTCCCCACCCAGCGCCAGGTGCCTTCCAGGTCCGGCGATACCTGTACCGGCACATCCATTTTACTTAATTGTTGAAGAGTGCCCAATGGAACCATGGGCTGGTTGAAGGTGATGCTGATAAACGGGGCGATTGAAATTTCACCTTCCGGTGAGAAACGCAGCACTTTCAGCGGACCGCTGACCACCTCTGGTGAGGTGACATCTCCTTCATCCGGAGGGAAAGCCTGTTCAATGGTATCACCCGGGCGCGGCGGAGGGAGTACCTCGTCCGGCAGGTTCAGCTCCATTTGATCCGCTGTTTCGGCCGGTAAATCGGCCAGGCGGTTCAGGATGGCTCGGATCTCCTGATCGGTCAGCGGATCTCCTTCAGTGGGTTTGATAGGGGTGGCCTCCTGGGGTTCAGATGAACCCTCGCTGAGCGTGAAGTTGAACCCATCACCTTCTCCGCCTTCGCCCTCGATATTGGTCTGGGAAGCGTTCATGATTGTGTCATCTCCAGTTTGCTCCACCAGGGATGGATTGCCGCTCGACGAAGTATCTTTGAACGGCCAAACGCCCTGGAATACATTACAGCCCATTCCCAGCACCAGAACGACCACCAGGAACAGGTACCATCTGCGATTTTTTCTTTGAGAGTGACCCATGGGATTTCTTCTCCTTACTACAACCCTGAGTGAACAGGACAGGTGATTAATGGAATGACGGAAAATATGCAATGATTGTTCCAATCTGGAGCAATCAATTATCGACCGGAAGCATTTTTTGCCGACTGATACGTTCTTCCCTGCAGTGACCCGGTGACAGTCAGAGGAACCTTTCTCTGACTGTCTTCGTCTTATTCATGAAGGCAATCATGGGATGTGTCCTGGTTGCCATAATGAGGAGAGAAATGACTACACAAAATCATACTTCATTTTTGCGGATTTTTTCCGCTGCGGCCATCGCAGTCCTCATCGCAGCCATTTTACCCATATCGGCGATTGCCGCCGTGCCAACCATTACCATTAAAGAAGTCAAGTCGGGTGAGTCGGTCACCGTTCATGGATCCAATTTCCCAAAGTTTATCGATTTTACGGTACGGATGGATGAAACCGGAAACTACGCCATTGGTGGCATTATTGTAGGTACCATCCACTCCGGGGATGGCAGTTTTGACGGTACCTTCCAGATCCCTTCTTCATTGAAAGACGAGCCGGAGATTGCCATCCGCATGGATGGCACTGGTGGCTGGTATAGCTTCAACTGGTTTGAGAATAAAAAGAGTTCCGGCGGAGGGCAGAATACCCCCACCCCTACAACCAGCATCACAACAGGCACCAAACCCCGCATTGATGTCATCGGCGTGGTGGCCAATGACCGCATCACCGTGCAGGCCAGAAACTTCCCTGCCAACCAGACTTTCCGCATCCGCATCGGCACCTACGCGAATTTCTTCCGTGACTATGTGTACGCCGGTTACGTTGAATCCGGTAAAGGTGGAGATTTCCAGTTCACGGTGGATCTGCCTTCAATGAAAGCGGGTGTTGATCGCTTCACCGTCCGGCTCGACAGCCCACAAAAATTCTACGCCTACAACGTGTTCAAAAATATCACCAGCGGCACCACCGGAACCACCACCCCGCCCACCTCCACTCCCATCGCGGGAAGTTGCCAGATCACTTCAAAGAAACCTACCACCACGCTGGCTAAAAATGCCGATTTCGATGCGGTTTGGACGGTGAAAAACACCGGCAGCAGCACCTGGTACACTGATGAAGTAGATTACCGGTATGTGAGCGGCAGCCGCCTGTACAAATACGATGATGTGTATGACCTTCCCGGCACTGTCAAACCCGGTGAAAGCAT
>DAISXR010000026.1:25832-36508 GCA_036825755.1 Anaerolineaceae bacterium
ACAAATACGATGATGTGTATGACCTTCCCGGCACTGTCAAACCCGGTGAAAGCATCACCATCCGGGTGGATATGACGGCACCTTCGAACGCCGGCACCTACGCCATGAATTGGGCAATTGTCCGGTCAAAAACCACCTTATGCACTTTACCGCTGACCATCACTGTGAAATAAAGCAAAACGGGGGCTCATTTAGGATGAGCCCCCGTTCCAGTTCATTCGTTTATTCGTTTGCCCGCAGTAAACTATTTATTCCACCAATAAAATTGAACCACCAAACAGGCTGCTCCATTCGTGGATAGCCCCAATCAATAAAAAAGGGACTGACCATCTCATCATCGGTCAGCCCCTCGTCTCTTTACGAATTACCCGGTTCGGTCGAATTGACCGCTTTGGCATCTTTCATCTTCAGGCGCGGAATACGCGTGTAACGCACATAATCCGGGCTCAGGAAGTGATAACTCTCATAATAGTAACTGTACTTCATGGGAATGCGGTTCAGAACCACCCCAATCACATTGGCATTCAACTGGCGTAACTGATGGATGGTCGCCTGAAGGCTCTCTTTTTTTGTTTTCCAGGCTTCCACCACCAGCAGCACGCCGTCCACCCGGGCAGCCAGGATTTTTGCATCGGCGCTGAACATGGGCGAGGTGTCAATGATAGTAAACAGTTCGCCGTGCTCCTTGATATTCCGAAATGCCGCGGTAATTTTGCCCATATCCAGGGGTTTCAGCCCCCGGCTGGTCCGATCTCCTGCAGCGCTTTCGATGTCAATCATGCGCACCTCTGGGTTCTCACCCAGCACATTGCTCAATCGATGATCCATCTGATTGGCGTCCAGCAGCAGCACACGTTTCCCGTTACGGGCAAAAATGGTCGCCAAATTGACCGCCACAGTCGATTTCCCTTCACGCGGTACGGGGCTGGTCACCATCAGGGATGCGAATGATTCGGTGGGCAGACGATTTTCGATTTGAAAACCCAGGCTGCGATAATCCTCGTAGATGGCAGAGAACGGCTGCCGGCTGAGATCTTTGCCGTGGAAGAAGTAATTCTTCATCGACGGTCCTTTGCGGATCAAGCCCAGCACCGGCACGCCTGCGATCTCTTCCACCTGTTCCGGTGTCTTGATCGTATCATCCATCATCTCGATCAGGACCATCGCCATCACAGCGATGATCAGACCGGCTAACGCCGCCAGGGCGGTATAAATGATGGGAATGGGCCGGTCAGGCTTCTCTGGCAACGCCGCGGGCTGAATGTGTGTGAGGGTGGGCGTGTTTTGCATGCGCATCAGGCGCAAATCTTCCAGGCTGCTCTGGTAGCCGCGATACAGATCTTCATAGTATGTCAGATTGGATTGCAGTCGATCCAGGCGGGCATTTGAAAGGCCGGCACTCGTTTCATATGGCTGACCCAAAACCAGCAAATTGGTTTTAATATTTTGGTAACGTGCCAGAACATCCTGCAGCATGGTCAGTTGACTTTGCTTCTCAGCCTGCTGGGCGATCTGAGCGGCCTCGCGGGGCGTACCCAGGTCGGCAATTTCACTTTGCAGCACCGAAATTTGATTTTCCAGCGTGGCAATCTGGTTATTGACTTCCTCCAGGTTGCTTTGGGATTGCTGCGAAAGGAAGCTATCCAGCTCGGTTTGCGCGTTCTGCACCTCCACCTTTGCCGAATCTGCCTGATCGGCCAGGCTGGTTTCAGTGGCCTGGTAACGTTGCGTCTGCATATCCTCGATCTGCACTTCCAGCAGCTTTACCATGGTATTGGCGATATTTTGGGCCTCAACCGGATCCTTGCTCTCGACGGCAATCTGAATGATCTGCGTATCGCGCAGTTGCTCTACGGTGATTTGTTTTTTGTCGATTTCAGTTCCTACCATGCTGGCTACATTTTCACGCAGTTGATCAGTCGATAGCAGCTCAACATAGGTTTGTACCAGTTGAATATCATTTAAATTTGGAAAATCAGCGGTCGCTACCTGCGGGTCACGCGAGATGAGGACCTTGGTCTCAGCCTTATAGACAGGTGTCATAACCATACTGACGATGAACCCTGCTACCAGCCCAATAACCAGCCCCAGCATCAAAAACCATGACCAGCGCCGCAGCATAAACAGGATATTTTTAATTTCCATATATTTTACTCTCTCTGATGAATGATGCAATCATTCCTGGGCATATCAAGCCCGCATTTATTCATTTTTAGATTCCATTTCGAATGATCGAACAGGCAATGAAGTTGCCTTCACTGCCTGAATGGTCTTTACTGATTGTCATTTTTTGTTCTGTCATCCACTCACTGAACGATCTTTTGAATGGTTTCACAGATATATTGCACGTCTTGTTTGGATAGCCCCGGGTAAAGCGGCAGAGTCACCTCACGGCTGGCTACCTTTTCAGTCAAAGGCACTTCCACCGGTTTTTTGATCCCGTCCTGGGCAAAGGCCGAGAATTTATGGATGGGCGGGTAATGAATACTGGTCTGAATCCCGTTTTCCTTCATCTGCTCCATAAACTGTTTGCGGTCTGTTCCTTCAGGCAGCAGTACAGGCATCAGGTGAGCGGCAGAAACGCCAGCGTGGTTCCGGAACGGCAGACCCACCTGCGGCGCCAGCTCTTCAAGCATCTCCCAGTAATATTCTGAAAGCTGCCTGCGCAGATCGTTGTTATGATCCACTTTTTTCAACTGCACCACCCCAATGGCTGAACGAAGCTCATCCATACGGTAGTTGTAGCCCAGATCCACCACATCATAGCTGAAGGCATGTCCTTTATGGCGTTCCCATGAAAGGCTGGTCATACCATGCGAGCGCAGCAGGCGCAGTTTTTGAGCCAGTTCGTCGTCATTGGTGGTGACCATTCCACCTTCGCCGGTGGTCAAATTTTTATTCGAGAAAAAGCTGAAACAACCGATGTCTCCCCAGGTACCCATACAGCGACCGTCCAGTTCAGACGTCACAGCGTGAGCGGCATCTTCAATCACATGCAGGTTGTGCTTTTTCGCAATTTCCATGATGCGCGGCATGTCACAGGGGTATCCCCCGTAGTGAACTACCAGGATGGCGCGGGTCTTATCGGTAATTTTGCTCTCGATCGATTCGGGAGAGATGTTGAGATCCTGCTCGCTGGTGATATCCGCGAAAACCGGCGTAGCCCCGGTGTATCGAATGGAGTTGGCTGTGGCTACAAAGGTGAGCGCAGGCACAATGGCCTCGTCGCCGGGCTTTAAGCCAATCGCCATGCAGGCCATGTGCAGCGCCGCGGTGCCGTTTGCTACCGCGATAGCGTGTTTCACCTGCAGCCGTTCGGCATAAGCCGCCTCAAACGCCTGAGTCTGTGACCCCATGCTCAACCATTTACTCTTCAATACCTCCGTCACGGCATCGATTTCTTCGTCCGTGATGTCAATATCCGCCAAAGGAATACGCCAGGTCATCGATCACACTCCTTTCCCAAAAAATCAACCCGCATGCTTTCAAAATCATTGGCAGCCCGTTCATAATCATCAGGTCGGCCAAGATCCTGCCAATATCCATCGTATTGATATCCGACCACCTTTTCATTGGCAGCCATCAGCTTCAGAATGAGATCCGGAAAATCAAGATATTTTCCCGGCTCGATATAATCGAGCACACGTCTCTCAAACACATAAATCCCCATGCTGACCATAAAATGGTAGCTGGGTTTTTCGATATAGTCAGTGATCACCGGATTTTTATCCCACTCGATCACCCCAAAATCAATCTTCACATTACGGGCATGCACCGCGATGGTGGCCGCCGCGTTCTGCTCCCGGTGAAAGTTGATCAAATCCAGGATCGGCAGGGTGGTCAGCACATCTCCGTTGGTCACCAGCAGGGTACCATCCAATCCATCAATTAACGCCAGCGGACCGGCGGTCCCCAGCGGCGTCTCTTCATGGCTGTAACGGATTTTCAACCCCAATTTTGACCCATCATTAAAGAATGCATGCAGCAATTCAGAAAGATGACCCACAGCCAGCGTTACATCATCCACACCGGCGCATTTCATCTGCCGCAGTATCACCTCAAGGATGGGCATATCCCCGATTGGCATTAATGGTTTTGGCAGGATCTTGGTGTAAGGAGCCAATCGTGTTCCTTTTCCTCCCGCCAGTACAACCGCTTTCATAGAAACCTCAATAATGTCTGCAATTCAAATAAATTGTGAGGAACGGTATGGCAGGCAGCAATTCCTAAGCGTAGGCTCAGGAATTACGATATTCAGCCTTTTCATAATCTTCGATCATCTGGCTGTTGGCCAGTTCCACAAATTCCCTGATCCCCCCGGGCACGGTGTATTGATTTTCAAAACCCAGTATAGATCGAATTTTCTCAAAGGAAACCTTGTAATCGCGCGGATCCTCATCCTTGTGCACGTATTCCACCACCCCATCCGGGCAGTACGGTTTGATCAGCTCAACAATCTGCTGTTTCTGGTAATTCTGGTCGCTTGAACCCACATTGAATACCTGCCCGCCCACTTTTTCCAACGGCGCTTCCAGCACAGCCAGAATGGCTCGCGAGATATCGCCTACGTGAGCGTACGGGCGCCAGAACTGCTCGCCAAACACAGTCAGTTTCTTTTTCATCATCATTTCCATGGTGAACTGGTTGACGGTCAGGTCAAAACGCAGCCGTGGACTGACGCCGAACGCAGTGGCAAAACGCAGCAAAATGGGCTGCAGCTTCTCTGTGCGGGATAGCTCCAGCAACTGAGTTTCGACTTCTACCTTGGATTTGGCGTACACCGAGATGGGGCGCAGTTCAGAAGTCTCATCTACCATGCCTTCCCGGTCGACCATACGGCCGTAGTTGGAGCAGGTGGATGCAAAGACAAACCGGGTGGCTCCGTGCTCATTGGCTTTCCGGTACAATTGAAGCGACGCATCCCGATTGATCTGATAAGCCAGCTCGGGCGCTTTGGAACAGGCCGGGTCCCCAACGATAGCCGCCAGGTGAACCACAGCATCCATATCCTGAACGGCCTGATCCACCGTCTCGGCATCACGCACATCCCCTTTCACCAGTTGAAAATTAGGATGGCTCCAGATACCCAGCAATGAACTCCCCCCGTATGTAAGCCGGTCGAGTACTCTGACCGTATGACCTTTTGATAATAATAGCGGAACCAATGCAGAACCTATATATCCGGCTCCCCCTGTGACCAGGATTTTCATAATAAATCCTCCCTTTTACCCTTTTTCCCAGTTTTCGTTTTTAAATTAATGATGACGTCTCATGGCCAAACCTGGCGGTTTGACCCCACTTCATCGGTCATGAAAAGATAGCTGTTTTCAAGACCGGCGTAATGCAGTTTTCTGTTCACCGGTAACACGTACTGCCCATCCTCTTCATTGGATGAAATCTTCTGTAAAGATCCAAAGATATCGGGGATCAAAACCGCTTTCACCCCGTTTTGAGAGCAGTAATCCGCAATTTCCATCTCCTTTTTCATGTCGATGGTATGTGAAGCCAGGAAGACGATATCGGCGCGCAGTTTACTGATGAGCGTGTTGAGTTCCTTTGTGGTACCCAGTACTTTCTTCCCGTACACATTCATCCCCTGGATCAGGAGATCATCATCCACAATTCCCAGCACCCTGTATTTCATGACGTTGGATGGGTGATCCAGCAACCCGGTGATATGTTCGGCGGTGCGGCCTGACCCCACAATGATGGCTCTCTCTTTGGGCATTTCATCCTTTTTGGTCAGCTTCAACACCCGGCTGAGAACCCCAATGGCCATGCGCTTGAGATTGCGCAGGAATACAAATCCCGCCAGTGATACGACAGAGGCCGCCAGGATCAACCCCAGCGGGAAAACTCCCAGTGACCAGTTGATGAAAACGGCCATACTGGTCGCCACAATCCAGGCGGGTACCAGCCGGAACGAATCAAATACCGAAGCCTTGGTCCAACTGATACGGTTAACCCCCATCAGATGACCAGTCAGGCTGAAGATGATCGAAAAGACCACAGACATGGAGACTGCCTGTGTGATCTCGGTGGTAATGGGCAAATATTTACCCCACACAAAACCGGTGGCCACAATGGAAATAAAAGTGAGCGTCAGATCCAGGGTCAGCCAGGTCATATACCGGTTGACCAGTTTGGTGAGCGGACCCACAAACAGCACCTGTTCCGGCGGTGTTTCCGAGCGGATCTTTGGCAACAGAATCAACGCGGTCCACAACAAAACATCCAGATCCAGCATGAATGAGCGGTAACGCACATACATCTGATCCAGCCGCATCTTGTCGGGACCAATTTCATGGATGTATTTTTGCAGCAGGTTGGTGCTGCTCAGAATGGATTCTTCATCATGGTAGACCACCGTGGCGGGGCTGGTAATGCCGGGCTGCACCGAAAGGACATCCGTGCGTACCTCTGATGGCCAGGTTTTTGCAAACGAAGGATCTTCGGGGCGTGGCCCAACCAGGCTCATCTCGCCCCGCAAAACGTTCACAAATTGCGGCAGTTCGTTGAGTTTGGTATCGCGCAGCCATTTGCCCACACGCGTGATACGTGCATCGCCCTTGGCGGTGACGCGCGGTCCTTCATAACTTTTCTTGTCTTCGTACATGGTACGGAATTTCAAGATCTTGAAGATCTTTCCGTTTTTGCCCACCCGTTCACCGCCATAGAAAATCGGGCCGGGTGTGTCGCGTACAATGGCAATTGCCAGCAAACCAAATATCGGCGCCAGGATGATGAGCGCCACCAGTGAAACGATAATATCAAGAAGCCGTTTGATCAGTAGCGACACGGCAGGTGAAATAAATCTGACTTGATACCCGGATAATACTCGATTGTTCATGAGACCCCCTCATATACCAATCATTATTTTTACCAATAATGATCCTGCGAATTTGCAGGGATTTTTCACTATCCAAAAATGAAATAACCCTTTACTCAGACTTGTTTATGGTACTGTCTGAAATCATCTCTTTATTTTCACAGCCCAAGATAAATGTCAGATGAAAATTGAGCGAGAATCTTAACATTCTTCTTAGAATTTTCAGGCTGTGATGGGTTGGTTATCCTGCCTCAGAATAACCAAAAAAATTACTTTTTCAAAAATTGATCCGTAGGGATATTGTGACCTGTAAAGTCACTCTGACTTGAGGCAGATACGTTCCTATTGAATCTAATCCGTCAGGCTTTCCCTTGCCCGGAAGGCAGGGAAGGCCTGACGGAGGTTGGTATTATTTGCTGTTCCGGAGCAACAGATCCTCATTTGATCTGCCTGTCATCTACCGGGTCAGTTGATCTTTGATCAATATCGAAAACTCCTGCTGGACGCTGCCCTCCTCCATCAATCCCGGTTGAAGGCTGTGTAATATCATCTCTTTTTCCGGCTCTAATGCTCCCGGCCATGCCTGCTGTTCGAGCGGCAGCAGCCCTTGTAAGTAAAACTGGAACATGCCTTTTGCTTTGGCGAGGCGGTGGCTTCGCGTGTTTCCTTTTTGCAGACGATCAATCAAATTATAGGAAAATCGATTGAGAAAAATGGAAAGGAACGGATGAAACACCACACGCTGCCTGACCGGCTTTGCCCTGTAATTCATTCTAAATTTGTATTCGTCTACGTTGGGCGGCGCATCCAACGAATGAAGGGCATAAAAAATCATCTTTACCGGGCTGCGCTGCATCATGAGCTGGGAAACCGTATAGGTCAGTGCGTTGTTCACGCGGTCATTCAGGTACTCTCTTCGGCACTGCTGATAAAGCATTTCACAGCAGTCCCCCTGTTGAAAGGTGAGCAACGAAGCAGCCAGCTTCCCATCCACAATGGCCCCCCAGGCTTCAAACCCGGGGATCGATTCGGCAATTCGGCACAGCATTTTCCAACTGTATGAATCGTGCTGCCCTTCACGCGACTGGCGATCCAGCGTATCGCTTTCCAACTGCCAGCCTTCCTCGGCCAACCGAGTGAATGAGATCGGCTCCACGGTACAATTCTTCAAGCCTTTATTCACGTTTTGTCTTGACCTGCGGTCGAGCAGTTCAAGCGAGTATTCAGGGTGATCATAAACCACGTGATAACTGATCACCCCTTTTGGGGCTTCCAGCGAGGTTGAATAACGAAGCGCCAACAGGTTTTTCCCGCGAAGCAGGTCATTGATTTCTTTTTCATCCGGTTCAATCAACCAGTGATAAGGGAATGCCTGCAATACGCGTGGCCCGGCGGTGTACCAGTAAGAGCTCTTTGTTTTGTAAACCTTGTGTCCAGTTTGACGAAGCCATGCTGCGAAGTTTTCTACGTTCATGTCTCGCCCCTTTTCTGTAAACGGGTCTCCAGGACCCCTGCGGACAGATCAGCGATCCGTTGTGCCGCCGATCGCGGCGAATGGTGCTCTTCAGCCCATTTTCGCCCGTTTCTGCCCATTGTTTCACGTAATTCAGGATTGTTTTTCAGATAGAGTATGTTTTTTACCAATTCTTCGGGCATCTCTGGTTGAATGCAAATACCGGCCTGCGATTGCTGAATGAGGTCTGCGGTTTCACAGCCGTCATCCACACTCGCCAGGATGGGTTTGCCGCTGGCAAAGATTGAATAGGTCTTGGAGGGCAGAGCCGTGGCTCCCACCCCTGTGCGCAACGTGACCAGCGAAATATCCGCGGTGCCCAGCACCTCCGATAACCTCTCGCGAGGTTGAAACGGGATAAATGTTACGTTTTTCAGACCTTCAGCTTCGGCCTGCTGGATCAGGTCTTTTCGGGCTGCCCCCTCTCCAATGATAGCAATTTGAATATCCGGCTGATCCTTCAATATCTTCGCAGCTGTGAGAACATGCTCCAGCCCCTGTGACAGCCCCACGTTACCGGCGTACATCACCACAAATTTACCATCCAACTGGTTCTCCCTGGCAAAGCCGTTTTTGTGAGGGTTCGGCTGGATCAGACTGGTATCCACCCAATCGTAGATCAGAACCATTTTGTCATCCCTCACGCCCATCTGGTTCATGACCGGGCGGAACGACTCTGACAGGATTCGGACGACATCAGAGCGGTTGAGCACATATTTCTCCAATGCAGCCACGGCCTTAATCACCGGCTTATGCCGGAAAATGCCCAACGAAATTCCCACATTGGGGTACAGGTCATGGATGGAAAAAATAGCCGGTTTTCTGCGAAAAACCGAAGCCACCGTGAACGGCAGCCAGATCCACAAAGCCGGGTTGCTAACCACCATGACATCAAATTTTTGGCGGGCGATGGCTTTCGACGCGCCCAGTTGAAAAAGTAAAAACTGTAAATACCTTTTGACCAGGTTTGAACGATCCATGGAAGGTACGGGGATGCGAATCACAGTGACCCCATCCTCCAGGCTTTTTGTGATCTTTTTTGTTCGAAACCCGGATTGAACTACCCCGGTTGGATAGTGCGGCACCGCGGCGATCACGGTAACGCGGTGCCCAAGTTTTGCCAGTTCAACAGACAACATTTGAAACAACGGCGCGCTTGGGCCCAGATCCGGGGTGTAATACGGCGTCATAACCAAAATGTCCATTTCACCTCCCTGGGACATGAGAAGTTTTTGGTTATTCTGATGATCCAACCTTGTTACGAAGCAATAATTTACTGTGAGATAAATCTTCCTGAGCCGTTTCACCGCCTAATTCCAGTTTGTCGGCTACCTGTTTTTCGATCCAGGCATAGGTTCGAGACAGACCCTCTTCGAGTGAGATTTGAGGTTCCCAGCCCAAAACCTGGCGCAGTTTGGAGTTGTCTGAATTCCGCCCGCGTACACCCTGCGGTCCGGGGATGTGTTTCTTTTCGATTTCTGTTCCGGCGATATCCGCAACAATGTCAGCCAACTGGTTGATGGATACCATGCGGTCCTGACCCAGGTTCAAGGGCTCACGGTAATCCGAGTGCATCAGGCGATACAGGCCTTCCAGACAATCGTCGATGTAGCAGAACGAGCGGGTCTGTTCACCATCGCCCCAGACTTCCACCACCGGGTTACCGGTCAGTTTGGATACAGCCACTTTTCGACAGAATGCCGCCGGGGCTTTTTCACGGCCGCCTTCCCAGGTGCCCTGGGGACCAAAAATGTTGTGAAAACGCACGGTACGGGTTTCAAAACCGTAGTCTTCGTAATAATGTTTGTTCAACCGCTCGGTGATCAACTTTTCCCAACCGTAAGCATCCTGCGGGGCGGCGGGGTATGCATCCTCTTCTTTCAGCGGAGCGATGTCCACTTTTTCCTGCAAATACTCCGGATATACACACGCGGATGATGTGTATAAATACCGTTTCACCCCGTTTTGCCGGGCTGCCTCAAGTGTGTGGATATTGATCAGGGTGTTGTTATGCAAAATTTGGGCATGATTTCCGGAAATAAAACCCATCCCGCCCATATCGGCGGCCAGCGCGTACACCTCATCCGCGTCGCGTGTGGCCTGAAGGCAGTTTTCCCATCTGCGCAGATCAAGCAGTTCAAACTCATCCGCTTCGGTCTCGCCAAATTCAGGGAATTTGATATCCACCCCGCGAACCCAATAGCCCTTTTCTTTCAGAAAAGATACCAGATGATTCCCAATAAAACCACCGGCTCCGGTGACAACTACTTTTGTGTTTTGGTTACTCATAATAAACTCCTGTTTTGATTGTATGGATAGAAAATTAGAATTACT
>DAISXR010000027.1:0-18058 GCA_036825755.1 Anaerolineaceae bacterium
GATTTCGATTAAAAAACCACCCGTTTGACGGGTGGTTTTGATGTATTGTCAGGGTAGTCTATCCGGCTGTTTTGACGGTTTTCTCAACCATCCCGGGCATATACATATTGCGTACATACTCCTTAAGCATACGGGTGGTGCTGAACTGCGGCGCCAGAGTTCGGATGGATTCTCTCATCATACGAATCCAGTCATCTGAAGGAATATCTCCGCGCCGATTGCGGTAAAAGAGCGGAACGATCTGATCCTGGAGCGTTTCATATATCTCGCTGGCATCATCGCGATCTTCCAGGCCGGCATCAGTGTATTCCTTTTCAGAACCGATCTTCCAACCGTTGGATCCGTTGTATCCCTCACACCACCAGCCGTCGCGCACGGAGAAGTTCAACACCCCGTTCATGGCAGCCTTCATCCCGGATGTACCCGATGCTTCGTTGGGGCGGCGCGGTGTGTTCAGCCAGATATCCACTCCCTGCACCAGATGGCGGGCCACGTTCATGTCATAATCTTCAAGAAACATGATCCGGCCGGCCGTGCGCGCGTCTTTGGCAGCCCGGTACACCTGTTGAATGATCAACTTCCCCGGCTCATCGGCGGGATGCGCCTTACCGGAGAAGATAATCTGCACCGGCATCTCCGGGTTGTTGATGATACTCAGCAGCCGCTCGTAATCCTGCAAAATCAGGTATGCACGTTTGTAAGTGGCAAACCGGCGAGCCACTCCAATGGTCAGTGATTGACTGTTGAACAGCGCGCCGCCGGCAATAATCTGAACGGGGTGATGCTGGGTATCCATCCACTGTTTTCTGGCGCGCCGGATCATAAACCGGAACAGATCATCCTTCATATACTGGTGGACCTGCCAGAATTCGTGATCGGGGATGTTTTCCAGGTTTTCCCAAACTTCCGGATCATCGACGCGTTCTTTCCAGTCACTCGGGAAGTACCGGTCAAACAAAGCACGCTGCTGGCCTGACATCCAGCTCAGCATGTGCACGCCATTGGTCACCGAGGTGACCGGCACCTCCTCTTCAGACACACTCGGGAACAGCGAGTGCCACATGTGACGTGAAACCTTGCCATGAAGCTGCGATACCGCGTTGCGGTGATCGGAGAGTTTGAGTGCCAGCACCGGCATACTGAAATTCTCACCCCACGGCTGCTGGTACTTTCCCAGATCGATAAACTGGTCGCGGGTTAATTTAAGGTCTTCCCACATGTGAACCATATATTTATCGATCATCCACAACGGGAACTGGTCCTGCCCGGCCGGGACGGGTGTATGGGTGGTGAAGATATCGGTACGCGCCACCAATTCGGCGGCCTCGTCAAACCCCACCCCGTTCTGCATGGCCATGCGGATGCGTTGAAGCGTCAGGAAAGCGGAGTGTCCTTCGTTCATGTGCCAGACGGTCGGGTGAATGCCCAGCAAATCCAGTGCTTTCACCCCGCCGATCCCCAGCAAAATCTCCTGCGAGATGCGCACATCCAGATCGCTGCTGTACAGGCGGGCGGTGAGCTGCCGGTCGTTGGGCTGATTGGCGTCTACATCGCTGTCCAGCAAATACAGCAGCCTGCGCCCCACATGCAGTTCCCAGATGCGGGCGTATACCTTTCGCTCGGGAAGCTGCACCGAGATAAGCACCGGCGCTTTGTTTCCATCCAGCAGCGGGATCAACGGAAGCTCGTCCAGCGGCAGGGTATAGTTGCCGGTGTTTTGCCAGCCATCTTCCGTAATATGTTGTTTGAAGTACCCCTGCCGGTAAATAAATCCGATGCCCACCAGCGGAATGCCCAGATCGCTGGATTCTTTAAGGTGATCGCCTGAGAGTACACCCAGGCCGCCGGCGTATACAGGCAGCGATTCGTGCAGGCCGAACTCAAACGAAAAATAGGCGATGCTCTTATCTCGCAGATCGGGATAGGTTTTGTTATACCAGGTATCATCAGCCGCCAGATACCGGTCAAACTGATCCAGCACCCGGTCATACAGATCCAGATAATCGGGATGACAAGACATGGCGTTCAGATCGGCGCGGTCCGCCTGTTTGAGTACCGTCACCGGGTTGTGGTTGACCTCGTCCCACAGGCGGGCATCGATGTTGGCGAAAAGCGCCCTGGCCTGTGGGTTCCACACCCACCACAGGTTGTAGACCAGGTCTTTCAACCGCTCAATCCGGGCGGGCAGTTCAAAATTGTTCGGGATGATCCGCTGTATGGTTGTCATTTCTCTTCTCCTGTTTCCATCCATCTTTCCAGTGACCGGCAGCCGTTACTGGCAGCAGCAACTGTCTTACACTGGCTGGCAGAGAAAGGCTCCATTAATCATAACCGAAATACACGGTAAATATCAACAACAGGAGATCAGTGACTGAGACACCCTTACATCGGCTTATCCCACTTAGTATCTTTGAAGGATCTGGCGGAAAGGTTCCCATATTTGGGATCGTGACCATTTACCCATGTCCGATCCCTCGTCGCGTGGTTTGCGGCTCTGCCGCAATACCACCGCTCACTCGGGATGACAAATGAGGTGCAACACATGTGGCAAGTCGGGTTTATGTTGGATATCTCTCGGATGCAACGGGGTCTTTTTCCGTCCAATCATTCAATGCGCGCGCCGTGCGTGATACGCACCGGAAAGATATCGACCTGCTGGCCGGTCTGCCGGGGATATTCCTCCGCCAGGTTTTGCGCAAACAAAGCCGCGGCGTCCTCGCGCACCAGGTTGATGGTGCTGCCCCCAAAACCTGCTCCGGTCAAACGCGCTCCAAAACAGCCCGGCAGTGTGACGGCGATTTGCACCAGTCTGTCCAGCTCAGGACTGCTGACCTCGTATAAATCGCGCAGCGACGCATGCCCGGCGATCATCAGGCGGCCAAACTGCTCATAATCCCGGCGGCGCAGGCACTCCACGGCCGTCAGTACGCGGCTGCATTCTTCGATGACATGCCTGGCCCGACGCCTCAGCAACTCCGGCAATTCCGTCTCCAACCGGTTGAACTGATCCAGCGAAACATCACGCAGGCTTTTGATACCCGGCAGGCGGTCTTTGAGCAGGCGAAATGCCTGGTCGCTTTCTGAACGGCGCTGATTGTACTGCGACTCCTGCGACGCGCCACCAGCCGGCAGACCCAATTGATGTGATTTTCCGGTTCGGGCCACCACCAGCGTCACTCCGCTGAGCGGAATGGGCTCCCACTCCAGCGTCTGCGTATCCAGAAAGAGCACATGCCCGGCCTGCCCATGCAAACAGGCAAATTGATCCATGATGCCGCAGTTCACGCCTACATAGTGGGTTTCTGCCATCAAACAGATCCGGGCAAGCGCCATCCGATCCATCTGCCAACCTCCCAACGTCTGCCAGAGCAGCCCAAAAGCGGTCTCCACCGCGGCGGATGAGCTTAATCCAGCCCCAGCCGGGATGTCGGAGCTATACTCCGCCAGCACAGCCCGAGGGGTATAGCCATGCCGGATCAGTGACCAGCACACGCCGGCCGGGTAAAGCGCCCAATCCGGCAGCGCGTTGCCATACACGTCAATTTTCCTGTCAAGGTTTTCAACGCGAAAAGAGACCTGCTGGTTAAGGTCCAGGGCCCGCAGGGTAAAAACATCATCAAGGGTTGGATCGGCTTTCAGGGATAAAAAACGATCAATGGCGGCTGGTAACACAAAGCCGCCATTGTAATCAACATGTTCACCCAGCAAGTTCACGCGCCCGGGGGCGCACACTCGTACACTCACGGGTGGAAATCCTGTTTATTTCTTTTCGTCGCGCTTTTTGAACAGCCCGCCGGTGAAGAAGCGAGCCAGATTCTCGCCGGTGGAGGGGAGTTGAGGTTTATTGGGGTCTTTGTCCCAATCGCCGGCCATGCGCTGGTTGTACCACTCAGCCTGAGAGTCGCGGGCCTGCTTCACCAACGCGTCGAGTTTCTCGCGATCCTCATCCTGGATGGCATCCCGGAAATCCATGATGGCGTACATCATATCGTTCAGCACGCGCACCACGTTGTCTTTGTCCATCATGGCCAGTTTCTCGAGTGTCTCGCCTTCCGGCAGGAACATCATGGGAGAAGTGAGATGATGGAAGTATTTACCGGCCAATCGGCGGCCTTCACGCCAGCCGGGTTTTCCGGTGGTCGAGTTGACAAAGGCGGCTGACAGCAGCATGGGCAGTACTTTTGACTGGGCGATCAGACCGTCGAATTCATACGGATCAGCGTAAAAAGGTTCGGCGCCCAGCAGAGCTGCCAGTTCAGAGGCCAGCCGGATGGCGTCGGCGGGCATTCCCACCGGTGATGTGATCACCAGGGCGCTTTTCTTGAACAGATCGGCATGGGCTTCATCGGGGCCAAGCCGTAGCGTGTCCATATACACGGGGTTGATGGTGGGGCTGATGGTGGCAAAATACCGGTCGGGGGGCAGCAGTTCTTTCATCCACGAGCCCACCTTGATCATGCTGGTGGAGGTATCCATCACCACAGCGCCTTCCTTGAGATCATCTTTGATCAGTTCAAGGGTGTTGCGGATCTGATCTTCGTGAAGGGCCAGAACCACAATATCGGCCTGTTCGACGGCGGCATGCAGGTTGTTGATGATCTTGTCGAAGGCGCCCATTTTTTCAACCTGGCGGGCGATATCTGCCTTGCGATCGTGCCCCACCCGCAGAATTCGCTCTTTTTGAGGCTCCAGCGCCAAACCGATGGATGTGCCTACCTGACCAAGGCCAATGACGGTAATTTGTACGGTCATACAGAAACTCCTATTAATAGACTGGAAATCGTCCGCAGCAGCGGGGTGAGGATCATGCCGAACAGGTCAAAACCCAGAATCGGCAGAACAAAGACAATGGCAAGCAGGATCATGGGACCATACGGGCGGATGCGATCCAAAAAGTCAACCCCGGCCGGTGGCAGAAAATATTCCAGCACTTTTTCGCCATCCAGAGGGGCCAGCGGGATGAGATTGAACAACAGCAGCAGGATATTGATCAACATGAAGCTGAATAAAAACGATTGCGGTGTGGGCAGAAATCCCGGCCAGTTGCTGACAAACGGGATCAGGTGAAAACGCAGCGGAATGGCTGCCAGCACGGCCATCACCAGATTGGAGGCCGGACCTGCCAGCGAAACCAGCATGACCGCCGCAGGCGAACGTCTTCGCAGTGCGTAGGGGTTGATCGGTACGGGTTTGGCCCATCCGAAACCGGCCACCAGCAGCATCAGGGTGCCAATCAAATCAAGATGCACCGCCGGGTTGAGTGTGAGCCGGCCGTTGGCGCGGGGTGTATTATCGCCAAAGCGATCCGCCACCCAGGCATGCGAAAACTCATGCACGGTAAAGGCGATCACCAGTGTGATGATCCGTGTAATGATGGTTTCGGGAGAAAGATTTGTCATCGCTTGTTTTTGCTGACTCGTAGGGTAACCCGGTGACCGGGCATCCGGTCAATCGGGCATCCGGTATGCCGGGCAACCGGTCTGCCGGACTACCGATCTACCGCTGCTTGGAACAGCCGGTAAATCCACCGAGTCTTTTGATTATATCACGGGTGGTATAATCAAAAAGTGTTGACCGAGATCCACCTGAATGATATCGTGCGTCTGCGCAAACCTCATCCGTGTGGAAGTTACGACTGGCGGGTGGTGAGGTTGGGCGCGGATATCGGGTTGGAATGTGTGCAATGCAGCCGCCGTGTGATGTTGAGCCGGCGGGAACTCTCAAACAGACTTAAGAAAATCATCTCCCAGGAGAGCCAGGATGACCCAACCCGGCCGAAAAAAGAAGATTAATTTCCTGTTCTCTGATACCGGCGGAGGTCATCGCAGCTCAGCTCAGGCCATCATCGAAGCGCTGGAACTTGAATTTCCGGGCTTTTTTGAAACCCAGTTGATCGATATTTTCCATGATTATGCCCCCATCCCGTTTCGGGATGCTTCACGTATTTACCCGCGCATCACACGTATGCCGCAGGTGTGGGAAGCCGGCTACCGGATCAGCAACAGCCCGCGCAACGCCGAACTGCTCAATCAGATGACCTGGCCGTATATCCGGCGCGGCGCCATCAAACTGGTCAAACAAAACCCGTGCGACCTGTTTGTTTCCGTTCATCCGCTGGCAAACCAGGCTTACCTCAACGTGACTGCACGGCAAAAATTCCCGTTTGCTACGGTGGTGACGGATATGGTCAGCGTGCACGCCTTCTGGTTTGACCCGCGCGCCGATCTGGTGATTGTGCCCACCGATGACGCCAGAACCACGGGCATCCAGCACGGTATGCCCGCAGACCGCATTCGAGTGGTAGGGCAGCCGGTGGCGGAACGGTTCCGCGTTCCCGCCGCGGATCGGCGCTCCATCCGCAATGAGCAGGGCTGGCAGGAGGATCTGCCGGTGATCCTGCTGGTAGGGGGCGGTGAAGGCATGGGGCCGCTGGAGCGAATTGCGCAGGCCATCGATGATGCACGCCTGCCCGCGCAACTGGCAATTATTGCCGGGCGCAACCACAGTCTGCAACACAGGTTGGAGGAGCGCCAGTGGCAGATACCGGTCAGCGTCTATGGATTTGTTAAAAATATGCCTGAATTGATGGCAGCTTCCGATATTCTGGTCTCCAAAGCCGGGCCGGGCACCATCAGTGAAGCGTTTATCGCCGGATTGCCCATGGTTCTGTATGCCCGCCTGCCGGGGCAGGAAGACGGCAATGTTACCTACGTCACCCGCAGCAAAGCGGGGGTATGGGCGCCGGAAATCAACGAGGTGATCATGGCCCTGCGTATGTGGCTCGACTATCCCAGCGCCCGAGATGAAGCCTCGGCAGCCAGCCGGAGAATGGCCCGCCCTGAAGCCACCCGCCAGATTGCCAGGCTGTTGAAAAATCGCTTTTTTACGCCGGATGAAGAGAATCAGGTACACGGTTATTTCCAATTGCTCCCAAATCCCTCGGGGAACAGCACCGGTTCGTAGTAAAATCTTGCCCTATGCCCATTCTGGATCCTCACACCATTGAATTTTTCAGCCGCAGTCCATCCCAGACCAAACGGATCGGCATCCGTCTGGGCAGCATGCTGGATAAAGGGGATCTGATCTGTTTGAGCGGCGATCTGGGAGCCGGAAAAACCACTTTAGTACAGGGCATTGCCCAGGGCTGGGGCTCCAGCGATCCGGTCACCAGCCCAACCTTTGTGTTGGTGAATGAGTACCGCAAGCTCAACCATCCCAGCCTGTATCACCTGGATGCCTACCGTCTGCAAAACGCGCCGGAAGCCCTGGATCTGGATCTGGACCGCATGCTGGATCATGGGGTTCTGGTGGTCGAGTGGCCTGAGAATATCCTCAAGGCGCTCCCCAAGCCGTGCCTGTGGGTGACCATCTCATGGGTGGATCTGGAACAACGTCACTTTGTGTTGAAACCCGAAGGCGTTCGCTTCGAGAAGATGATGAAAGATCTGCGCAAGCACATTTATGGAGGGTGACCATGCTGCTGGCCGTTGACACTTCAACCAAAACCATGGGCGTAGCCCTGTATACCGAAACCGGCGTGCTGGGCGAGATGATCTGGCAATCGGATAATTACCATACCGTTGAGCTGGCGCCTGCCATCGCTCAATTGCTATCGCGCTGTGAAAAACGCCCTTCGGATTTGCAGGTTCTGGCCGCCGCGATCGGCCCCGGTTCATTTACCGGGCTGCGCATTGGCCTGGCGGTGATCAAAGGCATGGCGCTTGGATTGAAAATTCCGGTCATTGGTGTCCCCAGCCTGGATGTGGTGGCAGCCGCCCAACCGGTGATCAACGCGGATCTGGCGGCTGTTTTACACGCCGGCAGAGGCCGACTGGCTGTGGGCTGGTACGCCGCCGAAGAAGGCGTTTGGACGCCGCAGGGGCCGCTGGAAGTGCTGTCCGCTGACGAACTGGTAAAACGGATCAACAAACGCACGCTCATCAGCGGCGAGTTGACGGCCGAAGAACAGCGCATTCTGGCTCGCAGATACCGCAACGTGGTGCTGGCGTCGCCTGCTTTTGCCATCAGGCGGCCTTCCTTTGTGGCTGAACTGGCCTGGAAGCGCTGGCAAAACCACGATACCGATGACCCTGCCACCCTCGCTCCGATGTATCTGCACAGCGGAGAGGAAATCAGTGCATGAGCAGTGATCGTCCTGACCCGGTCATCCGCATACGAAAGATGACCGCGGAAGACCTGGCCTCGGTGATTGAAATCGATCAACTCTCCTTTTCCCAGCCCTGGCCGGCTAATTCCTTTCATTTCGAACTGTATAACAATCCGGCCGCCCGCCTGTGGGTGGCGGAGTATGTAGCTCCCGGCGAACCAAAGCGTATCGCCGGCATGACCGTCATCTGGCTGGTGATCGACGAGGCGCATATCGGCACCATTGCCGTCCACCCCGATTACCGGCGCCGGGGCATTGCTGCCAGAATGCTGGCGCACAGCCTCACCCGCGTGCGTGAGGAAGGCGCCAATATCGTCTTCCTGGAGGTTCGCCGATCCAATCTCTCCGCGCAGGCGCTGTACCGGCAGTTTGGCTTTTATCTCTTTGACGAGCGCAAAGGCTATTACCAGGATAACGGTGAAGATGCCCTGATCTTTGTGCTGGATCACCTGCAAACCCGCGATTTTTCCCGCACAGACGGTCGGTAGACGCGCGTTCTGACAGACACGTCTGTCAACCTCATAACTTCCTGATTGTCGGGGATTTCAACACCCTGCAATACAGTCCGTCGATTCCACAGCCCACCCTACAAAAACCGGCTCAGTATATTCATATTCGCGTAGGGTGGGTGGAAGGCGGAAGAATAGCCTGTGTTTCATAATTTATTTATCCGCCTGTAACCCACCGACAGGCTTTTGTTTCGGTGGGTTGCGGGGCCGCAGAAAAACTGAAAAACAGGCATAGTGAATGGCCCCTCCACCCACCCTACGCGAACGTGGTTCATCGCAGGAAACAAGCGGAGGATCTAATTCACAAAGCACCCATCTTCGGCTTTGGAGTGCCATCCTTTCAGGCGCGCGCTTGTTAAGGCATCCCGCTTTATGATTCCAGTTTATAATTACCCAAATTTTTCGTTGAGAAGGACCATCCATCTATGAATATCGCTGAAGCGTTATGCAAGGATTTGCAAGCCAAAACAGCCAAAGTCGCTGTGATCGGTGCCGGGTATGTGGGTCTGCCGTTTGCTGTGGTTTTCGCAGAAGCCGGTTTTCATGTCACCTGTATTGATCCCGATGCCCGGAAAGTAGACAGCCTGAATCGCGGGGTCAGCTACATCCAGGACGTTCCGTCCAGCCATGTGGACAGTCTGGTGAAATCCGGCTTTCTCAATGCCACCACCGATTACTCGGTCATCCGTGAGATGCAGGCGGTCAGCATCTGCGTGCCTACCCCGCTCAGCAAAGCCGGTGACCCCGACATGTCCTTCATCATCTCCGCTTCAGACAGTTTATCCGAATACATGCACCCGGGCCTGGTGGTTGTGCTTGAGTCCACCACCTTCCCCGGCACCACCCGCGATGTCATTCTGCCCAAGCTGTCCAAAAGCCAGTGGGAAGTGGGTAAAGATTTCTTCCTGGCTTTCTCGCCCGAACGTGTTGACCCCGGGCGCACGGATTGGACCACCAAAAACACCCCCAAGGTGATTGGCGGTATCACTCCGCAGTGTCTTGAGGTGGCAAAAACCTGGTACAGCCAGGCGCTTGAAACCATCGTGCTGGTATCCTCTGCCGAAGTGGCTGAAATGGCCAAACTGCTGGAAAACACCTTCCGCATGATCAACATCGGTATGGTCAATGAACTGGCCATCATCTGCAACCGTCTGGGTGTGGATGTATGGGATGTGATTGATGCCGCCTCCACCAAGCCGTTTGGTTTTATGAAATTCCTGCCCGGCCCCGGTTTGGGCGGGCACTGCATTCCGGTGGACCCGTTGTACCTGTCGTGGAAGATGCGCTCGTTGAACTACACCGCCCGCTTTATCGACCTGGCGGCTGAGATCAACATGACCATGCCGTATTTTGTGGTCGACAAAGTACAGGATGCCATGAACAATGTGGGGAAGTCGCTGAAGGGCCACCGTGTGCTGGTACTGGGTGCGGCTTACAAACCCGATATCGACGATCTGCGTGAAAGCAAAGCCCTGGATGTCATCAGCCTGTTGCGGCGCAAAGGCGCGCTGGTCGAGTACAATGATCCGTATATCCCGCATATCGCGCATGATGATTGGGCGCTCGATTCGGTGAAGGATCTGAGCCAGGCGCTGCGGGACGCCGATTGCGTGGTGATCATCACCAACCATAAAAAATATGATTATCAGGAAGTCCTGCAATCTTCTCAATTGATCGTCGATACGCGAAATGCGATCGGGGAAGCTGGACGGGGGAATCCGAAGGTAGTGAGGTTATAAATGGCAACAGTACTGGTGGCGGGGGCAGCCGGTTTTATCGGCGCGAATGTCTGTGAGACATTAATACGGGACGGAAATCAGGTGATCGGGGTGGATAACATCAACGATGCCTACGATGCCCGTTTGAAATACTGGCGTTTGGACCGATTACAAAAACTGGATGGATTTCAATTCCTGCACCAGAACATCTGTGACCTGCCGTCGCTGGAAAGCGGCGTGAACGGAAAAGTGGATGCCGTGATCAACCTGGCAGCCCGGGCCGGTGTGCGTGCCAGCACCGAGGATCCGTGGGAGTTTTTCAATACCAACCTCACCGGAACCCTGAACCTGCTGGAACTGTGCCGGCGCCGGGATATTCCCAAGTTTGTGCTGGCATCTACCTCCAGCATCTACGGGCAAAATGCCCCGCTTCCCACGCCTGAAACCGCCGACAGCAGCCGCCCGCTGCAGCCCTACGCGGCCAGCAAGAAAGCCGCCGAGGCGTTATGTTACTCGTATCACTACCTGTACGGTATCGATGTGACCGTATTCCGCTACTTTACCGTTTATGGCCCCGCCGGACGGCCTGACATGGTCATGTTCCGCTTTATGCAGTGGATCAATGAGGGCATGCCGGTACGTCTGAACGGTGACGGCGAACAAACCCGCGGCTTCACCTATGTGGACGATATTGCGCGCGGCACCATACTGGGGCTCAAACCCCTGGGGTATGAAATCATCAACCTGGGCGGGCATGAGAGCATCAGCATGAATGACATGATTGGCATTCTGGAGGAATATACCGGCAAGCAGGCCAATGTGATACACGGACCGGTTCATCCGGCCGATATGCTGGCCAACCAGGCCAATGTGGATAAAGCCGGCCGGTTGTTAGGGTGGGAACCGCAGGTGGGCCTTCGGGAAGGCATTCGCCGGATGACAGACTGGTACTTACAGGAGCGCGATTGGGCAAGTCAGGTGCTGACATCCTGAAATACGCACAAAAAATCTGGCAGTCCGTTCGCAGCGATGCCCTGCTGCAGCGGGTACTGAAGAATTCAGGTTACCTGTTCTCCAGCAGCAGTCTGGTATTGCTTCTGGCTATGGTGCAGAGCATTCTTTCCGGGCGCCTGTTAGGAGCTGCTGAACTGGGGGTGCTGGGCGCCATCACCGCCTTTGCCTCCACCATCAACCGGCTGTTTTCCTTCCGCATGGGTGATCTGGTGGTGAAATACCTGGGTGTGTACCTGCCGCAGAATGAAAAGCAGCGCGCCGCTGCCATCATCAAAATTGCCGCGCTTACCGAGGCAGCCAGTTCGGTTCTGGCGTTTGCCCTGTTAATGGGATTTGCCCCGTTGGGCGCGCGCCTGTTTGCCAAAGACCTGTCGTACGTCCCTCTGTTCCGAATTTACGGTATTTCCATCCTGGGCAGCCTGATGGCAGAAACCGCCACGGGGGTGCTGCAGTCAACCGAACGATTCAAGCATCAGGCCTGGATCAACCTGGGTCAAAGCCTGCTCACCGCGGGGCTGATCCTCTCGGCCTTTTTGTTCAACGGCGGGCTGGGTTGGGTGGTGATGGCGTATCTGGTGGGCAAAGTAGTGTTGGGCAGTTTGCCTGTTTTAATGGCCTGGCGCAGCCTGGATAGTCACCTGGGGGCGGGCTGGTGGCGCGCTCCGCTCACCGGTCTGCCGCCATGGAAAGAGCTGGTTCACTTCGCGGTCACATCCAACCTGAGCGCCACCGTCAACATGCTGGTTCGCGACAGTGAGATTTTATGGGTGGCGTTGTTCCTCAACCCCACCGCGGCCGGGTATTACAAGGTGGCCATCGCCATCAGTTCGTTGATCCCATTGCCGGTGGCTCCCTTTACCAGTGCCACGTATCCCGAGATTTCACGCAGCACCGCTGCCAACGCCTGGCAGCAGCTCTGGCGGTTGATCCGCCGGGTCAGCCTGCTCAGCACGGCCATCACCGCTGCCATCGCGCTCTTTCTGGTGCTGTTCGGAAAGGTGCTCATCCTGTTTTACGGCCCCGAATTCCTACCGACTTACCCGGCCCTGCTGGTGCTGCTGGTGGGATACGCCTTCAGCAACCTGATCTTTTGGAATCGTCCGCTGCTGCTGGCGCTGAACCTGCCCGGGTATCCTTTCTGGGTGACCCTGTTCAGCGGAACGCTGAAAATCCTGTTGACGTTGATCATCATCCCCATGTTTGGTATTATTGGCGCAGCATCACTGCTGACCGGTTATTTCATCCTGTCAGGCACGTTAATGGCAGCCCGCGGATTGCGTCAACTTCAGATCAATACAAAACTCGAAAGAAGCCCCGCATGAAAATTGCGTTGATTTCCTCCTCCCAAATTCCATCCACCACCGCCAACAGCATACAGGTGATGAAAGTAGCCCACTCGCTGACCAGGCAGGGCCATGAGATCAATCTGTTGGTGCCGGGCAGTGGGTCGACCCCCTGGCCGGTTCTGCAATCGCACTACGGGGTGGAACAGCCGTTTGATATTCACTGGCTGCCCAGCCAGCACATGCTCAAACGTTATGATATGGCGTTTACTGCGGTCAATCAGGCCACCTCCTGGAAGGCCGATCTGATTTATACCTGGCTTCCGCAGGCGGCTGTGCTGAGTTTGATGCGGCACATTCCCACTATGATGGAAATGCACGATATGCCCAGCGGGCGCATGGGGCCCACCCTGTTCAAACAGTTTGTCCGGCATCCGGGTAAAAAGCGTTTACTGGTGATCACCCAGGCGCTGTACGATAAGCTGCGCAGGGAGCATCAGTTCAACCTGCCTGAACAGGAATACCGCATCTCACCCAATGGAGCCGATCTGCACCATTACGAAAATCTGCCATCACCGGCGGAGGCGCGCCGGCAACTGGGCTTGAAGGACGGTCTCACCGTGGGGTATACCGGTCACTTTTACAGCGGGCGCGGCATGGATCTGCTGCTCAAGCTGATCCCTGAATTTCCGCAGGTCAATTTTTTGATTGTAGGCGGCCAGCCGGACAAGGTAGCTGCCTGGCAGAACTACATGCACCTTCCGCAGTACCGCAACGTGCACACCACCGGCTTTGTGGATAATTTCCGCCTGCCGCTGTACCAGGCCGCGGCCGAAATCTTGCTGATGCCCTATGAGCAGGTGATTGCCGGCAGCAGTGGTGGCAACTCAGCCGAGATTTGCAGCCCGATGAAGATGTTTGATTACATGGCCGCCGGGCGGGCCATTCTCTCCAGCGACCTGCCGGTTTTTCATGAGGTATTGAACGAAAACAACGCCGTTTTCTGCCCGCCCAATGACGCCGAGGCATGGAAGCAGGCGCTGGGAAAGCTGATCCAGGACCCCGATGGCTGCTGCATACTGGGCGGCCAGGCCAGACAGGACGCCATGAATTACTCATGGGATGCGCGCGCCCAAAAAGCCTTGCGGGATTTTTAGCATTAACGGACCGTCTGAACTGACGGTCCGAACGGATCGCCTGGCTTGCATGCCGGGTGTTTTGTTCCACAGCCTCATGATCAAGGAGAATCTCAATGGACCTACGTTTACAGAAGGTTGATGAATTATTTGCGTCGTATGATAAAACCACCTCGCCCGGCTGTTCGCTGGCCATCATTCAGGACGGCGAGATCCTTTACACCCGCGGTTATGGGATGGCCAATCTGGAACACAGCATCCCCAACCAGCCGTGGACGCGCTTCTACCTGGCTTCCATGTCCAAACAGTTCACCGCCTTCTGCATTGCCCTGCTGGAAGAAGAGGGCAAACTGAACCTGGACGATGATATCCGCAAGTGGCTGCCGGAGATCCCGCAATACCAGACGCCCATCACCGTGCAGCATCTGGTGCATCACACCAGCGGCCTGCGCGATTATCTGGGGCTGAGCTTTATGGCCGGCCATCCGATGGATGACCTGATCACCGAACCCGAAACATTGGAGCTGCTTTCACGCCAGAAAGAACTCAACTTTAATCCCGGTGATGAATATCTGTACAGCAACACCGGCTACATCCTGATGTCGATGATCGTGGCGCGCGCCAGCGGCAAGAGCTTCAGACAATACGCCAATGAGATGATCTTTCAGCCGCTGGGGATGAAACATACCCACGTGCACGACAATCACCTGGAGATGGTTCCGCAGCGGGCCACCGGTTATTCACCCGCCAGAGCAAGCTATCACCTCTCCGTCCCCAATTTTGATATGGTGGGCGACGGTGGGATTTACTCGTGCGTGCTGGATCTGTACAAATGGGATCAGAATTTTTATCACAATAAGCTGGGCAAAGGACGCCCTGAACTGATTGAACGTGTGCTCAGTACCCTTAAACTGAATGACGGATCAGACAACCACTACGCCTTCGGGTTGATGGTGGAACAATACAAGGGCCTCCTGGAAGTCAACCACGGCGGGGCTTACGGCGGCTACCGTACCGAGATGATCCGCTTCCCGGAGCAGCACTTCAGCGTGATTGTATTGGGCAACCATGCAGGCTTCCGCTCCGCAGATATGGCGCATCAGGTGGCAGATCTCTTTTTGGCGGAACACTATCAGGCAGCTTCGCCCGCAGTTGAAACCCAAACCACTGCCGCAGAACAGCCTGCTCCTGATTTACAGGCCTTCACCGGGCTGTTCTACTGTGACAACAGCGGGATTTCACTGGAAACCACCCTGCAAGACGGCCGCCTGACTGCTCAGGTCAACCAGGATTTTTCGGCCCCGCTTCGATCCACCGGCCCGCAAAGCTTTGAAACCGACGGCGGACCGTTGCCCATGCAGTTGATTTTTGACGGCGATCACCTTGAGCTGGTTTTGGGAGTCGGCAAACCGATGAACTTTAAAAAGCTGGCCGTACAACCCCTCAACGCTGCCATGCTGGAATCATTATGCGGCATTTTTACCAGCGAAGAACTGGACGCCCACTGCCGCATCGAATTGAAGGATGGGAAACTGGTTTACAAAATCGGTTCGCTGACAGAAACCCTGCGGCCGGTCAACGAAGGCATGTTCCTGCTCTCTTCCGGGGCGCTGTACACCGATGGGATCACAACCGGTCCGGTGACAGGCTTCACCCTGCAAGCCGGGCGTGTTCGAAATATTCATTTTTCACGCAGTATATAACGCACCGCCATCAGGAACTTTATAGGTCGTATATTACACACCCGGGCTGCGAAACCGCAGCCCGGCATCGATCAAGATAATATTTACTTCTTACGTCGTATATAACACACAAGGGTTGCGAACCCACAGCCCGACACAGATCACGCAGTTGTTAACCATTTATGCCGTATATAACACGCATGGGCTGCGGGAGAGGATCACCCTCACTCCCGCGGCCTGCAAGCCTACCTCCAGCGCCATTTTCAATTGAACTTCATCACGCGGATCCACCAATCGCAGCCATTCCACACCGGCCGCTCGGATCAGAGATTCCAGGTTTACCTGCGTGGACGGCCCGCGTGAGCTCACCTGCTGCGTGGCGGGGTGTGGCTGTCCGCCGGTAAGGGCGGTGACGTTGTTATCCAGGATGATTACTAGAAGATCGCGCCCGCTGCGCACCGCGTCGATCAACTCGCCGAAGCCGTTGTGCAGAAAAGCCGAATCGCCTGACAGAACCACCGGTTGATGCGGGATGCCAGCCCGCTGCATGCCTGAAGCAATGCCAATGCTGGAGCCCATGCTGTATTTCACATCCAGCATCTCCCATGGCGGCAGTTGCCCGCGCACCAGGCAGCCGGTCTCGCCGGTTACCACGTACCGGTCACGCCCGCCGTGCTGCTCCATCAATTCCTTGAGCGCATCGTATACCGGGATGTACGGGCAGCCCTCGCACAGGGACTTACGGCTGATCATCGAGCGGTGTTCCGGCTTAATTTCCGGGTCGGGCCAATCCGGCAACATGCGCCGTAGCGCTGACGCGATGGCGGCGGTATCCAGTTCGCCCACACCGGGCAGGTGACCGCTCATCCGCCCGCTCACCGTTAACGGCAGGCAATTTTGCTGCGCAATGGATCGGACAGACGTTTCGATCACCGGCGCGGTCTCTTCGATCACCAGCACTTCATCCAGCCCGGCCAAAAACGCGGAAATGTGCTCGGCCGCCAGCGGGTTGAGCACCTCCAGCCCAAGAACGGGCAAAGAAAGATCCGCGCCGCTTTGCAGTACACGGTGCAGTTTGCTCCAGGCGTATCCGGCCGCGATGACGCCCCTGCGCATCGTACCGGTTTGTTGAAGCTGTTCCCAGCCGGTGAGCTCACCGGCCGCGGCACACATTTTCTGCTGCAACTGCCGGTGCAGCGGCACCACCTGTACCGGCAGCACCGTCCAGCGGTCTTTTTTGCGTGCAAATGGCGCCGGTTGATGCGGGTGTGGAAGCTGCGCCGGGACGGAAATCACACCTGTGTCCACCGTTAACGCGTGGATGACGCGTACCACCACTGGCAGGTTGAATTTCTCGGACAGATCGAAAGCCTGTGTCATCAGGCTATACGCAGCCTGCACGGTGGGTGGCTCCAGCATGGGGATCTCCAGCGCCTGCACCAGCGGGCGCGTATCCTCTTCGCTTTGCGAGCCCCACCCGCCCGGGTCGTCGCCCGCCAGGATCACCAGACCGCCGTCGCCGGGTGCCAGATTGGCTACCATCAGCGTATCCAGCGCCACGTTGAAACCCGGGCTTTTGACGCATAGCAGGGCCCGTCCGCCGGCCAGTGAGACGCCCAGCGCCAGATCAGCAGCCGATTTTTCATTGATGGCCCAGAAGGTGCGCCGGGGGTCATCCGCCAGCTTTTCAAAAGCCTCAAAAGCAGCCGTCACCGGCGAGCCGGGGTAGCCGGTGACCAGATTCACACCAGCTTGGGCCGCTCCATACGCCAGCGCCTGGCTGCCGGAAATATTCATTTCGATCAACTGTGTTGACATGTATACCTCACGGTTTACCTCAATTTTTGCTGATTACACCATCAGCAGATTTTCTTTGTCTTTGTCCTCTCGTGCCTGCGGGATGATCATGAGCAAAACGATCACATCGATCAGCACCCAGAGGTATCCGAATCCCATGGCAAAACGGTATTGCTGGATAATGTTGAACGCCCAGACCACAAACGTACCCAGGTATAAAACCGCTGCGTCAAAGGCAACTGAAAGCCCCAATAGCAGTGAGCGTTTGGGTTGGCGGAACAACCGGGTCAATGCAAACACCGCCACCGGAACAATGAACAGCGCGCTCAAGCCCAACGGGATCAGAATGGGGATGGGATAGTTGTCGTACAGCGCCGGTTGGAAGACCGAGGTACCTATCCAGCCCAGCCAACCGATGATAAGCGGCAGGATAAAGCCGAACGCTCGTGTAAACTTGATTCCCAAAGTAGCCAGCATGAGCAATCCCAGCAGCACCGCCAGCGACGCCTCTCCGCCCAACAGCACCGAAAAATCATGCAGCGAGTTCACACGCCTTGGGCCAAAATCACCCACCGCCACCCGTTGCCAGACTCCGTCCGGAGTGCGCACCAGCACCCCCTCTAAACCCAGCGCAAACACGGCGTTGCCCGTGGCGGGGTCGTAAACTGCGTCCAAAATGCCGCGCGAGATAATCACATTTCCGGTGGTTTCTTTCACATACAGCGCCTGCCCGGCTTCACTGGCCGGCTCCA
>DAISXR010000027.1:18158-35630 GCA_036825755.1 Anaerolineaceae bacterium
CTGCACATCCAGACCGCTTACCCCGTAATCCGGCACCGACATATTCGCAACAGTCAGCAGAGCCGTCAACACAACGCCTGATACCGCTCCGCACTTTCGCAGTAGGCCGGGTTGAGGTTTCCATTTCATCTGTTTCCAGAACACATAGCTAGCCGCCAAAACCGGTAGCGCCAGTAAATCGCCCATATCGCTCACCATGTGCACTGGCGAACCCAGAACCCGTTCGGCCATACCACCCAGCCATGCCAGAAAGGCAGGCCAGGTATTGCCCAGCACATACACAACCCCTACCAGCCCATACGCAATGAATGGCAACTGCCGGGACCCTTTACGAAGGCAGCCGGCCAGCACCAGCAGCAGCGCCAGCGGAGCGATAAACAGCCAGGCGAAATCACCCAGGATGCCGGTGATCCAGGAGGGTTGTATGACACGGAAAAGATGGTCGTTCAGAAAGAGCAGGAGGAGGGCCAGCAGAAAAATCGGATGGGATACGGCAGCAGCCGTTTTGCGAAAGATCTCGTTCATCGTTTCTGCTCCTGGGTCAACAAGGGCGTGTGGGGAATTAATCCCATTGTAGTGTATTTCTGCATGCTGGGGGGAAGATCCAACCTTCTCAATATCGATTACAGATGCATTATGAGAAATCGTTTTCCCATGCGCATAAATACTCCTGACGTGTCAGACAACCAAAGATTGTCTGACTCACAGAAATCCGCCCGGGGGTTGATCTTCGTAAGGCTCCATATCTGGAACAATGCGAAATCGACAGGTTTGCCGATTAAGGTATGAGCGACGAACGCGCATCACTTACCCTTTGTCATCTCGCAGGGAAAGCGAATGCTTTTCCCGCTTTCCCGCAGAGATCCGCCCGGGGGCGTATCGATGACGTATCCCTATCTGGAAGCGCTTCTATTGGCCCTCGGGCGGTCCGCCGCCCGCTGACAGTTTTCGTACGTCTTTACTGCATGAAAATGTGTCTATATCTGGAAACGTGTGAATATTTCACCTCGGGCGGATTTCTCTGCGTCCGGCTGCGCCGTCCGCGGCGAAATGACACTTGAAGGGGGCTCTCTGTCGCGTGAATAATACCCCTGAGTATGTCATATTATCATCCGGGGGAAGGCGAACTCTCATGATCAATGGTGCGTTCGGTTTTTGAACGCATCACACTGCACATTCTGGCACCGATCGAATCCCCTACCCCGGAAAAAATCCCTGCACGTTTTCGGTTACACATTCAGATTTTGTGTCATAATAATCTGGATGGGAAAAACCTGCCGGAAATTCATCCGTTTTTTTCACGTAAACCCCTTGACGAAATTTTGAAAATGCATAAAATATCATGCGGTATGCGAACAGGAACACGAAACACACATTGCTTATTGGTCCGAACGAAAGTTCTTGTTTCATTTATTGGTGTGTGAGAGCCTTTTGGCTCTCTTTTTTTTACATATTGAGGACAGGAGGAACATGCATGATGATAAAGCTGCCAGGTTTGATTGATCCGCACGTTCACCTGCGTGAACCGGGTGGAACGCATAAGGAAGATTGGGACACTGGAACACAGGCCGCCCTTGCAGGCGGCTTTACTATGGTTTTAACCATGCCCAACACACAGCCCCCGGTGGTGGATGCCCCCAGCATGGATACCTGCGCCGCGCTGGCGGAACAGAAAGCGCGCTGTGACTACGGCATCTTTTTGGGCGCCTCTCAAACTCCGCTTCCGCTGGATGAACTGAGCCGCCTGTCGAAATCCGCGGCCGGGCTTAAGGTCTACATGAACCACACCTTTGGACCGCTGAAGGTGGAGGACATGAGCCTGTGGATGCACTACTTCGCCGGCGCTCCGCGTGAAATGCCCATCGCCGCCCATGCCGAGGGCCACACGCTGGCCGCGGTGATCCTGATGGCGCAGCTCTACAACCGGCCCGCGCATTTGTGTCACGTTTCGCGCAGGGATGAAATTTTGCTCATCCGCAAAGCCAAAGAGCAGGGCATCCCGATCACCTGCGAGGTGGCGCCCCATCATCTCTTCCTCAGCGAAGAAGACCTGCCCCGTATCGGCCAGGCGCGCGGCCAGGTTCGCCCTGACCTCAACACCGCCGTTGACCGACAGGCCTTGTGGGACAACCTGGATGTGATCGATTGTTTCGCCACCGACCACGCTCCTCACACGCTGGCCGAGAAAGACGGTCCCAAAACCCCGCCCGGCTTCCCTGGTCTCGAAACCGCTCTGCCGCTTCTGCTGACCGCCGTGGCAGACGGCCGGCTCACGCTGGATCAATTGATTGAGCGCTGCCACACCAACCCGCGACGCATCTATCACCTGCCGGAACAGCCGGATACCTGGGTGGAAGCGGACCCCAACGCGCGCTGGGAACTGAACGCTGCCAGCACTTTCACCCGCTGCGGTTGGACCCCCTTTGAGGGCATGCCGGTGCAGGGAAAGATCACCCGCGTGGTGCTGCGCGGAAAACCCGTTTATCAAGATGGCCGCATCCTGGCTGAACCAGGATACGGGAAAAATATCAAACTCTAATACCCAAAATCATTTTGGCGAAAGGAAAAATTCAAGAATGTACACTCCCCCCAACAAAGTTCAGAGCCCGTATTTGCCTTTTGGCGACAAACAGGATGCCCCTTTCTATTTCACGGATATTCTCTCCGTCAAACAGTTCCAGCGTAAAGACCTTGATTATATCTTCGGCGTCGCACACGAGATGTCCGAGATGGTGCGCCGTATCGGCACCTTTGATCTGCTGAAAGGCAAGATCCTGGCGAACCTGTTCTACGAACCCTCCACCCGTACCATGGCCTCCTTCACCGCCGCCATGGAACGCCTGGGCGGAAGCGTGATCCCGATCAACGAAGTGCGCTACTCCTCCGTCTCCAAAGGCGAGTCACTGCCCGACACCGTGCGCACTTTGGAACGTTACGCCGATGTGATCGTGCTGCGCCACCCTGAAAAAGGCTCTGTGGCCACCGCCGCCAAATACACCAAGAAACCCATCATAAACGCCGGCGACGGCGTGGGCGAGCATCCCACCCAGGCCCTGCTGGATCTGTTCACCATCCAGGAAGAGCTCGGGCGCGTGGACGGCCTGACCGTGACCATGCTGGGCGACCTCAAATACGGGCGTACCGTGCATTCGCTTTCACGTCTGCTGAGCCTGTTCAACATCAAGCTCAACTACGTCTCTCCCAAAATTCTGCCCATGCCCGAAGACGTGGTGCAGGAAGTGGCCGAGAAGAACATCGTCCAGAACCAGTACAACACGCTGGATCCCGTGCTGGCCGAGACCGATGTGCTGTATGTCACCCGTGTACAGAAAGAACGCTTTGAAGACCTGGACGAGTACGAGAGCGTACGCAGCCAATTCATCATCACCGGTGAGACCATGAAGAGCGCCAAAGAAAACATGATCGTCATGCACCCGCTGCCCCGTGTAGGTGAAATCTCCATGGAAGTGGATGATGACCCCCGCGCGGCGTACTTCCGCCAGATGGAATATGGTCTGTATGTCCGGATGGCCCTGCTGGCCATCGTCTTGGGAAAGGCCTAAAGGCCTTTCCCACAGGGTAAGGCACAAAGACTTTACCCGCTCAGAAAGCACTGTTGACTGCCAGGCCCTTTGCTCTGGCTGAAGGTTTGAACGAAAGATGTTATGATCAGGTTGGTATACACAAACAACATTGTGTATACCAACCTGTGTACCCGGCCCGGCGTTTTTTTACGCCACCTGCCTGCACGATACTATTCGGTTCATTGGATACCCGGAAAGGATGATCATGGAAGCATTCTTCTCCCTGCTCGAGAAGCGAGTCAACAAGGTGGACTCCCTGTTGTGTGTGGGATTGGACCCTCACAAAAACGACCTGCCGGAATTCACCCCCGCCGCGGTCCGGCGTTTCTGTCTGGATCTGATTACCAGCACCCAGGATTCGGCCGCTGCTTATAAACCCAACGCAGCCTTCTTCGAAGTACTGGGGCCGGAGGGCTGGCAGGTGCTGAAAGAAGTCATCGCGGCCATCCCGGCGGATATCCCGGTGATCCTGGACGCCAAACGCGGCGATATTGCCTCAACGGCTGTCGCTTACGCCGATTCCGCTTTTGAGACGCTCGGCGCCAACTGTATGACCATCAGCCCCTACCTGGGGCGCGACAGTCTGGATCCGTTTATCAGTCAACCCTCACGCGGGATTTTCCTGTTGTGCAAAACATCCAACCCCGGTTCCGGTGATGTACAGGATGTGACGGTTGAAACCGAAGGTTTTTCGGGCAGGCTGTACGAGCACATCGCCCGGTTGGCCAGCGCCTGGAACACCGGCAACAATATCGGTCTGGTGGTAGGGGCTACCCACCCGGATGCGCTGCGCGCGGTCCGTGCACAGGCGCCCGATCTGTGGCTGCTCACGCCCGGTGTGGGCACACAGGGCGGTGATCTGCTCACCGCCATGCAGGCCGGTCTGCGCAGCGACGGCATGGGTATGCTGATCCCCATATCCCGCGCCATCTCGCGCGCCGCCGACCCGGCTGCTGAAGCCCGCAAACTGCGCGACCAGATGAACGCTGTACGCCGCCAGATAACCCAGCACACCGCTGGGCAAACCGCCGTTCTCACACCCGCCCAGGCTGCCCTGGCCGACGGCCTGCTGAGGGCTGGCTGCGTGCGTTTTGGCGAGTTCATACTCAAATCGGGCCTCAAATCGCCCATTTACATCGACCTGCGCCAACTGGTCACCTACCCGGATGTACTGCGCCTGGCCGCTTCGGCATACATCCCGGTACTCAAAACGCTGCAGTATGACCGACTGGCCGGGTTGCCGTATGCCGCCCTCCCAATCGCCACGGCTGTCTGCCTCCAAAATGGCCAGCCGATGATCTACCCGCGCAAGGAAGCCAAAGAATACGGCACCAAAGCCGCCATCGAGGGCGCATATGAGGCGGGTGAAACCGTGGCGCTGATCGACGATCTGGCCACCACCGGCGGCGCGAAATTTGACGCCATCGAAAAGCTGGTGGAAGCCGGTTTGAAGGTGAAGGATGTGGTGGTGCTGATTGACCGGCAGTCGGGCGCCGCTGAAACCCTGGCCCAGGCCGGTTATGCACTGCACGCCGTGTTTACCCTCACCCAATTGCTGGCTCACTGGGAGCAGAAGAAAGAACTTCCTCTGGCGCAGATCCAGGCCGCCCGTGATTTTCTGAAAGGGCAGGCATGAATCTCTACCCGCTCCTGAAGCCCCTCATTTATAAACTCACCCCCAAACAGGCCCATGAAGTGACCATCGATGCGCTACGCCTGTCAGGGGCCATTCCGCCGGTGCGTGGGCTGCTGAAAGCCTATTTCAGGCCGTCCAAAACCGGGCCGGAGGTGCGGGTGGCGGGTCTCACCTTCCCCAACCCCATCGGGCTGGCCGCTGGTTATGACAAAGACGCCCTGGCCTGGCGCGGCCTGGAAAGCCTGGGGTTCGGGCATCTTGAGCTGGGAACTGTGACACCCTTGCCGCAACCCGGCAACCCGGAACCGCGCATGTTCCGCCTGGTGGAAGACAGCGCGGTTATCAACCGCATGGGCTTTCCAAGCCGAGGCGCTGATTTTGTAGCCCGGCAGTTGAAAAACCGTAAACCCGGGCGCATGATCATCGGCATGAATATCGGCAAGAATAAAAACACCGAACTGGAAGAAGCCGAAAAAGATTACGTTCCGCTGGTACGTATGTTCGCCCCGCTGGCCGATTACCTGGCTGTGAATGTCAGCTCCCCCAATACGCCCGGTCTGCGGAAACTGCAGGAAGCCGGCATGCTGGAGAAATTACTCAAACCGGTGGCGGAAGAGCGTGACCGGCAGGTAGCACTGCAGGCGAAAAAAGTGCCGGTCTTCGTCAAACTCGCTCCTGATCTGGATGAAGCTCAGCTCGACAGCGCACTGGAAGCCATTCTGAATACCGGCATGGACGGTGTGATCATCAGCAATACTACTATCAGCCGCCCGGTGTTAAAATCACATCTGGCAGGTGAGACGGGCGGTCTCAGCGGCGCACCGCTGACCGGGCTGAACACTCGCATGGTGAAGTTGACCGTGCAAAAACTGAATGGTCGCTTGCCCGTGATCGCGAGCGGCGGGGTGATGAATGCCGCCGGCGCCCAGCAGAAACTGGATGCCGGAGCAGCGCTGGTGCAGGTGTATACCGGTCTCATTTACGCCGGTCCGGGTCTGGTCAAAGAGATCCTGAACGCCGGGCTGCAAACGCGATAACACAAATCTGTGATGATTGGCAGATAGCCTGCCATGATAAACCGGCCGCGATACATCGCGGCCGGTTTTGATATCTGTGGATAAGAGCTTATGGGGCTGGGCTTTTCAATACTGTGTAGCGGATATTGAGCAGTTGTTCTGGATCCAGTGACTCGTTAGTGTATCAGGTTGTCGTAATATGGGAAGGACGATGTTAACATTATTTGATTCATCCAATTATTTTGACGCCTAGAATGCAGAAACAGAATTTGATTGTGATTGTCAATTAGGGGTAATGACCTGCTCAACCCTTGAAATTGTATCCCCGGTATTCCATTTCCTCGATGACCTGCGTACGCAACTCCGCGCCGGCCAGCTTTTCGAGCAAATAGAGGGAGAGGTCGATCCCGGCGGATATCCCACCGGATGTGTAGATCCGCTCTGAGCTTTGAACAAAACGCTGGTCTGTAATAACATGTGTAGAAGGTGATAACTGCTGCAGATGGTCGAATGCCCCGTGATGCGTTGTTGCGGGATAATTTTGGAGCACACCCGCCTGCGCCAGTAACAATGCCCCGGTGCACACGGACATTAAGATTTCGACTTTCTGCGCCTGGTCGGCAATCCACTGGATCAACTTTTCATGCTTTAGTAAGGGGCGCGTGCCAAAACCACCCGGGATGATTAGAATATCGGCTTGAGGGCAGTCATCAATTGAGTACCTTGGGTTGACGGTGAACTTGCCGCGCCCAATAATAGGGCTATGTGAAATACCCAGGTTGTAAACGTTAAAAGCCGTGGGATGAGTTATTTCGCTCGCGTCATTGAATACTTCATACGGCCCGGCAAAATCCAGGATCTCAACATCATCAAATATCAGGATCGCAACATTACGAAGTTTTGTCACCATCATTTACCTCTTTTCGTGTCGGACTTTTTTTACCAGGCGAGTTCTCAGGTAGATGTTTATATTTTAAGATATTAATACTCACCCCTGGCTATCAACAAGCCTGCCTCTTTGGTGATGTGAAAACAACCGCCCTGCCGCTCCAGCTCCTGATACACATACTGAATAAACTCTTCCCGTCGCTCCCCAGGCAGATCAATGCGCCCTGACAGAACGTAATCGGCCAGCATCTGCGCATCGGTCACCTCCAGCGCATCGTGGTACCGGATCACCTCCACCTCCGCGAAATTCTGTGTCAACTGATCAGAGCCGGTTTCCAGGCCAAACGCCTCTACGGCGGAGTTCCGCCAGGCGGAAAGCATTTCTTCATACCCTTTCAGAAGCGTGGCGATTTCCTTCAGATTCTCACGGCTGGCCGTGGTGGCGTACAGAGCACCGCTCGGGTTCAACACCCGGCGGATTTCCGATATTGCTCTTGCCCGGTCAGGTACGTGATATAACATATGACAGGCCAGTACCGCGTCAAAACTGCCCGCTTCATAAGGGATGTTCTGCGCATCAATCACCTCACACCGGAATGCGTCCGCTTTGTCGCCCAGGTTGCGGCGGGTCTGCTCCAGCATCCCCTCAGACGCGTCGGAAAGGGTTACATCCAGCCCGTGGGGCACGCGATCGATATTTTCCATCCAGAAGTTGCCGGCGCCGCAGCCCAGTTCCAGTACCCGGCAGGGAGCCGTCAGATTGATCTGGTCAAACAGCCAGCGCTGCCACGGGTATGGATTGGTGCTGAACCTCTGGTGCAGGGCAATGCGCACATTGAGATTGGACGCATTTTGAAATTGATGATGGACATAATTCGGATCATCAATGGTTCGGATTTTTGTCATGGGATTCCTTTACAGAATAGATCCACCCCAAAGGAATTGGTCAAACCCGGGCGTTGGATGCTTACCAATCAACCAGGCGTGTGACAAATCGTTTCTTTGAGCAGCACGCTTAAGTGAGTGATCATCCCCCTCAGTTGGATGGTATTTTACCTCCAACGCGGTTGATTTTCTCTGATCCCCCGCCAGGACAAAGTCAATTTCATATTTATTCGCCTTGGATAGATACGATAGTGATCCGTACGATCGCAATTGGCTGAATACAGCATTTTCAAATAAAGCTCCTTCTCCCGGGTTTGCCAGGATGCCGGCAATTCCATTATCATAAAAGTAAAGCTTCTTTCCCAAAGAAGTTGCGGTATCCGGGCCGGAATATGCCGGGAGTTGACAGATCACATAAGTCATTTCGAGGAACTCAAGATAATCATTCAGAGTCGGTCGTGAAATTCCGATAATTTTTGAGAGTTTTGTGTAATCCAGTTTATTGCCAATTCTCATCGCCAGCAAAGAAATGAGCTTTCTCAACTCATCAATTTTCCGAAAATCAGCCATCGTCTTTACATCTATGTTGATGTATGACGAATAGATATCCATCAGTATTTCTTTTTTTACTTCGTTTTTGGGTTCCAGTACAACGCCTGGCATACCTCCATAGGCGGTATATTCTTCGTAGTAACCATTGATTCGTTCATACTCATGTCGATCAAAAATCATCTCCTCCCATGTCTCCCGTTTCCGATAAGGTATGCCTCGAAAATCGAGAAACTCGCCGAATGTGAGCGGAAACATTTCAAAAACAATCTTTCGGCCCGCAATGGATTCGCTGAAATAATTCTTCAGGTAAAAAGAACTTGATCCGGTCAGGAGAAACTTGATTCTATAATGGTCGTAGAGATACTTGACCATGCTGGGGATGTTTGGGACGTATTGAATTTCATCCAGTGCAACTGTCATCGGTTGATCCGATTGCAGACCCACATTTCGCAGGTAGTTCAAAATCAAATCATAATTGCTTTCACTGAAGACTGAGCGATAGTCCAGTCTTTCCAAATCAAGATAGATTTTGTTGGCAGAAGGTATTTGATCCAGCAACCAGTGCAATGTAGTGGTCTTGCCAACCTGTCGCATACCGGTGAGGACTATTATTCGCTCATCCAGTAAAGCCTGCTGAAGTGCAGGGAAAATTGCTCTCTTTATGATATTCATATATCTATTTTACAAAAATACGATTATTTGTAAAGTACTAATTTACACATTTGTAGGTAATCTGTAAATTAGCATTTTACATCATCATTAATTCCTGAGCTTGATATTGCGAAGATTTTCAGGTTGTTAGTTTTCTTACCAATTTCGATTGTTCGATCAAGGGGTTTATCACATTTCATGAATTGCAGTTATATGTTCTCAGGATTCATGCTGCTCCAGTTGGCGGTCAGTTGCGGCAGTTGCCAGAGCGGATCCGGCTGCCAGGCCATCCAGGTCTCGACCCATGCACGCCGCTCACCCTGGATTAGATGGAGGGCGTTCATTCCATTCTGGCGGATCTGGCGTACGCGGTCAGGTGAAAAGTAGCCAACCCGCTCAGCCTCAGCAATTTCGTCTTCGTCCTTCCATCTCCATTCAGCTAAATCAGGGCTCACAACGACATCCAGCATATGATCCATGGTGTCATAGCCAATAGGAGTATGTTGGATGGGATCCTGCAGGTTGATGTAGACACACCTCAGTTTCCGTGTGCTGGTTTCCCACATCAGATAGGTGCTGAACGGTTCCTCCGGCACGATGAGGTAAAGCACGTCGGTCCACTGCCAGATCACATCATTGACCGTAATTTCTTCCATCATGCCAAATTCCTCAGGTTTTGGATGATGATCCACATCCTTGCCGTGTACTCCAGCCGGCATGTAGAGCGCGATCAGGTCAAT
The DNA here is from genome assembly GCA_036825755.1 of Anaerolineaceae bacterium. Lineage (GTDB taxonomy): Bacteria > Chloroflexota > Anaerolineae > Anaerolineales > Anaerolineaceae > JAJFTV01. The sequence goes on from DAISXR010000027.1 coordinate 28,111, forward strand.
CGTGTCCTGCACGACGATGGTTGGGTAAGCCCAAAAGACCTTCTTTCCGACCCCGCGTAATGCGGCATGAAAACCGGGTGGGTGATGTGGGGCAGATGTCATGATGATTTCTCTTGGGATTGATGGTCTCATAAGATAGATGGCGCCGGTAGATATTTTTCGCCTGTACCAAACAGATCGCTGTTCAAACAAAATTTGGGTAGGGGCGGGTCAGTGACCCGCCCGCATAGGCGATGATCGTTTCAGATTGGCCTGGCGGGCGAATATTATTCGCCCCTATCGAAAATGCCCGGTGTCAATCGCGTATCGTTTTTCATATTGGTAGGGGCGGTTATGTGATCGCCCGTGTGAACGATGATTGTTTAGGAAAGGCACCGGAGGGCGAATATTATTCGCCCCTACCGAAAATGCCCGGTGTCAATCGCGTATTGTTTTTCATATTGGTAGGGACGGTTAGCCGCCCGTATAGTCGACTATCGTTTCAGATTGGCCTGGCGGGCGAATGTAATTCACCCCTACGAAAACACCCGGTGATCGTTGGATAAAAATTTTCGCACTGGTTGGGGCACGGCATGCCGTGCCCCAACGGCTATCGCTCAATCAACACAGCCGCCAGCAAAGCCGCACGCTCCGGGAGCGATGCCACCACCGCGTACTCGCCCAGGCCGTGCGCGCCGTCGCCCACCACACCCATACCGTCCAGGGTGGGCACACCCAACGCGGCGGTGAAATTGCCGTCCGACGCCCCGCCAGAGGAGGCTTCATGCAAATCAATGCCCATCTGCGCGGCCACTGCGCGTGCCTGCTCAAACAGACCGGCAATCTGCGCCGTGCGCACCATGGGCGGGCGGTTGATCTGACCGCTCACCTCAAGCTGGCATTTGGGATTAAACGGTTTCAACCCGCGGATCAAAGCCTCAATTTTGGGCGTCTCTTCTTGAATCTCCACCCGCACATCCACCTCAGCCCAGGCTTCATCGGGAACCACATTGCTGCGCGAGCCGCCCTGGATCACACCCACGTTGACCGTGGTGCCGGTGGTGTAGTTGGTAAAGCCCTGCAGAACCAGCACCTGGCGGGACAGTTCTTCGATGGCGTTCACACCGTTGGCATGGTCTGCCCCGGCATGCGTGGCGCGGCCTTTCACTTTCACGGTGAAATCGCCCACACCCTTGCGCGCGGTTTTATACGCGCCGGGCGGGACAGCAGGTTCCATCACAAACACCCGCCGGTGCTGCAACGCCTCGGCTTCCATCACCGCCCGTGAAGAGCGGCTGCCGATCTCTTCATCCGCGTTCAAAATCAGGGTGATCTTCTCATCCTTGGGCAGCAGACTCAACTCGGTCAGCGTGCGCAAAGCGAACAACGAGATGACGATGCCGCCTTTCATATCTTCCGAGCCAGGCCCATACAGGTTTCCATCGCGGATGGTAGCCGGCCGTTCGGCCGCCGTGCCCACCGACCAGACTGTATCCATGTGGCACAGCATCAATGTGCCGCCCGGGCCACTGCCCCATACCGCCTTAATGGCATTGCCGGCATCTTCATTTGCCAGTACCTGCACATCGGCGCCCATGCCGCGCAATAGCCCGGCCAACAGATCACTTTGCCGGTCAAGCGACGGTTTATGGTCGCTGGGCGAATCCATATTCACCAGTCTCACCAGCAGATCGGTCATCTCCTGTGAATGCGCCTGTGCAAACGATGTGATTTCATGCAGTGTTTTCTGTTTTTGCGTCTCGATTTGCATGCTCATAGTTCACCTTTGACGGAAGGAATGTGTTTCCGATTATTCTTTCTTTTCAGTTTCAGGCAGGATTTCGCGGATTTTTCCAGCCATCCAGCGGGCGCGGTTGCCGGCCAGGCCGATGTGCCCGCGCGCATCCATCAGTGCCGTAATTTCATCTGCTTGCAGATAGCCCCGGATCACCGGGTCAGCCTGCAGCAGATCAGGCAGCGGATTTCCTTTACCGCTGAATACCTGAGCCCAGGCCTCCTGAGCCAGACGGCGAAGCAGTTCGTGCATTTCCTGCCGGTCGGCACCCTTTTTTGCCAGCTCCATCATCACCCGTTCGGTGGCGGCGAATGGGGCGTAATCGGCCAGGTTCTGGCGGATGATCTCTTCGCGCACATCCAGACCCGCGATGGTACCCTGCATGGTTTTCAGCATCTCATCACAGATCAAAAAGGCCTCCGGCAGCAGCGTGCGCCGGTTGGCGCTGTCATCCAGGGTCCGTTCCAGCAGCGAATTAGCGGCGTTCTCCCAGGCCACCTGCGGCATGCCGGCCAGCAGGCGTGCCAATGAATCAATTTTTTCCGAGCGGATAGGGTTGCGTTTGAACGGCATGGCCGATGACCCCACCTGCTTGCTGCCAAACGGCTCGGCCAGTTCGCCGATCACCGGTGACTGCAGCAGGCGCAGATCAAACGCCAGCTTGTACAGCGACTGCCCCAATCCAGCCAGCGCGGAGATCACCTGGTAATCCTGTTTGCGGGGGTAGGTCTGAGTGGTGACCGGGAAAAACTTCAAATCCAGCATGGCGCTGAGATGTGCCTCAAACAGCGGGTAATATTCCTCTCCTACCAGATGGATGTATGCCGCAGCGGTGCCCACCGCGCCCTTAAAACCCTTGCCGCGCAGCTGAATCCGCACCGCCGAGAGGGCCAGATAGTCCTCCATTAAATCCTGGGCGTACATCGACAACCGGTAGCCCAGCGTGGAGGGTTCAGCCGGTTGGATATGGGTGAAGGCCATAATGGGTGTATCCGCCCAGGTTTCAATTTTTTCTGCCAGCGCACTCAGCAGTTTTCCCAGTTTACCCATCACAAGATCCAGCGCCTCGCGCATGCGCAGCACATCGGCGTTGTCTTCGATATCCATCGAGGTGGCGCCCATGTGCAGAATCCCGCCAGCTTCCGGCACCTGCTCTGCAAACGACTTCAGTTCGGCCATCAGGTCATGGTGGATTTCATTTTCAATCTGTAACGATCGCTCGATATCCACATCATCGGCGCGCTCTTTCAGGGCATTTACCTGCGCGGGGGTCACCAGACCGGCCGGGATTTCGGCGTGAGCCAGGCAGGCCCAGATCTTCCGCCACAGGCGGCGCTTGTGTACCTCGCTCCAGATCGCGCGCATGTCATCGGATCCATACCGCCAGGAATAAGGAGATTGATAGGTTTCAAAATTCATAAGGTGTCTTTCAAATCAAAGAAGATGGGGTGTATCAGGAGAAGTATAACAAAAATTGGCCTCGCTATTATAAAAAAACCTGCCAATATGGCAGGTTTTTATCACAGTACTACTCCATTTTCTAAGAGGTTCCAGAATCCTGCATTTCCTTTCTCGCAACGAGTAAAGATTTCTTTGTACTTGTATTGATCCAAATTAATACCTTGCGGACCTTTTCTGGGTCGCGGCTCTCCAGAGCAGTTAAAAACGCAGAGTGTTCGTCGTAATCCTTTTTTGACGACACAAGTTGTTCGTTCTCGCTTTTCCAGGGAAAATACGTCCAGGTCATATCCCAAATCTGCTCCATGATCCGGATTAAATGTTTCTTCTGTATAGCAAGAATTGGGATCATATGAAATTCGCGATTCGCTTCCCGGACTCTCTCGGTATCCTTGTTTTCTCCTGCCGATGCAATATATTCCATCAAGTCACGCATCCGTCCCAGTTGTTCCTGGGTGATCAATCTTACTGCATCCTCCACGGCTAATAATTCCAATGAAGTTCGGATATCGTAAATTTCTTCCTGTTCTTCAATAGGAATTTCTGTGACAGCAAAACCTTTATTGGGAGTCTGTACCACTAATCCGCTGTTTACCAATCTTTTTAGCGCTTCTCTGACAGTTTGTTGACTTACATTGAGTTGATCAGCGAGCTTCAGTTGTTTTAGTTTCGATCCCGGCGCCAGTTTTCCGGTGATAATTGCCTCTTGAATCGCCTCATAAACAAAATCCGAGAGATTCACTGAGTTTTGAATAAGCGTTATATACTCGGGGCTGAAAACATTATTTTCTTCCATCATTTTCCCAATATTGTCTCATGTGATTCAAACAATTTTCTTTCGAAATTTCGTTAACCGACCCTCAGATCCTGTAAACCCCTAATATGTTGTTTTGGGTAAATCCCATTCGATAGTCGACCCTGCCTTTATGATTTTACCGCCAGTAAACGAAATCAAGTCTATTTACGATGTTTTGTAAAGACGGGCAAAGGCCAAAAGCCTTTGCCCGTTGCTCAACTATTACTTTACTGTCAGATCACACCACTTAATTACACCTTTGTTGTCAATCAGACCTGGAACAATTCGGTCATTTCGATAACCCGTATATGTTCTCGGGCTCAGAAACGGGACAAAAATGCGATGGTCAATCAGATATTTTGACACAGCATCCACAGCTGCCTGTCGCAGAATCGGGTCCGTCTCCTGATCCTGTGCCAGAAGAAGAGCATCCAATTCTGGATCGTTGACATGGCTCCGATTTGATGCCCCAATGCGGCCTGAATAAAATGCATACGTGGTGATATTAGGTGTTACCATACCCAATTGCCATGTAAACAGTTGATGAGTTCCCTGGGAAGTTCTTTCGCGTACCATGGATGAATCCACTCCCTCCAGGTAAATACTGACACCGATCTGAGGAATTTGGGCCTGGAGAGTCTCTGCAATTCTTTGAATTGTCGGATCTGTTGGGAAGAGCAGCGAGTATTCCATTTTTTCGCCGGTATCTGTCTCACGAATTCCGTCTCCATCTGTATCCAGATAACCAAGCTCATCCAGAATGGCGTTTGCCTTTTCCACATCGTCACTGGTCTGCCGACTATACTCCTCAAGTTCAGGGTTATACCCAACATTGCCCGGCGCCAATGGTTGGTAAAGAACCTCTGCCTGCCCCTCATAGGCAATATCAACGATCTCCTGTCTGTTGATCGCGTATGCAAAGGCCTGTCGTACTGCTTCCACATCAAATGGATGGAATTCGTGATTAAATCCCAGATAGTTTGTGATTTCAGTCTTGGCTTCAATCACTGTGATATTTGGATTTGTCTTCGCCTGTTCCAGGTATTGGGCTGCAATCGGCGATATATCCACTTCGCCGGTTTCCAATGAGGCATACGCTACTGCTTCATCCGAAACATACCGAATGAGAAGTTCATCAAATTGCATAGGCCCCTGGTTTTGACAAGCGCTGGAACCCCAATGGAATGTTTCATTCTTGCCAAAAAGAATGGATTGGTCCGGAACCACTTCCTGCGCGACAAACTCACCAGCCGCTGTGAGTTTTTGTGAATATAGTTCTGGCGTCATGGATTGATATGCCGTGGGGCTGGGAATTTCAAGTATAGCCAACTCATCCAGTAAATATGCAAAGGGGGCAATCATATTCAGTTGAACTGTGTTTTGGTCAACTACCTCAACGCTTTGTACGGCACCCCGCAAATTACCACCAGCCGGTGAAGCCAGGTCTGGATCCAAATATTTATCAATTACCCATTTAATTGCTTCAGCATCTACAGGCGTACCGTCTGAAAAAACTGCGTCTGGACGCAACTTCATGGTAAAAGTTAAGTTATCTTCAGAGAATTCCCATGACTCTGCCATAAGCGGCAGATATGATTTGTAATCTGGAGAATAGGTCAATAAAAATCCAAAGTTGGTCGTACTGGGTGTCCAGTGTGAGGCATTGGTAAATGGATCCAACGAAGTATAGCTGTTTGGCTCAACCAATACAACACGGATCGGCTGCTCAGGTGTCGGGCTTTCAGTCGGAGGTTGTGTTGCAGCCTCGGTTGGTGCCTGAGTAGGCAATTCGGTACTTTCAACAGCCTCTGTGGCTTGCACAACCACTTGCTGTGTCACTGCAGGAGTGGTTGGCGTGCAGGCACTGAACATCATACTGACAACCAGCAGGACGGGCATAACCCAAAACAGAATTTTTTGTTTCATATTCGCTCCTTATATTGCGTTTTTTTGTTGTATCCTGAATAGCCATTTGGCTCGAACACCCGGAATTTGGCTAACCCCGTGTGCGTTATCGTGATCATCATCCCCTTGGGACTGCATTATGACTTACACATCTGTAGCTTTGCGAATAACAACAAGAAATTTGAAGGAAAGTTGAATCTCAATAATGTCACTATCTTGAAAAGACATTTTTGATATTTGAAGAACAGATAATTGATTTTTTATTTTTTATCGATAAAATATAATTACATTATACAGACCCCATTATGCTTGTCAATAGGCAAATATATGCTTCAGCAGTATTTCAGGAGGAATCGTGCACATCAATCCACATCAAATTTTGAGTGATTTCGATAACAGCGAATTGATCCATCTGGCTTCCGAATTAATCTCCATCGAAAGCCATCGTGATGTACCAAAAAGAGAATTATTCTGTGCTCAGAAAATCGGTGAAGTCTTTCGCAGTTGGGGTTTTCAGCCCGAATTGGTTGAGGTGCTGAATGGTCGGCCAAATGTCTACTGCCGTTTGCGAGGAAGTGGCGGAGGAAAAACACTGATGCTCAATGGGCATCTTGATACCGTTCCCGGGTATAACATGCAATTTTCTCCTTTCATACCTTTCATTGAAAATGGTTGTTTGTTTGGAAGAGGGTCGGTTGATATGAAAGGAGGCCTGGCCTGTATGATGATGACACTGAAATTATTACGGGATCTGAACGTCCAATTGAGGGGTGATTTGATTTTTTCTGGTGTAATCGGTGAAGAGGAACGCTCAGAAGGCACAGAATATATCGTACGTAACGGTCCATACACAGATTACTGTGTGATCGGTGAGCCAACCAATATGCGAATCATGGCCGGACACAGGGGCCTGGAGTGGTTGGAATTCGAATTTACTGGCCGCGCGGCTCATGGTGGAGCCTCGCATAGAGGGGCAAATGCGATCAGTATGGCAGCTCAATTTATCCACCGTATTGAAAATGATCTCATCCCAAAGCTTTCTCTGCGAACAAATCCGCTTACTGGACCGGCAGTCATAAACCTGGGCGTCATTCAGGGTGGAACACAGCCCAGTACTGTTGCGGATCGATGCATTCTACAAATTGACCGCAGGTGGACACCTGAGGAAAAACTTCCACAGGTATTGAGTGAGTTTCAACAAGTGATTGATGATCTGGTAGATAATCAACCGGGGTTTACCTGTACCATGAAACGAATGGAGAACAACATGGCAACCATGGATCATCTGCCGATGCTGATTGCGCTGGATAACCCACTGGTAAAAGGAGTTCAGTCCGCCCTATCACGCACAGATCTTCCAATCGAATTCACAAACATCGGTGGATGGACAGATGCCTCTCTGCTGAGTAACTATGCAAAAATACCAACTCTTGTATTTGGTCCAGGAGATGTAGCGCTTGCCCATTCGCAACTTGAGTTTGTCCCAATTGAGCAACTAACACAAAGCGTTTTAATATACGCCCTCCTGGCAGAAGATATCTGCAATCAACAGGCATGAGGCATCCTCACCATCTTGCATGCATCATA
>DAISXR010000028.1:0-2178 GCA_036825755.1 Anaerolineaceae bacterium
TTTTGAGGATCTTTTTGGAAGGACTGCTTGCAATCCATGGAGCAAAAATAGTAAGTTTTCCCCTGATACTCGTATTTTTCGGCTGTATTGGAATCAACTTCCATTCCACAAACCGGGTCTGTAACCATCATGTGATACTCCTTTTAAATTGTCTATGTCGACTTATTCGACATAAATTGGAGTATATTTCATTGCAGCTCCATCCGGCAGATATAAATCAAAACGTTCATTTGTGTTCAATTTTCAAAATAACAAGAGTACCCTGTGACGGAACTGAGGTGACTGATAAATCAGCGCCAATCAATTCAGCGCGTTCTTTCATTCCCAACAGACCAAAATGCCCCTGTTTGGCAAACTCTACCTGATCTTCCAGTACATTAAAGCCCTTACCATTATCACGGACATGGACAGCAATCTCCGGGTCAAAATATTCCAGGTCGACCCAGGCCTGGGCGGCCTGTGAATGCCGAACCATGTTGTGCAGCGCTTCCTGGACAATCCGGTATACCGCAATTTCCACCTGGGAGTCCAAACGGCGTTCGTTTCCTCGCAACTCAAAAGTGATCGGAATGGAGTTGAGTTGTGATATTTCACGAGTAAGCATATCCATTGATGCGGCCAGGCCAAGGTCTTCCAGATAAATTGGCCTCAAACCGCGGATCATGCGCCGCAGATTTTGAATACTGCCCTGAACCAGATCCTGCAACTCGATTAGCCCTTCTTTCTCACGTTCATCGCCATGTACCAGCATCCATTGAATGCGCTGGTTGAGTGCGATCAGAGATTGAATCGTATCATCATGCAAATCGCGGGCGAGACTTTTTCTTTCGCTTTCCACCCCGGCCGTTAATGCCCCAATATAGCTGTGAAGATTGTCCTGTGCCGTTTCCAATTTACCGGCCATACTCAGCATGGTGGTTTGCAGACTTTGTATCTCCTGAATTCCCCCGACCGGTTGCTGGATCGCGCTGAAATCGCCTTCTGCCAGATCAGCAGCTTCTTTCTCAAGCGATTGAAGCGGAAAAACAATCCGCCTGACTCCAAACCAGAGTAAAAATACCGCCAGGATGAAAACCGGTATCATCACCAGGGAAGCCATTTGTGTGTTGAGTAGCGAAGGGCCGGCAGTCTCCTCCCAGTTCTCCTGAATAACCAGCACCCAACCGGGCAGGTCCACCAGTTCAAACGCGGATACACGCTCTCCGGCATGGGTTTGATCATACCGGATCTGGCCTGTTCCAGACCCGGCCTCTACAATCGCATCCATTGGGAAGGCAGGAACATCATCTTCGGTTGGCCCGGTTTGATAAAGAATGTTGATTTCAGTATCCTTATTAAAATCGATCAAAAAATATTGACTGTCAGATGACAAGCTGGCTGTTTCAAACAAATGTCGGCCAATCAAATTTGATACCGATTCGGCCCCTAAAAAGACCGAATCAGTACTTACCGGAAAAGTGAATACCAGGTAAAAAAATCCATCATCTCCACTGGCTGCGTGATCCGATAATTCGATCGTGGAGATATTCACCTGATCGATTTGTTCGGCAGGCATATCCTCTGAAAAGATGGCTGTTTTGATTTGTTCCCAATCCTCGAATTCACCAATACTTTCTACCAAATCTCCGGTGTTTGAGAAAAGCGCCAATCCATCGAAAAAAACAGCCGTGTTACTCTCCTGACCTAAATCGGCGAAAAAATGATCCGGCCGTGCAGCGTACCGGTACGCTATTTGTTCGAGTAATAGCGCATCGCTCTCAATTCCACGCGCCAATGCAGATGCCGCGATTTTAACAGTGCGCAAATCCTGTTCACCTACCATATTCCGCATGGCCCGGCGATGCAAAGCCTGGCTGCCAATAACCACAGCCAGCAATAAAAAGGTAATAGGCAAAATGGTAATGACCAGAAACTGAAATGGAAATCCGCGCCAGTCAGGTCGTCTACTGGTTCGATGAACCTTTCCGGAAGTTGTCGGATGATTGACGGATGACGGGTTGCTGCTCATTCACCTGCCTTCATATCGACATCAACGGATATGTATCCCATGGAAACTGCCCGCATAACAGCCTGAGTACGGCTTTCAGCGTTGAGTTTCTGGAAAATATTCGCTAGATGGTTTTGAACGGTTCGATCACTGATACCCAATTGTACGCCGATCGCTTTATTGGTATCTCC
>DAISXR010000028.1:2278-16371 GCA_036825755.1 Anaerolineaceae bacterium
GAACGGTTCGATCACTGATACCCAATTGTACGCCGATCGCTTTATTGGTATCTCCTCTGGCTGTCAGGGTCAACACCTCATGTTCCCGCTCAGTCAATGGATTGACAGGCAATTGGCTTGTTTCGTGCTCCATTTTTCGAGGGAGCTTGCTCGCCAGTGTTGCCTCCAGAACGGTCTTTCCAAGGAACACATTCCGAATGGCTTCAATGATTTCATGGGGCTCAGCAGTTTTCAGTATATAACCATTGGCTCCGGCCCTCAGAACAGCCCGAATATAGGGTTCATCATCGTAGGCTGTCAGAATCATGATTCCCACCGGCAAATGATGGTCGCGGATCCATCTGGCGGTTTCGATACCGTTTCTGTTGGGCATCTGGATATCCAGCACTGCTACATCGGGTGAGTTCTTTAGAATCTGGTCACAGGCCTCGCGGCCATCACTGGCCTCGACGATCACCCGGATATCATCGGTTTGCTCTAGAAATTGCCGGATCCCTGCCCGGACGATACGGTGATCATCCGCCAATAGTACACGGATAATATGAGGATATGGGTCCATTTGCTCCATATCCTGATTATAAAACGATTATTGATTTTCCTTTACAACAGGGTCAATCAGCCTGGGGGTGCGGGGTTTCCTGGGCACTGAAAACCTTATCTTCAAGAGAATCCCAGGCAATTGTATACAGGTAATCCACCACAGCATCAATTTGCTTGTCGGTGAGAATGGCGCCAAAGGAAGGCATCCCCGTTCCCATACCGCCTCTCAGGATCTTTCCCTCCAGAAGCGCAGGGCTGGCTCCCAGTAACACATGCGGATCGGTAAAATCCGGCGGCCTGACCTTCCGGCTTTCCATGCGTTCGTGATCCATGGTGGGCAAACCGCGCACCATCACACCGTCGCCCTTTCCCTGCTCGCCGTGTGCGGCGGCAGCCATATCCACAAACAACTTCAATCCAATCCCAAGTGAATCTGCATCGCTTTGCCGTTCCCACAACCAGCGCACCACATCCCACAGATCCGTATCGGTCAGGTGACTCAACCCGGGTTCTTCGCGCAGCCTGATCCAGAAATCAGCCGGGCTGGTAGAGAGATAAGTATCACGATCGGTAGCATACTCCGGCAGGAGAGCAGCAAACCGTCCACCGCGTTCTGCCGATGGCGGTTGAGTGGGGATCACCTTCGCCATGTGGGGAGCATCGATGTCGATGCCCAACCGGATGTAAAGGGGCGCCTCTGCTTCTTCCTCAGCAACCTCCCCTTCTACCTCAATGACCCCGTGCATACGCCAGTGATTCACACCGCACCAGCGGTTACAGTAAAAAGTGTACCTCCCAGGTTTGTCAAAGGTGAGAGTGGTTTCCACAATTTCGCCCGGGATAATCTCCAATGAGGCCATATCCATTTTTCCAATGGCAAAGCCGTGTACCACATCGTCGCTGGTCAAACGCAAATGGAGCGGCTCACCTGCCTCTACTTTGATGATATCCGTGCTCCATCCGCCATTTTCAGGCATGCGAGCGTGAAGATCCATCACCTGAGCCTGAGCGCGGAAAACCAGCATACTCAATGGGATTGCAGCAAACAAAAGTATGGATATGAAAAGGAATAAGAGCCCGAGTTTTTCTTTTTTCATTCCATTAACCAATCAACAGCCACATGAAAATCATCGTGAAAATACTAGCAAATAGTATCAAAGGCAACGCCTGGCTGCGCGATGAGTAGATGCGTCGGACCGTATTCGCTGACCAGAACAATCCTGCTGCAAGAACGACCAACTGCAACGTTTGGCTGATTGAAGACACCTGACCTACCCCGGCCTGGCGGATGGGCCCCAGCAAATGCCAGCCCCACCCCAGTGGATCTGACAGAACGGGCAGTACATACCCAAACTTGGCGAAGGCAAAGGAAATGGTGAATGCAATCCACGCGCACAATCCCAGGGGGATTAACACCTGTCCGGCATGGGCTATCTGCCTGACCAAAGGTTGACCTGTTTTTTTAAACCGTGCGCCAAACCATACAGCAAGCGTGAAGCAGGCTGGCAGAATCACAAGTGCGACCAGCATAAACAGAGCAGAATAAATGAGCCATTCGCGGCTGCCGATAGAATAGGCAGCAGTCTTTAATCCACCCCAGGGACCCAAAAAAACCGCCGTATCGACCAGCACACTGGACAGCATCACCAGGCCCAAAAACGTCTCATCCAGACGGGCTTTGGCTTTTTCCTGAAATTCACTGCCCCACTGGCGCAATCTGACCGTAATATTCTCGTGTGGGCACACCCGCAAACACTCCATGCATAAACCGCAATCGGCGCTGGTCTGTAAAGCCGGCGGGTATTGCCCCCATGAACAGGCCTGGTAACACGGCTTATCGATGCACTGCCGGCAAACATTAATATCCAGCGTTCTCACTTCAACCGGGGCTGCTTTGGCGTACAGACCAGTAAATCCCCCAATCGGGCACACATATCGGCAAAAAGACCGCCGTTCATAGATCAGGCTGAGAATTAATGCCAAAACCAGAATACCAGCCAATACGATGGCAGTCACCCTGGAAGAAGTCAATGTGACGGCGCCAAACAGACCTACCATCAAAAATCCGACCGCCTGAAGCCACTTCCCTCGCAATAATTTCGGCAACTGCCGGGTTGGCAAGGTACCTTTGTGACGGGATTTGAAAAAGCCGCGATTTTGCAGCCACTCACCGGGCATGGGGATGGGGCAGATACTGCACCACGAACGTCCACCCAGCGGAATGAAACCCAGCTTTAATGCGGTCCACCAGGCGATCCACACCATGATGATGGCAAAATTGTGACTTCCAACCACCGGACCCAGAAAACCGGCCAGAATGGTGAATAAAAAACCGCCCAGAGCAACAACCCGAATAATATACTGTGCCCAACGGCTGACCAGCCATTTGCGGATGAGAGGAACCCGGGTCAAATCGACTCGACTGTTACCGGTGCTCATGCCGTTGCCCCAGATGGATTTCGCCTGATCAGTGCAGCGATCCCCACTGCCAGTACCAGTATGCCTCCCCGAATCCACAATGGATTGGTCCCTACACGAAACTTGCCGATCATAAACGGATGCATATTGCCACAGGCCACCGAACATCGAAACCGGTATACCCCTGCCGGCCCGGCTGTGAAAGTGACCGAGCTCGTTTTACCGGGTTCAGCAGTGATCTGCACGTGATGACCGTCTAGGGAAAAGCCGTGGACCACATCGGTGGAGACCAGGTCCACCGTTATCTGATCACCCGGGTTAACGCGCACCTCACCGGGTGTGAACGCATATTGAGAGGCTTCAATACGGATTGTTCTGTTCTGAGGTGGTGGATTCTTTAGGGGGATCGGGGCAAAAAGAACCAGAAGTGCCAGGCCAAACACTATAAGCACGATTGTGTGGTTTTTCCCCGCAGACAAGTGTCTCACAGAAAAAGAGTGCATTGAACTCATCAGTCGTCAATCGGCAGGCATATTGGAGGGACCATATTGTGAATACACAGTGTCAATGGCAGAAAAGATATCGGCTGGTTTTTCACCCCTGGCAGTCATTTTCATCACATCCTGGGTGATATCCACACAAATCGTACATCCCAGCGCATGGGTTTCAAAAACGAGCTCATCTGAGGTAGAGAGATCTTCATCTACATAGCACGAATAATTCGATGTATGCCCGGCGGCGTCGCAGCCGCAATAACACGGTACACTTTGCAGCGCTTCCGGATTTGCCACTGCAAAACGATAGGCTTCCTGAACGGATACAGCCGATTGCTGTATTTCATCAGGCATATCGGAAAGCGGAGCCATTTTCAGCTCAGTGTCCGAGTTTGCGTTCGTATTGGTTCCGCAGCCAGTTACAGTCAACAGAATGGGCAAAAAAATGAACAGAAAAAGCGCGGACTGTTTCAAACGGATGGAATTCGGCATTCGAAGGATCAATTTGTGTACCTCAATTTACAGTCGATTCTGAATCAAACCTCAGAGCAGAAGGTCAGAGTATTCACAGGGCGAATGACCCAAATGAACACCTGACTGCTCCAAGTCCGGCCTGGCATTTCAGGGAACCCAGTTGGAAAGAACCTGCAGGGTCATATCCCCCTGAGACGGGTCATTGTTGGGCAGATGCAGTCTGAAGTCATGCTGCCCGCCCATATCACCGTGCATCATGAACTGCATGCTGACCGTGGTGTGCTGGCCGGGTTGTAAGGTCATCGAACCGATGACCGGTACAGGCGGTCAACAGCCCTCCTTGACTTCAATATACGGTTCTTCGGTAAAAACAAGCGGCTGGCCACCGGCGTTGGTCACCTCAAAGGAGACTTCAACCGGCTGCCCTAACTTGACATCACCCAGGTCAACTGCCTGGCGGTCGACCTCCAAAGCCGGTTGTCCGCTGATCTTCTGTGGGGTGGCTTCACCGGTCGTATCTTTTTTGAGTGCAAACAGGGCTGCAGACACGACTGCTATCAACAACAACGCGGCAAATACCAACTGACCTGTCCTTTTTGGCCGGTTTGTATTTTTTGCCGGATATGTTTTTTGATTCTTTTGAACTTTGTGTTGCGGTTGTTTCATTCAATTCATCCTGATCATATGCTGGATCAGACCGATTCTAGTAAATGGGCAAATTCTGCGCAATAGGCCATTTGGCCTGTATGCAGAGTATCCGTAGACCGCTGCATTGCTTTTCAAAAACGACAGGCGATTAAAAAGAATCCGCCGAGGCAGATTCTCTTTGTCTCAAAACTGGATTCTTTAATTTTCGGATACTTTTATGCAGGTTTTTTCTGACCTGGTACCTCGGGAAATAAACGGAGCAGAAAAAAGACTTTTATCCGGATTATTTTTCAATCAGTTCGTATACATCCTGTCTGAGCGCATTCAGCAGCGGCAACTGGCTGCGGATGCTGTCATTCATCGCCAGATCCAGGTCCAGTATCAGCGTGGTCTCTTCTGCGCCAGCGCGTGAGAGCACATTACCCCACGGAGAGCACACAATCGTATTCCCATACGACACATAGATTCCCTTTTCATCCCTGGCCGGAGCCACACCGATGGTGAACAGTTGATTATCCACAGCCCGCTGGCGGAAGAGAATTTCCCAATGGGCTGGCCCGGTGGTCATGTTGAAGGCAGCCGGCGCGATGATGATCTGAGCGCCTTTCAATGCCATCAGACGGCACAGTTCCGGAAAGCGCATATCGAAACAGATACACAAACCGATCTTACCGAATTCGGTGTCAATCACCGTCACCTGGTCTCCGGCTGTCAGGGTGATCGATTCAAAGAAACGTTGACCGCCTTTGACATCGATATCAAACAGATGCATCTTCCGATGAAAGCTGATCTGTTCACCCTGGCGATTGAATGCGAAGCTGGTGTTATATACCCGCTCCCCGTCCAGTTCCGGGATGGTTCCGGCGATTAAATAGATATCATTTTTTCTGGCACAATCCGACATGGCCTGCCAGGTTTCTCCTCCAGCCGGTTCTGCGTAATTGCGGAAATAATCATTGGAATATGGGCAGTTGAACATTTCCGGCAGCACCACCATCTGAGCTCCTGCCTGAGCAGCCTCGCTGATTTTTGAACAGGCGCGTGCTACATTTTCACGCTTATCCATTCCTACCGGCATCTGGATCAGACCCAACTTCACCATCATTTTTCCTCCAACTAAATTAGCCCCGTTTCCCGGTTTCATTCGGCACAGCGGCCGTGGTATGGTGTGTGAAAACAATTCCGTCGTAACATTCCGAGAGCACCATTGGAAATTCGTAATGGTGAAGACCATGAACGGGATCCCAGGCCTCGTCCAGCATTACAAACGGTTTACACTGATCAGCCCACGCCCTCATTTGATTGTCCGAACATGTACTTCGCAAGTCCATGAAAAAGTCATTCGGGTACAGATTGCCCAGTTCGTGTTCCCAGGTATGCTCTCCAAAAGCCGGGATATCAAAGTTCTGCAGCGCTCCGAATTCACCGGTCTCACGGTTGAACAAACGCGATTGGAAGATACCACCGCCTAACGCGAACCCCATGGCATAGTATTGAGAGCCGTATCGCTCCGCCAGCCGTTGCCCCAGATTTTTCCAGGTGAACCTTTTGGAAATGTGACCATCATGCGCCCACAAAATAACCTTTGCGGCAGGATCCAGACTGTCCACCTGGCGGGCCGCATTCTCAGCCATGTACTGGTCACGAACATCATTCACATCACCCTGTTCAGTCATAATGATGTATTGAACCAGGGTGCGAACCCCATCCTCAAAGTGAGAGACCCTACCCGGCCCCAGCCTGGCTTTCAGCATATCCTGGTTCGCTTTGAACCATCCATAGAACTGCAGGGTCTGTTGCTCCAGATCCGCATAATCGGTACCCCGTCGGGTTTCTTTCAACGAATGCAGAAGATGTCTGGTTTTTTCTGCCGCAGCAGGTTCCATCAGGTCGATCAGTTCCGGCAATTGAGCACAGATATCGCCGATAATCTGCATATCAAAACCCCAAAAATGACATTCCCTTCCGCGTGGGCAGTTCAGGTTGTACTCACGCATCCAGTCGATTAATTCCATCACCTCATGCGTATCCCAGGTCCAAAACCGCTGGCTGGCCAGAGCGGCGTGTTTATCTCCCTTTCCCATCATCACATAATCATCAATATTCTTGCAATCCCAAAGACTGGCTTCTATGGAAAAAATCTGGAAGCCCATTTCTTCCACCAGGAACCGGATCATGCGGTTCTTAAGTCGAAAATGCTCGCTGGTTCCGTGACTGCCTTCACCCAACGCGACAATCCGTACGTCACGTAGTATTTTCCGCAGGGGTTCGAGGTCGGATCCGTTTCGATTAATCTCATAACCGTGAATGGGATGGCATTGGTCTACCAGCTTCCTGTATAAAACATCTTCCATGAGGGTCTCCTTGAGGGATGGATTGAATGCAGGATCAAGTATTTCGGGGTTGGCCTATCAGATGGAGTTTGGCCAATGGGAATGATTATAGTGTAATTTTTGGCCGGATTGTTCAGCATTAGTTTGGTGTGGAGTGAGATTATGTCACGATACTGGAAAGCCTTCAGCAATACTCTGAATTTCCCCAGCGGGCATTCTGTTCGATTATCTCCATTTTGCGGCCAGGTGAAAAAATCCAGTATAATAACACGACCCAAACCTTGTGTTCAATTCGGAGCCGCACATCACCGCACACTGGCAGAATTCATTCTTAAAGCAAAACACCCCGATCAGGGTGTCTTCACTCCAGTGCGCTGGGGGGGACTTGAACCCCCACGCCTTTCGGCACATGGCCCTCAACCATGCCTGTCTGCCAATTCCAGCACCAGCGCGCGCGGTTTCGATATTATAATCGGCAATCGGTGAAAGTCAAGGAAAATATCATCGGGCAGCTTTTTAAGCCATTTTATTGATTTTTAATGGAGGATGAAATGAAGATTGTTCTGGACGCCATGGGAAGCGATAAATATCCAAATCCGGAACTGGAAGGCGCTGTAATGGCTGCCAGAAACTTTGGCATCCAGGTGATTTTAACAGGCGATCAGGCCATGCTGGAGCCGCGTTTGCGTGAACTGAACACGGAAAACCTGCCCATCACCATTGAGCATGCCCCCGACATGGTGGAAATGGTTGATCATGCGGTGGAGAGCGCCCGCCAGAAGCCAAACAATTCCATGGCTGTGGGTCTCGAGCTGGTGAAACAGGGTAAAGCCGATGCCTTCGTGACGGCCGGTAACACCGGAGCGGCCATGTTCAATGCCCTGCGCAAATTGGGGCGCATCAAAGGCGTCCAACGCCCCGGGCTGGGCGGTACCATTCCCACTAGAACTGGCCACTCCATCCTGATCGATCTGGGCGCCAATGTAGACTGTCGCCCCGAATACCTGCTCCAGTTCGCCATCATGGGCTCTATCTATGCGCAGAGGATGCTGAATGTGCAGAACCCGCGTGTGGGGCTCGTTTCGAATGGCGAAGAACCCGGCAAGGGTAACCAGCTCGTCAAAGATACCTTCACACTACTCGAACATAGCCATCTCAACTTCATCGGCAATGTGGAGGGCAAAGAGATCTTCGGCGGCATGACTGATGTGGCAGTGACAGACGGATTTATCGGCAATGTTCTGCTGAAAGCATCCGAAGCCGTAGCGAAACTCTTTTCTGAAATGCTAAAACAAGAACTCCATTCTTCCCTGCGTACAAAGCTTGGTGCCGCATTAGCCATGCCGGCATTCAAAAACCTGCGCAAGGTACTCGATCCGTCCGAAACCGGCGCCGCCCCCTTACTGGGGATCAACGGGCTGGTGTTTGTAGGTCACGGCCGGTCTGATTCAAAGGCCATTATGAACGCGCTCAAAATCGCCAAACAGGCAGTTGAGATTGACCTGATGGCTGCCCTTTGTGATGCCATCCAACAGCAACTTTCTGAAACATCCGCCGGTCTATAACCAGGAGATCCTCCATGAAGATCATCACCAATCACAAGCTTGTGAAACGCAATCGCAGAATTGGCCAGATCACCACATTTGTCAGCATGGGTGTTCTCGGGCTCGGCCTCTACATTTCTTTTTCTCAGAACTACGTTACCCTCTCATTTCTAGCGCTCCTGGTAGGGTTTGCGCTTTCCCAGGTCGGTATTTATTTTGGCTCACGCTGGGGTCGTTCCCCTCGCCCGGATGAAATCATTTCTGCCGCTCTGAAAGGCCTGGATAATAAGTACACGCTGTATCACTACACCTCCCCGGTCCACCATCTTTTGGTTGGCCCGGCAGGTTTATGGGTTCTATCCCCCTACTTCCAAAAAGGGACCATCACCTATGATCAGAAGAAGAAGCGCTGGCAGCAAAAAGGTGGCAACCTGTATATGAAAATCTTTGCACAGGAAAGTATTGGCCGCCCGGACCAGGAAACCACGCATCTGATTCAGGATATGGAGAGTTTTCTGGCAAAAAATCTGCCGGATGGAATCACCCAACCGAAAGTCCAGCCCGTTTTGGTTTTCACGGACAGCAAGGTGGTCATTCAAACCGAAAACGCACCCATCCCCACTCTGCAGATCGAGAAGCTGAAAGATTTTATCCGCCGTCAGGCAAAAGAAACACCGCTGACTCCGGAAAGCATTTCAGCGGTGGAAGATACCCTGCCAAAAGAAGAAATTCCAGCCTCATAAGAGGCTGGTTTTTTACCCTTGTTTTGCGACTTTGCGGGCAGGTTTTTCAGGTTTGTAGGTCTTTAATTGTTGTACTTCTTTTGGGCTTAAATAACGCCACTCTTTTGGCTTCAGATTACCGATGGTCAGCGTGCCCAATCGCACCCGAATGATCCGCAATACTGGTAAACCGATACGGGCGCCAATCTCACGGATCTGGCGTTTTTTGCCTTCCTTCATGGTGATGCGCAGCCAGGTTTGGTCACCGGTGTAATTCTCCACCTCAACACTGGCAGGCAATGTACGGTAACCGTCTTCCATCACCACACCTCTCCGCCAGATGGCAAGCTGCTCTTCATCCGGCTTCCGACCGATTAAGACCTTGTACTCTTTCTCATGGCCGTAACGAGGATGGGTAAGCCGGTTGGCAAGATCGCCGTCATTGGTCATCAACATCAAACCTTCGCTGTTCAAATCCAGCCTGCCAACCGGGAACAACTGCTCCTTCACCGGGATCAAATCCATCACATTCGGGCGCGAGTCTTTTTCATTCAAATCAGAAAGGACCCCGCGCGGTTTGTTCAGCGCAATGTAGATCATCTGAGGTACCTTGCGTGAAATGACCCGACCGTCCACTTCAATCACATCCGCATCGGGATCTGCTTTTGCACCCAATTCGATCACTTTACCGTTAACTTTTACCCGCCCCTGACGGATATAATCTTCACAGGAGCGTCGTGAGCCGAATTCATGCTGGGCTAATATTTTTTGTACTCGTTCTTCCATTTTCCATTCCAGTGCATTAATACTTAATAATGATGATTTCAATAAGGTGGCATAAAGCCGCCTGTTACTCTTTCAGTAATTGATTACCGTTCCCATTCCCATTCGTGTTTTCATCTTCCAAAGGCGGAAGCTCATTCAAAGAACTGATCCCGAAATAACTCAAAAAATCCTCGGTGGTTCCGTAGATGATGGCTCTACCTGGCCCATCTGACCGTGACACTTCTTCAATCAAACCTTTTGATAGCAGGCTGCGCATCACACCGTCTGAATTCACGCCTCGGATGGCATCCACACCCGGACGGGTAATGGGCTGTTTGTAGGCAATGATGGTCAGCGCCTCCAATGCCGCCCGGCTCAATTTTGAGGTGGCCTCCAGACCCAAAAAACGTTCGATGATGGCTGCGGTTTCCGGCGCGGTTGTTAATTGTACTTTCCCGGCGTGCCGCTGGATCCGCAATCCGCTGGTCTGTTCGTAACGCGTCTCAAGGTTTTGCATGGCGGCATAAATATCCTGAGTGGATACTCCAAGAGTCTCCGCAATCTGCTGCGTGGATACCCTGGAAGATGCAACAAAAAGCAGCGCTTCGATCAGGCTCTCGAGCGGCATGTTCAATGGAACAACCTGCACCGGGGTGGAAGCCGAATTCGACGCCGACTCCGGAGCTGAAACCGGAGCCTGAGCTGCTGCGTTCATTTCAGGTGAAACATCCATGCTATAATAAACCGTTCCTCAAAATAGTAGCCGCCAATTTGAAAATCAATTCTATCAGAAAAGGGATGAGAAGTCTAAGCGGTTTTCTTCCTCTCATAGGATGATTTTTTACCGAATGAACCCGTCACCTCGCACGACTCTTCCCTGCCCTTTTAACTGCTGGCATTTGCCAGTTCTACTGTGTCTTTTCCTGCTCGCCGGGTGTGGTCCGTCTGCACAAACGGTAAGCGCAAGAGTATCGGTTCAAATCCTTGCCGATGGACAATCCCAGACGGTCGAATTGCCTGCCGGTTCGACTGTTTCTGATGCGCTTGATCAGATCCATCTCATACCATCCGCCATGGATCGCCTGGATCATGATCCCGATCAATTGTTGGTGGATGGAATGCAGATCCATCTCGTCAGGATCACCGAGCAGTATGTCATGGAAGAAATCAGCATCCCATATGAAACACAAACCATAATCGATGAATCACTTCCCCTGGGACAAAAATCGGTGATACAGGCTGGTGTTACAGGTTTGCTGCAAAACACCTACCGCCTTTTGCTGGAAGAGGATGTTGAGTTATCGCGAACTCTGTTTCGTCAGCAGGTTCTGATGGAAGCCAGACCCGAGATCGTGATGACCGGTGTACAGGAGCCGATCACGCCGGTTGCGGTTCCCGGGAAGATCGCCTATCTGACTGAAGGCAATGCCTGGTTGATGCAGGGTTCATCAGATCATCGTACTCCCCTGATCATGACCGGCGATCTTGATGGACGTGTCTTCTCGCTCTCACAGGATGGACGCTGGCTTTTATACACCAGCTCCTTGCAACCTTCTGAAAGCGGTGATTTGAACGAGCTGTGGTTTGTGGATACGGAAGCAGATACGTTGCAGCCCGTTTCACTGGGGATACGCAATATCATCCATTTCGCTGACTGGCAGCCAGACGGTGGATTGACAGTTGCATATTCCACCGTGGAACCGCGCGAGGCCGCCCCTGGCTGGCAGGCCAACAACGATCTGATCCTGGCTGCTTTTGACTCAGGCGGAACCATTCTCAATTCTGTGACCCTCCTGGAACCCGGCCCCGGTGGCGTGTACGGCTGGTGGGGCACCACTTATTTATGGTCTCCAGATGGACAGTACCTGGCATATAGTCAGACAGATTCTGTCGGATGGGTCAATGTGCAGACAGGAGAAATAAAGGAGCTTGCCGCGATTCTTCCGTATCAGCCTGAAAATGGGACCGCCTGGCTGCCGGATTTGAGTTGGTCACCAGATGGCCGGCGGCTGTACTTCACCAATCACGCTTCAGGCGGAGCTTTTGACGACATTCCGAACGGGTTTTTCCTCTCGGTGGTGGATGTGTATCACACATCGGAAGCGCGTATCGTCACAGAGCAAGCCTTAAATGCTCAGGCGCTATCCGTGGCGCCATCACCGCGCCAGGATTACAATCTGGTATGGCTTCAACAGGCTGTTTCGGGTACCGCAAATACCGGATACCATTTGAACGCCGCCATATCTGAAGAGGAAATCTCGTTGGAGGCACTCCCTCTTGAGCCAGAGCTCGAGCTGGAGGTACAGGAAGTCCAATGGTGCCCATCTGAGACTCTCTGCCCGGATGCGCTGGTGAGTGTACTCTATCAGAGCGATATTTGGATACTCAACCTTAAAACTTTAAAATTCACCCGCATCACCGGCGATGGATCGGTTAAACTTATCGATTGGAAATAAAATACAGGAGACACGAGAACACATGAGAGCATTAATTACAGGGGCTGCAGGGTTTTTAGGCTCGCACTTATGCGAGCGATTGCTCAAAGAGGGGCATCAGGTGATTGGGATGGATAATTTCATCACCGGCAGCCCTGATAACATTGCACGCCTGGCCGGAAATCCTGATTTTCTATTCATACGGCACGATGTAGCCAACTTCATCTTTGTGCCCGGCAAGGTAGACGCTGTTCTTCATTTTGCTTCGCCAGCCAGCCCCAATCCTCAGTCTCCATTCGGATATACGAACCTGCCCATTCAAACCATGAAGGCCGGCGCATTGGGCACTCACAATACCCTGGGGGTAGCTCGAGCGCATAACGCTCGCTACCTGCTGGCTTCCACCAGTGAAATTTACGGTGACCCGCTGGAACACCCTCAAAAGGAGACCTATTGGGGCCACGTTGATCCGATTGGCGTACGTTCGGTATATGATGAAGCCAAACGTTTTGCCGAGGCACTCACAATGGCATATCACCGCTACCACGGGTTGAATACCAGTATTGTGCGCATCTTTAATACCTATGGCCCGCGCATGCGCCTGGATGATGGGCGCGTGGTGCCTAACTTCATTCTGCAGGCGCTTAACAAGCAGCCGCTCACCGTGTACGGTGATGGGCAGCAAACCCGCAGCTTTTGCTTTGTCGACGATCTGGTGGAAGGCATTTACCGGTTGCTCATGTCAGAAGAGCATGATCCGGTTAATATCGGCAATCCCTGCGAGGTCACCATTCTGGAGTTCGCCCAGACCATCAATGAGATCCTGCAAAATGAAGCAGGCATCATCATCAAGGAAGATCTCCGCCTGGGTGATGATCCCCAGCGTCGACGACCGGATATCACCCGAGCCGAAAATATTCTCCACTGGTCTCCATCTGTGGATCTCCGCACCGGCATCGAAAAAACCTATCCCTACTTCAAGAGCAAACTCGGGGCTTAATGATCCTTCAAAACGCCAAGGAACGCAAACGCTTTTTCCGTTTTGCCATCGTAGGCGCCATTGGCGCTGTGGTAGATTTTGGTATTCTTAACCTGCTGCTCCTGATCAAAACCCCTTACGTCCTGGCCGGCGGTATCTCCTTTGTTGCAGCGGTGGTCAACAATTTCCTGTGGAACCGCTACTGGACATATCCAGATTCGCGCAGCAAGAATGTTGGCCGCCAATTGCTTCAATTTGGGATCATTAATGCCATCGGGCTGGGTGTACGTGTGGGGTTGCTCTCTTTCCTGGAAAAGCGATTACTCGGACTGGCCGCGCGCTGGTTCCCCCATTTCTTTCTCACCCCCGAATTCCTGGGGCACAACACCGGTGTGGCGATTGCCATCCTGATCGTTCTCATGTGGAACTACGCGGCCAATCGTTACTGGACGTATAATGACGTTAACGCTGAATAATGATAGTCAGTTTGACGCGAGAGGAAATTGATGGCACCCAGAGATTTCACACACCGCAACCGGTTGGAGACCTGCCTGTCAGGTGTACACCCCGATAAAATCCCGGTTGCTCTGTGGAGACACTTCCCAGGTGATGATCAGGGTGCCGGCTCGCTCGCGCGCGCCGTGGCGCAGTTTCAACAGAACTATGATTTCGACCTGATCAAGGTCACCCCTGCCTCCTCCTATTGTTTACGGGATTGGGGCGTACAGGATCAGTGGAACG
>DAISXR010000028.1:16471-21007 GCA_036825755.1 Anaerolineaceae bacterium
ACCCCTGCCTCCTCCTATTGTTTACGGGATTGGGGCGTACAGGATCAGTGGAACGGCCATCGTCACGGGACACGTGACTACACGAAACATGCCATTCAAAAACCTGAAGATTGGTTTTCCCTTCCCGTTTTAGATCCCAGCCAGGGCCAGTTAGGCATGATGGTGGAATGCCTGAAGATGCTGGTGGATCAGTTTTCACCCGGAACGCCGGTGCTCCACACCATCTTCAGCCCCCTTTCTCAGGCCAAAAACCTGGTTGGCCCGCAGGAATTATTGGTTCATTTACGAAAATACCCCGATGCGGTGAACGCCGGCCTGGAGATCATCGCAGAGAGTACTTTGCGGTTCCTGCACCACATCCGCCAGCTAGGGATTGACGGTATCTTTTTCGCCGTTCAACATGCCCAGTACGGCCTGTTGACCCCAGGTGAATTTGAGCGTTTTGGGCGCAAGTATGACCTGAAAGTATTGCACCAAATGCCTGATTTCTGGCTGAACATCGGACACATACACGGGAATCAGGTTATGTTTGAGGAAGTACTCGATTATCCTCTGCAGGTTCTGAACTGGCACGATCAGGAAACACCGCCCTCACTTTCTGACGCACAACGCATGTTCAAAGGAGTGGTTCTGGGCGGTTTGCGACAGGAAGAGACGATGATGCTGGGTACCCCTGCCGATGTATTGCGGGAGAAGCGCAACGCCGTCCAGGCTACACGCGGTGAGCGGTTCATTCTGGGTACCGGCTGCGTGCTCCCGATCATTTCTCCTATTGGGAATATTTACGCCACGAAAGACGAGGTTTGAATCCCTCATGAGCCAGCCCCGCATCATCGCAGGAACCGCCAAAGGGACGCGCCTTCGCGTGGTCCCCGGTGATATCACCCGCCCCATCACCGATAAGGTGAAGGGAGCGCTGTTCAATATCCTCGGAGGCGATATCGAGGATTGTAAATTCCTGGATCTGTTTGGCGGAACTGGAAGCGTTGGGCTCGAAGCGCTCAGCCGCGGCGCGGAATTCGCCGTCTTCATCGAGAAAAACCGCTCCGCCTATTTGATCCTGAAAGAAAACATCAAAGCAGCCGGTTTTGAGGATGACTCAAGCGCTCTCCTGATGGATGCACTTAAATATTTGCAAAAAGAACCGGATCACCAGTTTGATTTCATTTTTGTCGCTCCGCCTCAGTATAAAGGTTTATGGTTGGACGCCATGACACGCCTGGATGCCAACCCCGGCTGGCTGCATCCGCAGGGCACGGTGATTGTCCAGATCGATGTGCTGGAGTACGGCGATCTGGCACTCAACAGCCTTACTGAGGTTGAGCAGCGCAAATACGGCGACACATTGTTGCTATTCTATGAAAAAAAGGAATCCGCAAGCAATCAGGGTTGATTTACGGATCCGCTCCACTGAGATTATCTGATAGCTTACTGAAACTCGATCACCATTTGATCCTGATCGTTGTAAAAGGTATGCCCGTACATCAGAGCATCACCCGGGTGGTATGCCATCACCCTGGGCAGTATGGTATACAGATCTTCCACTATAGGCAGTGTCTGCATCTGCCCGGCAGAAATCCATTCGCACCGCCCCTCCTCTGAATCGATAATCTGACCGTCGTGATATTCGCCGCGGAACAGGAAGATACAAATACCTGTCTCCGGGCTGGCATCGACCATGATATTTCCGCATAGCCACAAATCAATCCCGCTCAAGCCGGTTTCTTCCAGCAACTCCCTGCGGGCCGCGCTGAGAATATCTTCTCCATACTCCACATGCCCGCCGATTCCGTTGTATTTGTTGGCCCAGATGCGTTTGTTCGGGTTTCCCTTCAGCAGAAGGACTTTATCATCCTGAATCAAAAAGATCAACACACGCGGGATCACCTGGTAACGGTCGCTGCTGACACCCTGTTCACTTTTTGGCATACGATCATCCTTTTAAATATAGACGCCAGCCCTTCCAGGATCTGTCCCTGATGACGGCTGGCGTCAATTGTGAGCGATTAAGATTTAAGAACTTTCCAGATGGCAGGCAACTGACCTGCGCTGCCCAGTTTTTCGTTTTTGCCTTCAATAAATTTGGCGTATTCCTTCATGAAGATTTCGCCGGGTTTACGGAAATCAAACTGCTCCGGATGATCACGGAAATATTCGCGATGGACGCGTGTCCACACCAGGCGTCCGTCTGTATCGATGTTCACTTTGGTCACGCCCAGTTCCGCGGCACGTTTGAATTGATCGGCATCCACGCCTTTTGCGCCTTTCAGCGTTCCACCGGCAGCGTTGATGCGCATCACTTCTTCCTGCGGTACCGAGCTGCTGCCGTGCATCACCAGCGGAAACAGCGGCAGACGTTTCTGGATCTGCTCCAGCACATCAAAACGTACACCCTGCGATCCGGCAAATTTGTAGGCACCGTGGCTGGTACCTATGGCGCAGGCCAGTGAATCAATCCCGGTTCGTTCCACAAACTCTTTGGCCTGGTCTGGGTCGGTCAATTTGGCATCGGCTTCCGCGACAGCCACATGTTCCTCAACCCCGCCCAGTTTACCCAGTTCGGCTTCCACCACTATACCCTTCGCATGAGCTGCATCCACCACAGATTTGGTGACCTTGATATTGGTTTCAAAATCTTCATGGCTTGCATCGATCATCACAGAGCTGTAAAAACCGCTCTCGATTGAATCCATACAGGTTTCCACATCGCCATGATCCAGATGCACAGCAAAAATCGCATCCGGGAATAACCGGTCAGCGCCCCGAATCAGGGCTTCCAGCATTGATTTATCGGTATAAGTGCGCGCTCCCTTACTGATCTGAATGATGAAAGGAGCCTGGCTGTTTACATTTCCCCGAAACAAACCCATGGTCTGTTCGAGATTATTGATGTTGTAGGCGCCGATGGCGTATTTGCCATAGGCCAGTTCAAATAGTTTTTTGGTCGTTACGATCATTTTTATCTCCTTTGATGACCTGCATACCCAATAATGAAAGCAGAGAAAATCGACCTTAGCTCAGGAACATGGGTACACCCATAAAATCACGTACACGCGGGCGGTAATTTTCGATATCATAATAAGCCGGTACATCCACCCGCTTCTTGCCGGCCATGATCATACTGATGGGCACAGTTCCGTATTTACCACCATGCAGACAAACCATCTTTCCCGTATCATGCCTTGCGATTAACTGAATGGCCAGATGCCCGAATGAAGAGGCCACCATGCGATCCAGTGAATCCGGCGCCCCGGAACGCATCAAATACGCAATTTGCTGGTACATGATGTTCTCTCCGGTCCGGTTCTTGATCTCCATGGCAACGATTTCACCAATACCCCCTAATTTTCGATGCCCATATGCATCCGCTTCGCCGCTTTCAATGATTTCACCTCCTTCCATCACGGCGCCTTCCGAAATGGTCATAATGGCATAGTTGGACGGGTTGTTACGTTTGTCCTCCATCAGCATATCACACAGTTTTTGAATATTGAAATGCACCTCTGTGATCACTGCTCGATCCACATTGGCAAGGTAGGCAGAAATCAGGCTGGTCTCACCTGAATTACGGCCGAACAGTTCTACCACCCCGATGCGCTCATGTGAACCCACAGAGGTACGCATGTTGGTAATAAACTCCACGCTGCGTGTAACCGCGGTCGAAAAACCGATGCAGTAATCGGTGCCAAAGACATCGTTGTCCATCGTTTTCGGGATCGCGACGACTGGAAAGCCTTCACGGTGTAAACGGGCTGCATAACTGAGCGTGTCATCACCGCCAATGGCCACCAGCACACTCAATTCCAGTCTGTCGATCACCTCAAGAATGTGTTCGGTAAAATCATAGGTATCCTTGCCGGGTACTTTCTTGCCTTTGGCAGAATTCCGTAGAAATTCAGGGATATTGCTTTCGGAGACATTTTGCGGATTGGTTCGCGAGGTATGCAGAAAAGTTCCCCCGGAACGGTCAATCGTTCGAACATCTTCACGGGAAAGCTGTCGAACATTTGTTTTTTGCGAGTCCGGATCATCGAGGTTATAGTTCAGCAGCCCTGCCCATCCGCGCCGGATACCCACTACCTCATAGCCAAGCTCAAGTCCCCCCATTACAACCGTTTTCATACAGGGGTTCAAACCTGGAACATCTCCACCTCCGGTTAACACACCGATCTTCTTTTTCATTGTATTGTCTGTAAATTCCTCGTTTTCTCACTATTTATTGATCGAGTTCGTCTCGACTTCAAGATAAGGTAAAGACAGGCGAATGGCGCAACCGCGGTTGGGCGATGCATCAACATGGAATGTTCCGTTCATCACCTCAATCCGCTCGCGGATCAGTTTCAAGCCCATTCCATTGCTGCGGCCTGCCTTTTCAGGATCGAACCCCTGCCCATTGTCCTGAACATACAGGCTGAGATTATGCTCATCGACAATAATCTCCACATCCACCTTTAATGTATCCAGCTCGTCTTTGTTGTACTGATACGCATTTTGCAGCAGTTCCTGCATGGTTCTGAACAGCATGGTTTCCAGGTA
>DAISXR010000028.1:21107-22966 GCA_036825755.1 Anaerolineaceae bacterium
GACAGCTTCTGCCGCTCGGTTTCCTGCGCGTCGATTACCATTTGCAGGATCGCGCCTGAATCCTTCACTTCATAACCAAAGCTCGAGTCTTGTGCGTCGCGGATCATGATCGCCACCGTTTCCAGCAGCTTTATTGAACCGTTCAGAATTTCGATCTCGCTCTTAAGCTTGTCCGTCTGTCCCCGTACCACCAGCATCATCTGCTGCGAATCGAGCGCTGATCGGTAGGCCTGCTGAAGATCAAGTTTAGCAATCCCGTCCAGATCGGTCTGCATTTTTTGAATCTGTGACATCACCGCTGTATTGCGCCGGATGGCGTTGGTCAGTTCGATTTTACTCTGCTCATACTGAGCGTTCGTTTCATCCAGCAACTTACGGGTGTCGTTGACCCCGTCATCCAGCAATTTAAGGATCGCGGTAGAGATGTGCTCTTCCGGAAAGAGTATTTTGCTGAGTGACGTTTGCGTCTTCACTATTGTTAATCCCAGATCAGCAGCCTTACTTGAGCAGGTAAACGGAAATATTTTCTCCACCAGTCTGTGGAGAAAATAAGCTATTCGTATTATATATCATTTCAGTTTCTTTCACTATCAACGGATACCAGCCCGGAAACGCAACCAGGTAATCAATTTTGTTAGTTTGCAGATACTGAATCAGCTCAGGTTCATCCCGGATGATGGGGATCACTTCCGGGTTGATCAACCCTGCCAGATCCACAATCTGATTCCGCGTGAAATATCCCATCGCGCCGATGTCGTGCGTCGCAATCTTCGCGTCCTCGGGCAGATTCTCGGCCACCCACTGTGCTGCTTTCACCATCTCTGTATTGATAATCGCCACATCGTTGGCGTATGTTCTCATCCCCAACAGGCAGAAGGCCGCCTGGACGCCTATTATGCTGATCAACCAGGCTTTTTTCACCACAAATTCAATTCGGTTCTGATCACTCATCCTTGAAATCAGATCCCCGAAACCTGAAAAGCCAAGCAAAAGATACACAGGAATGACCGGGATGAGATAACGTGCATGCTGATAGGTAACCGGGAGTTGAACAGCGTAAATGCCGATGAAACCGGCCATCCACAGAAAAGCCGCCATTCCCCACCGGTTGCGATCTTTCGCAATCCGAAAAAGCTGCCATAAAAACCCCGGCGCCAAAATCGCACCGACTCCGATGTTGATCTGACCGAACAAGCGAAAATATCGGATCACTATCGATTGTTCACGCAGAACGGCATACTCGGTTTGTTTGGCATATAGCGTATTGGGCCAGATCGATCCATCCAGACTGTAATTGAAGGCCATGTACAACGCGATAGAAATGGCGGTCCCGACCAGAGCAAACCCCACTGCTTTCCACTTTTGCCGCCAGGGATTGGGATTCCACAACGCCAGAAAGAGCATCGGTCCCAGCATGGTCAGACCATCCGGTCGGATCCAGACCAGCAAGCCGGTAAGGCCGCCAATCAACAGCCAGGGAGGTGCTTGCTTCAACAACAAGTAAAAGACCAGACAAACCGTCACCATGTACAGGATGGTTTCCATTCCCGACAGGGCAGACCACACCAGGTGCCATTCCGTGGCAATCACCAGACCAAACAGGGGCAAGATCCTCTTGTTTTGTGCTGGTTGAAAGGTACGCCACAGAGCATCGCATAATATAACGGTCAGGATCAACCCAGCGATGCCCAGGGTAAAAGCCCAGACAGTGGGGTCAATCTTCAGCAGGTGGCCTGCTGCGAGCAACACTGTCCACAACGGGGAGGTAGAACCGGCCGCCGGCTCGCCGTTCATATACTCCCACCGACCGGTTTCAGCCAGATTGCGGGCAAAGGTCTGGTGGATCCAGGAATCATCCA